>JBDSGK010000271.1:0-46353 GCA_039919015.1 Ferruginibacter sp.
CTGATGCTGTAAATATCGGCGGCACTTATCTTCATGCCCATCCGCTTCATTTCTTTTTCATTAAGTGTTTGCAATAACTGGGGCAACCACATGCCTTCTTCGGCAAAACCTTTAAAGAAAATGGAAATACTGATAATTAAAAGGAGGATATATTTTTTCATATGTGAATTTTAATCTGACAAATTTAGGTATTTAATAATGGTTTGGTTGATCCTCTCAGAAAATAGGAGCAAAAGTCAAAAATGAACCTTTGTTGTACCTGTAATTTGCTGTTTTTTAACCCTTTGTTAGCACCATTGCCAGTATATTTGCCGGGATAACCATAAGTAAACTATGAAAAAAATTATATTAAGTGCCGTCATTTTATTGGCAGTGAAAATACTACCGGCCCAGGGGCTCAAGGGATTATTCGATAAAGTTACCAAAACGGTTTCTCCGGCAACCGGCACCAACCTCAGCAATGAAGACATCATCAGCGGATTAAAAGACGCCCTTCGTGTGGGTACCGGCAACAGCAGCAAAAAATTGAGTAAACTTGATGGATTTTTTGGAGATGCTGCCATTAAGATATTAATGCCCGAAGAGGCAAAGAAAGTGGAGAGAACGCTCCGCAATGTGGGAATGGGCAATATGGTTGATAAAGCGGTACTCTCTATGAACCGTGCTGCAGAAGATGCTGCAAGCGGCGTGGCTAACATTTTTTGGGATGCCATAAAAAAAATGAGCATCACTGATGGGTTGAAAATATTACGTGGCGGAGATTTTGCCGCAACAGATTATTTAAAAACGGTAACAACCAGGGAACTTACCGAAAAATTCAGGCCGGTTATTGAAGCATCGCTTGTAAAAGTAGATGCCACCAAATACTGGAAAGACCTTTTCACAACTTATAATAGGTTTTCAAGCAACCAGGTTAATACTGACCTTACCGCCTACGTTACCGAAAGGGCTTTAAGCGGCTTGTTTTATAATATCGGCCTCGAAGAACAAAAGATACGCAAGGACCCCGCTGCACAGGTGACCGATATTTTGAAGAAAGTGTTTGGCGGAAAGTAAGTAACCATATGTTTTCCCGTAGCTTTTCTATAAACGGTATTGCAATAAATCGGTATGGCTGTATATTCACGGCTCAAAACCAATTGCAATGAGATCTATTTTAGTAACCATCCAGTTTTTACTATTGTCTGTTTTATTATCTGCCCAGGATAATAACGCCTATTTTCTTTCTAATCCAACGCTTACGCCTGATGGGCAAACCGTTATTTTTAGTTTTGAAGCTGATCTGTGGAAAGCCAGTGTTAGTACCGGCCAGGCCAGCAGGTTAACCGCCATGCAGGGCTACGAAACAAGTGCCAGGGTTTCGCCTGATGGCAAATGGATAGCTTTTACAGGAAGGCAGTATGGAAACCCAGATGTTTTTGTGATACCCGTTAATGGTGGTGAGGTAAAGCAGATCACTTATCACAGTACCGGGGATGATGTTAGCGGTTGGAGTTGGGATTCCAAATCCATTTATTTCACCAGTGGTCGTATGGGCCAGGCAGCCGGATTTAAAGTAAGCGCTGATGGGGGAACACCTCAACGTGTATTTGGTAATTATTTTTTTCAATTTGATCATAATTTAATTGAGCATCCAACTTCAGGAGAGATATTCTTTAATGATACCTGGGAAAGCAGTAACCAGGCACAGCGTAAAAGATACAAAGGGCCATTCAATCCCGATATTCAATCATACAACCCAAAAACAAAGCAACACAAAAAATATACCGATTGGCAGGGAAAAGACTTTGCTGCCACCATCGACAGGAACGGGAACATGTATTTCATTTCTGATGAAGCCAATGGTGAATACAATTTATATACATTGGATAACAGCAGCAAAAAAGGGTTAACCCGCTTCTCATCTTCTATAAAAACACCGCAGGTGAATGCCAATGGCGGAAAAATAGTATTTGAAAAAGATTACCAGCTCTGGATCTATGATGTGAAAACAGATGCCTCAAGCAAACTGAATATTGCCATCATCCGCAACAATACATTGCCCAAAGAAAAAGATTTTGATGTAAAGGGAAAAATTTCGGGCTACGATATTTCTCCTGATGGAAAGAAACTTGCTTTTACATCCAGGGGTGAACTATTTGTAAGCGATGTAGAAGGAAAATTCATTCAGCAGATCAACCGCAGGTCCAGGGAAAGAGCGATCGAGGTAAGATGGATGAGCGATAACCGGACCTTATTATTTAACCAGACACTTAACGGGTACACCAATTTATATACCATTGCTGCTGATGGAAACGGTACGATCAAACAACTTACTGCTGATCAGAAGAACAGCCGCAGCATTGTGATGAATAAAAAAAGAACACAGGCTGTTTATCTCTGCGGCAGGGACGAAGTAAAACTGCTGGACCTGAAAACCCTGCAGCCCAGGGCCATTGTTAAAGACGAGATATGGGGTTTTCAAAACAGCGACCCGGGTTTTTCTCCCAATGGCGATTATGTGCTCTTTACTGCCATCCGAAATTTTGAACAGGATATCTTTGTACATAACATCAAAGAGAACAAAACAACAAACCTGACCAATACCGGTGTTACTGAATCCGGCCCCATCTGGTCGCCTGACGGAAAATATATCCTTTTTACTTCGCAAAGATTAAAAGCATCTTACCCGTTTGGTATGGCGAATGCAAGGGTGTACCGTATGCCGCTTGAAAATATTGATGATCCATACCGTATAGATAAATTTAATGAACTTTTTAAGGAAGAGAAAAAAGATACAACCAAAAAAACTGCTCCTGCAACTGATTCGTTAAGATCAATAACCATTGATACCGACCTGATCATGGAACGACTGGACCAGGTCAGCCCTTCATTGGGAGCACAATTTCTGCAGTCGGTTTACCAGAAAGGCGAAAAGACCACGGTACTCTTCACCAGTAATCACGGGGAAGCAAAAAACGCACTTTGGAAAACCATCATAGAGCCATTTGAAGAAAGAAAAACTGAAAAGATTGCAGGAACGGATAACGCTTTTGGGTTTGATATTGTAGAGGTGAGTGATAAAATGTATGCGCTGTTCAACGGCACCATCAATAAACTGAATCTTGATGGGAATAAGGTTGAACCGATAAATATCAGTTTCACTTTCCGGCGTAACCTTTCCGAAGAATTTGACCAGATGTTCTATGAGACCTGGGCGCAAATAGAAGAGAATTATTATGATGAAAAATTCCATGGCCTTAACTGGAACAAAACAAAGGATTATTACAAACAGTTTTTGCCGTACCTGAATAACCGTTCCGACATGCGGGTGATGCTCAATGATATGCTGGGCGAACTGAATTCTTCTCACCAGGGTTTTGGTACTACGGGTGATGATGAAACCATTGTGCTGCAAAATCAAACGATGGAGACCGGGATCATGTTTGAAGATAACAACCCATACCAGGTAAGATATATTGTAAAGCGCTCTGCGGCTGATAAAAAAGCGGTAGATATTAAACCCGGCGACATACTGGTAAAAGTGAATGATGAAGATGTTGATAAGACCAAAGACAGGAATTATTATTTCACCGTACCTACAAGGGACAGGGAACTGAGGCTGACCTTTAACCGCGGGGGGCAAATGGTAAATGTAAAGGTACACCCGCAGGCAACTTTATTCAATAACCTGTATGATGAATGGATAGACAATAACCAGAAGAGGGTAGATCAAAAAAGTAATGGAAGGATAGCATACGGATATATGAAAAATATGGGACAGGGAGAACTGGACCAGTTCATTGTTGATATGACACAGGAGCTGAATAAAAAAGATGCACTGATCTTTGACCTGAGGTACAATACCGGTGGTAACGTACACGACGAAGTATTGAAATTCTTATCACAGAAAACTTACCTGAACTGGAAATACCGCGAAGGAAGTCTTACACAGCAATCTAATTTTTCGCCAGCTGATAAACCCATTGTTCTATTGATCAATGAACAGTCTTTAAGTGATGCAGAAATGACATCAGCCGGATTTAAGGCATTGAAACTCGGTACGATCATCGGAAATGAAACATACCGCTGGATAATTTTTACCAGTGGCGTGGGATTGGTTGATGGCTCAAACGTACGTATGCCGGGCTGGGGTTGTTATTCCTTAGATGGTAAGGACCTTGAAATGTCAGGCGTACAACCCGATATCAAAGTGATCAATAGTTTTGAGGACAAACTGAATGGAAGAGACCCGCAGGTTGACAGGGCGGTGGAAGAAATATTGAAAAAGCTTCCAGGTAAATAATATCAAAATAGGAACAAGGAATTCTGAATGTTGAATGAAGCCAAGTAACTTCGGAATTCGACATTCAGAATTCCTTGTTCAATATTCAACCTGTTCTTTGTTTGTTATTAAATTATTACCTATAATTGCATATAAAATTGCCACTCCGTAGAAACGGAGTGACTTTTTAACGATTGCTTGCTATATGAAAAACTTATTTTCTTTTCTTTGCTGACATGTTCAGCGTAACGGCCAGTTGGCCTTCTAACGATTGATTGTTTCCTTTAGCGATTGCGTTGCTATATGAATTAACCATCTTTGTAACATAAAACTAAGATGGTAATTGTTATACACCTAACCAACTTAGCATGTGTTCTATTATGCTAAAGCGCTTTTTTATATTTAGATACCTTTACAGTAAAGGGTTTCAGTAAAATGAGTTTATGATGTCCAACCGCTCAACAGACATATTGTTCCAACTGATCAAGTCGCTTAAAAAAGCGGAGAAAAGGCATTTTAAACTCTATATTAAAAGAAGTTCATCACGGGAAGACCTTAAGATCATCAAGCTTTTTGATGCCATTGATAAGGGAAAAGACTACGACGAGAAAACAATAGGGAAGAAACTGCCCGGTATTGAGAAACCCCAGTTAGCCAATTTAAAAGCGCACCTGTATAAAGAATTACTGGCAAGCCTGCGGCTTTTAAAAAGTACCGACAGCATTGACCTGCAGTTGCACGAACAGTTGGATCATGCCCGCATTCTTTACAATAAAGGTTTATACCTGCAGAGTTTAAAGATATTGGAACGTGCAAAGGACCTGGCCAAAAATTATCACCAGGAAAGTTTTTTGATACAGGTAATATCGCTGGAAAAAAAAATTGAAACACTGCATATCACCAGGAGTGGCGAAGGGGCCGCCGATAAATTAACAACCGAGGCCAATGAAGTGAATAGCCAGCGGAACGAGATAACCGCTTTATCCAATTTAGCACTGCAGTTGTATCAATGGTATGTAAAGCACGGTCATGCACGAAATGAAAAGGATGAAAATGGCGTGAGGCAATTCTTTAAACAAAACCTGCAGATCGATACAAAAAATGTGAAAGGCTTTTACCAGTTGTTATACCTGTACCAAAGTTATTGCTGGTATGCTTTTATCCGCCAGGATTTTTTGATGTATTACCGCTACAGCAAAAAATGGGTTGACCTTTTTAACAGGGAGCCCATGATGATCACTGTTGAAACAGGCCATTACATTAAAGGCATGCACAACCTGTTAACGGCCAATTATGACCTGCGGAATTTCAAACAGTTTGATCATTATCTTTCCAGGTTTGAAAGATTTACATTTTCCAAACCGGCCAACCAGCATGATAATTTCCGGATGCAGGCATTTGTTTACCTGACCAGTGCCAAGATCAACCAGCATTTAATGAAAGGAAGTTTTGGCGAAGGGATCAAACTGGTGCCAACCATTGAAAAAGGGCTGGATGAATTCCAGATGTATATCGACAGGCACCGGGTATTGGTGATCCAGTACAAAACAGCCCTGTTGTATTTTGGAAATGGTAATTACGAAGATTCAATAGACCACCTGCAAAAAATTATCAATGGCCCGGTAGATATGCGTATCGACCTGCAATGCTATGCCCGCCTCCTGCACCTGATGGCGCATTTTGAATTGGGCAACGATGCCATCATTGAGTCGCTTATCAAATCGGTATTTCGTTTTATGTCAAGGATGGAGAACCTGACCGTAGTAGAGGAAGAGATGTTTAAATTCTTAAGGAACAACGTATATGAATCGGCCGAAAAATTAAAACCGGGGTTGATCAGCTTATTGCAAAAGATCAAGCAGTTTGAAAAGAACCGCTATGAGACCAGGGTTTATTCTTACCTGGATATCATCAGTTGGGTGGAGAGTAAAGTATATGAAAAACCGATGAGTGTTATTGTGCACGAAAAATACCAGCTAAGCAGGCATCGCTGATCATTTCAGTTTTCTTTCAAATCTTTTCCAGATAAATTTTGGGAACATCGGTTTCAGCATCTGGCCTGCATAATTTTTAGGGAAATCTTCTTTAATTCCAAATTTCTCCGGTTCTGTTGGAGGACAGACGTATGTCCCAAACAGTTTGTCGAATATTGGTGAAATGTTTGCATAGTTCCCGGCATCCCTTTCTATATCGTGATGCCAGTGATGCAGTTCAGGCGAGCCAATTAAAATTTTTAAAGGTCCAATTGACAACCTTACATTAGAGTGAATATAAATGGCCCAGATACCCCTGAATGCTACAATGGCTGCCAGTGCATCAAGATCGAAGCCCATGATCACTGCCGGTAAATTAATAAGCCCAACTGTGTAAATTGAATCCAGTGGATGCTCCCGGTGTGCTGCAAGCCAATCCAGGTGTTCGGCACTGTGATGGATCTTATGAAAGCGCCATAAAAAATCAACTTTATGCTGAAGCCTGTGCCCCCAATAAATTAAAAAGTCGCTTAAAAAAAGTGCTTCAATTGACTGAAGCCAGACCGGTTGTTTTTGAATGAAAGCCCTGAATTGCTGGGGTACCAGGTCATCAAGCCAGAAGTTGAAATAATTAAGAACCCATAAGACCAGGCTGCTCCAGAATAAATATTGTCCAAAAAAATAACACAGATCCAGTATCCAGTTAGGCCTGAATATTTTTTGATCTTTTTTTGCAGGAAATACTTTTTCCATTGGAATAAAAACCAGCGCTAAAAAAAGCATGCTGGCCCCGGTTGCTATCAGTAGATATAAAAAGTTCATTTAAAGTCAAACCAATTTATGCTGTTATAAGTAAACTTCATGCTGTCGATCATCTTTTGAAATGATAGAGGTAATGGTTTGGATATCTTTCTTAAACTGTCCTGGAAATAAGTAAAGCGGTAGATCAGCATACCACTTAAATAGGCTCTCTTTTTCTGATCTATTGTGAAAGGGTCGTAATTTAAGTAATCTACCATCACCATTGATTTGGAGCTGGACATTCTTTCTTTGCCGGTTCGATCAGGAGTTGTAGTTCGTGTTGTACGAACTTGTGCTCCTTTAACGGAAGGATTTATAGCGCTTCGTTCTATAAGTACCATGGATTTGGATGAAGCCAATCTTAGCTGCCAGGCTGAATCAGATTCAGGAGTAGTTGAAACGATCTTTCCTCCATTGTGGCTGGTTTGGAATGCAGGTTCCTCCTCAACAAAATAACTATTAAACTTACCCATCCTGTACAGCAAAAAAAGGCTTATCAAAGCTACAAAGCTTACAAGCGTTATCCCTTTTATTAATACCCTATACTTCATATTACCTGTTATTCTCTTTAAAGACATCAATGGTTTCTTTATAGCTGCTGTCCTGTGCAATTATTTTATTAAAGAGCAGTTCAGCATCTATGGGCTTTTTTAGTTTATATTTTATCATGGCTATGTTCAGTGTGTAATTCAGTTCATTTGGGTATTGTTCATGAATTCTTTCATAATGCATTTCGGCCAATTCATATTTTCCAAGGTCATAATAATTGCGCCCCAGGATATCTTCAGTGATCCTGCTGTTACTTATTTCAAAGGCTTTCTTGTTATAGTTCAGTGCTTTTTCGGGATCCGAAAATTCTTCTCCATAATCTCCCAGGTAAATAAGCCCTAAAATATTATTAACACTGAGGTCATCGGGTTCCAAAGCAGCAGCTTTGAGTAATTTGACCAGCGCAACACTTGTTTTGCCGGTAAGCAGATCTACATTGCCCATATTCACTAAATAATCGTAACTGTTCTTTTTATAACATTTGGCCCCAAGGGTTGAAAAATGAATGGAGGAATCGAGTTTATTCAGTTCATGATAGGTTAAAGCAATATTCCTGTAAATGGTGCCTTTGGAAATAAGCGTAAGCCTGGGGTTATTGATGGCTTCATTAAAATCAACCAATGCCAGTTGGTATTTCCCTTCATTCATATGATTAATGCCTTCCTGGTTCTTTTTAATGGCATCGTCTTCGGTAGGCATATCCTGGCAGGAAAAAAGAAAGAATATTAACCCGGTGATCATTATCCTGTGCATTAAAGAAGTAACCTGTTTCAGCATTATTTATTTTTTATTAAATGTAATCAGAAACAACCTGAGTAGCAAATAGTTTAACCGGTGGTAGCGTCTCATTTGAAAAAAATCATAAAACGAATGTCAGGCTGAGCTTGTCGAAGCCGATTTACAACTCCGTAACCTGCCTTCGACAAGCTCAAGGCTGACATTTTTTTCCAAGTGATGCACTACTTAACTACTCATCCCTGTTTTTGTAAAAGTATAGTGATGATCCTGGGGATTGCTGAGCGGTCATCTTCATCAAAATATTCGTTGATATTAACTACATCAAAATGGCATTTTTTTGCAGCCTGTACAAAATCTGAGATATGATGATTGAAACAGGTAACCACCTGCTCACCGTCATCGGTTGTAAACCTGGCTTTACTGCCGACATATTGTTTAAAGGGATGCAGTTCGCCGATATATATATAGCCGCCCGGCACAAGGGCTTCTGAAGCTTTATAAAAAACCGGCTCAAGGTGTTCAATATGCTCCAGCACCAGGCTGAAACTTACCAGCCCGTATTTTTTATTTACAAAATCCCAGTCCTGTAAAATATCTGCCTGTACAAAACTTACTTTTTCAGAACCTATTTTTTCTTTTGCTTTAGCAAGCATTTCATAGGAGAGGTCAACTGCTGTGATCTCTTTGGCTTTGCTGATCAGCCAGGCTGTGTTTTTTCCGGTACCGCAGCCAATTTCAAGACAGCTGTCAAAATGAATATCGGCCAGGGTTTGCTGTAATGCCAAAGCCTCCAGGTCCCTGGTTTTGTTAATATTGCTGTCGTATTGTACCGACCAGGTATCGTATGCATCTTTTGTGTTCATGAGTGCATTTGTTAAGCTGCTTTCTTCAGGCCCATGTAATGCTCCTTTTGTTTTTTATCCAGTTTTTCTATTGAATAGCGTAATAAAGTACGCGGCATTACAGCTGCATATTTATCTAAAAATAACAATAATCTTTTCGGGTCCTTATCTCCTGCAAAACGCAGCATCCAGCCCGTTGCTTTGTGAACCAGGTCTTCTTTATCCTTTACCAGCATCTCTGCAATTTTAAAAGCATCATCAGTCTCACCCTTCCTTATAAAATAACAGGTGCTGAGGATGGCCGTGCGGCGCTTCCATATATTTTTTGAACGGGCAAGTTTTTGAAGAAAAGTTCGTGGTTTATCATACAGGTAACTGCCGGTCATGTGCAGGCAACCGAGGTCAACCAGGTCCCAGTTATTGATCCTGTCGTGGCGACGCATATATAACTCATAAAATTCTTTAAGACGGCCAGGGCCGATCTTTTTATTACGGGATGCTTTATCCATGATGCTTACAGCACCAGCCCTTATTTCATGAATGGGGCTCTCCAGCAGCTTTTCAATCTCAGCAACAGGCAAATCTGCAAATTCTTTTGCCAGGGCAAATAATTGCCCCATCTTAACGCCCATGAACTTATCGCCTTCGCCGTATTGCCCTTCGCCCGATTTAAAATAACGCTGTATCTTTTTGAGTTCGGTATCCGATTGAAAGGTTTTTAATTTTTCAATGAAATGCTTTGACGTAAGGGCAGGAGATACCGAAGCTTCAGCTTTTTTTGAAGCGACTTTTTTTACCGTTACAGCAGATCTTTTAATTGCCATATAGCAAATCCTTATTTAAACAATCCTGTAAAAAATATTTTCATTTCATTCCAGGATGCAGTATCAGCTGCAGCATTATAAGCGATCGGGAGATTAAATTTTTGCCCCATAGCAGTTGCATCGGGATTGGTAAATGCATGCGTTGCACCCGGGTAAGTTTTAAAACTATACACCGCACCAATGGAGTCCATTTGTTTTTTAAAATCAGCCACTTCAGTTGCCGGTACAAATTGATCATCTCCACCATGGCAAACCAGTATCTTGGATGTCAATAAGCTTTTATCAACAGGGGTGCCCAGCAAACTGCCATGAAAACTAACCACAGCTTTCAACCCTTCACCCATACGGGCAAAATTTAGTAACATGCCACCGCCAAAACAATAGCCAATGCCGGCCATGTTTGCAGGATCAACCTGTTCATATTCTTTTAATTTACTGACAGCTGCATCAAAATGAGCTTTAGCCATAACCGGGTTTTTATAAAACGGCATAGCCAGGTTTCCGGCATCGGTTGGGTTATCGGCACGTTTGCCATTGCCATACATGTCAACCGCCATGGCTATATAACCCAGTTCAGCAAGCTCTCTTGCACGTTTTTTAGTGTAATCATTCAGTCCCCACCACTCATGTACAACAAGTACAGCCGGGCGCTTGCCTTCCAGGTTCTCATCATAAACAATATAGCCGTCCATGGTAAGACTGTCAATTTTATAACTTACATTTTCTTCTTTTAGTTTTGGTATTTTGGTTTCCGTTTTTTTGTCTTCGCTGCTGTTGTTGCAGGAGAATAACATGAATACTGGCATCAATAAGATGCAGGAAGAATGTATTAGTTTCATCATGGTGTTTTTTGATCTTTGTATAAAAATAGCATAATTTTCCAAAGGATTCCACTCATCCTTTTCCTGCAGTTTTATTTCAAAAGATTCTTTAGCTTGTATAAATTTCGTTGCCATGAAAAAGATACTCATTGTATCCCTGTTCTGTGCCTGTGCACAATTGGTCGTTGCCTGTACTACTTTCTGCATCAACAAGAACGGCCAGATCGTTTTTGGCAGAAATTACGATTGGATCACAGGTGCCGGTATGGTGAATACAAACCAGCGGGGGCTTTTTAAAACTTCTATGAGATCGGGTAATGCGACAACCATCAGCTGGATATCAGCATACGGCAGTATTACTTTTAACCAGTACGGGAAAGAATTTCCGACGGGCGGTATGAATGAAAAAGGGCTGGTTGTTGAACTGATGTGGCTGGACGGAACAAAATATCCCGCAGATGATGGAAGGCCTGTTGTTGGCGTATTGCAATGGATACAATACCAACTGGACAATGCTGCAACTACAGCCGAAGTGATCAGTTCCGATATTAAATTACGCATCAATGAAAGCGCTACGCCCATACATTACCTGGTGGCAGACGCCGGTGGACATGTAGCTACAGTCGAATTCCTGGATGGTAAAATGATCGTACACCAGGACAAAGACCTTCCTTTCCCGGTGCTTACAAATGATACTTATGCATCTTCGGTTCAGACTGCAAAACCAATAGTTGAAAAAAAGACATCCATTTCTTTGAACAATAATTCTCTTGACCGTTTTGTAAAGGCCTGCAGTATGGTTAAAAAATTCACAGAAACCAATATGGATGTGCCGGTAACAGATTTTGCATTCTCGATCCTGGATAAAGTATCGCAGGGTAATTTTACAAAATGGAGCATTGTGTATGACATCAGCAATAGAAAAGTTTTTTTTAAAACAGACGCCAATAAAGACGTCAAGCATTTTCAATTTTCGGCATTTGACTTTGCCTGCAACAAACCTGCAAAGATGTTTAACATGAACCAGGAGGGTAAGGATGATATCAGCAGCCGTTTTATATTGCCCGATAAAAAAATAAAACAGCAGGTGTTACACCAGGCTGTAATGGAGAGCATCGAAAGGGTTGCCATCTCAAAAAAAGAAGAGGAGGAGCTGCTGGGTTTTGAAGAAGGTATAGGGTGCAAACAGTAACGATCCGTGGTATCTATTCCAGTAATATTATAATTGGCAAGCAGTTTGCGTATCTTACAATCAGGGTGGGGCAATTTGCCACCATCATGAACAATAAGATCATTTATGCATTTGAACGCTATCGTAATTATCTGCTACCTGGCCATTTTAATATTGGTATGTTTAAGAATTATTTTTGAAACACATAGCAGTACCAAAACCCTTGCCTACCTGCTTTTCTGCATCTTTGTGCCGGTGGTTGGAATTTTCTTTTACCTGGCATTTGGTATTAATTACTGGAAAACTAAACGGTACTCCAAAAAAGCAGTACAGGATGAAAAGCTGTTGAAGGATCTAAAAAAGAATATCCCACGCTACTCAGCATCCATAGTTACACCCTCAAATAATTCATTAAAGCAAAATGCAGAATTGGCATCTATGCTTATTAAAGATCTGAAAAGTCCCCTGACCTGCCATAATAAAGTAAAATATTTGCTCAACGGTGAAGAAAAATTTCCCGAATTATTACAATGCCTGGCAGATGCAAAGCATCACATCCACATGGAGTATTATATTTATGAGCAGGATGAGATCGGGTGTAAGGTTATAGATCTGCTGGTCAAAAAAGCAACTGAAGGGGTGGAGGTAAGGTTTATTTATGATGATTTCGGAAGTCCGACCATAAAAAAGAAAATTGAAAAAAGGATGACTGAAGCTGGTATAGAAATATACCCGTTCTCCAAAGTGCATTTCTACCTGCTGGCAAACCGCATCAACTATCGCAACCACCGTAAAATTGTAATCATTGACGGTCAGACAGCTTTTACAGGAGGCATTAATGTGAGTGATAAATATATCAATGATAAAAAAGGCAAACTGTTTTGGCGTGATACACATCTACGCATAGATGGCCCGGGTGTATATTACCTGCAGTACCTGTTTTTGAGCGATTGGAATTTTTGTTGTGACAAAAAGATACTGGTAGAAGACCTGCATTTTTCAAAACACGCTAAGCAGGATGATGATGTATATGTTCAGGTAGTTGGCAGTGGACCTGATTCTGAACAGCCGGCTGTTCTGTTTTCAATATTACAGGCCATATACCTTGCCCGGGAAGAAATACTCATTACCACGCCTTATTTTATTCCCGGCGATAATATTATGGATGCACTCAGGATAGCTGCTTCCAGTGGGCTTTCTGTAAAGCTGCTGGTGCCGGGTAAAAGTGATTCAAGAATAGTGAATGCTGCTTCAAAGGCCAATTATTATGACCTGCTGAAGGCAGGGGTAGAGATCTATTTATATGAGAAAGGGTTTATTCATTCAAAGACCATGGTAACAGACGGCAAATTATCCATGGTAGGTACTGCCAATATGGATTACCGGAGTTTTGACCTGAATTTTGAAGTGAATGCCATTATATATGATGTTCCTTTCTCGGAAAAGTTACGCACTGTTTTTTTTGATGACTTAAAACACGCCAAAAAAATAAATGAAAAAATATGGAGCAAACGTGCGTTCTATTATAAACTTGCCGACCGGCTGGCACGCCTGTTTTCGCCGGCACTTTAGTTACCTTTTTTCATATCCTATTACCCTTTTCCAAAAGAGATCAAATGTTCGCCTGTCCCATTTGGCAAAGCGCCCCCGCTGCACTACCAAAGTGTTATCAATATCGGGTTGTAAATAATAATGAAAAGCAAATTCTTCTTTCGGGTACGCCCATCCCAGTACCTGCCCAAAGCGAAGGTCATTGAATACCAATGTGTCACTTCTTTTTTCTATGCTGTAATAATTTTGTGAGAACCGGATAAGCCGTTTCAGTTCTTCTTTATTTTTAACACTATCGAGCAATTGAGCATTGCGTGGAAAATATTGCATGGTTATTGTTGATGTTTTGTCAAAAACAGAGCGGTAGCCCACATGATAGCCACTGTCTGTACCGGCTACAACAAACCAAAGCCAGCTTTGCAACGGTGCCGGTGTTGTAAAATACCTGTCATACTTTATCTCTTGCCTGGCCAGCAGCTGCTTTACTTCCCTGCTGATGATGATCTTATTTACCACACAATAACTTAAATACAGGAAGCAAAAGCCAAGTCCTGCCCGCCACCAGAATTTTCTTTTTTTGCTGGATGATCTCAACACTGATAGCATTACCAATGCTATGATGGGCACAATTGAAAAGAACAGGTCGGCTACATATACCACATTAAAACTGATGCGCTGGTGGCTGAACGGTTCAAACCAACCTACACCGTAATTATTAAAAGCGTCTAAAAAAATGTGCCCCAGTGAAACAGAGCCGAAAAAAGCTATCCACCTGGCAAAAGAAATATTATGGGGCCGGTGCCATCTTTCTGCAAAAAAAGCCATTAAAAAGCTAACCGCGATGCAAAACAAAATTGAATGTGTAAAGCCGCGGTGTGCCAGTAAATTCTGGCTTGTATCACTCCACAATGCTGCCAGGAAATCTATATCAGGAATACTTTGTGCCAATGCTCCCCAGATCATGGCTTTCCTGCCTACTTTTTTTCCTGCAAATGCTTCGCCCATACAGGCACCCAATGCAATATGTGTTAACGAGTCCATTAACTGCAATTTAATTTAAAAAACAGCCCCTTGTTACTATTTGGAAATTAGCCATGAACAAAAAAATAAGTGCTAAACGGTATTTTTAAATTGAAGCGGGCTTTATAATATTATATCTTTAAAAAAAAATAGTATGAAAAAGATCTGCCTTGCTATGCTTTTCATGGTGAACATGCTGAATCTACAGGCCCAAAACTGCCCTTCTTCCATTTCTGTTACTGCACCAACATCAGAAGTACTGGCCGGCACATCTTTTCAATTCAGTGTGGATCTGAAAGGGCTGCCCGGATCCATTTCTCCAACCTATAACTGGTC
Organism: Ferruginibacter sp.; assembly: GCA_039919015.1. Taxonomy (GTDB): domain Bacteria; phylum Bacteroidota; class Bacteroidia; order Chitinophagales; family Chitinophagaceae; genus Ferruginibacter. Next base: position 14,891 of record JBDSGK010000271.1, read on the forward strand.
GATCAGTTCCGGCAGTATTGTTTCGGGCCAGGGTACTTCATTGATAACAGTTGATCCCGGTAATGAACCCGGCAGTTGCACTGCAACAGTTGAAATTGGTGGCCTGCCTGCACAGTGTAGCAGAACAGCATCTGCAACGGCTGCTATCCGTAATGCACCTGAAAAGATCATTTCAAGCCAGGGTGTTTCCGGAAAAGCTTTACAGGATGCTGTTAAAAAATTCGTCGCCAAAACAGATCTTACAAATATTGGCCTGACACAATCAGCATTGGTAAACATATTTACTACTAATGCCCAGGAGTTTGGTAAATTAAAAGATATTATTGAAAAAGCTTTCCAGGCAAATGGCATATATACGTATCAATATATTATAGTTGATGCCTTCACAAATAAAAATGCCGCTGTAGATATGTACCTTGTTAAGAACCCGTATTAATAATAAAAAATAGCCTTTGTATATCGCCGGCATGACAAGTAGCCAAAAAAGACTTCCTCAGGTAGTGTCTCATGTTGAAAAATAATAATTTAAAATGGATGTCAGGCAAACATCTTTTTTCAAATTAAGACACTACTGTTCCTCATCATTTATTTCTTATTTTGATTTATTATACTATATTTGTCCTCCACACAAGAATTTTATATCCTCCTGAATATACCGCCCCCATTCAATTCAGCTTAACTTATTAAGTTATTACCCGATTCAATTCTATTGAAACAGACCTCCCTTAACAGGATTCGTATTGCTATTGAACCTCTTTAAACCAACTGTTATGAGTTTGCTTAACCTTAGTTTCCAAAATTGGGTTTTAACCAACCTTAAATTGATCTTTCCTGCTTGCCTGGCTGTCCTGTTTGCTTTTTCTGTAAATGCGCAAACACCACAAGGACAATTGCCTGTTAATCTTAAGACCTTTAAAGCAAGGGCTGAAGAAAATAATAAAGTAAAAGTTTTTTGGACAACTGCTTATGAAAAGGATAATGCTTATTTTGATATAGAGCGTTCATCAGACGGTGTTAATTTTACTCCGGTAGGAAGAGTGCCGGGCATAAACAACAATGGTATTTTAACAGACTATATTTTTTATGACCTTCATTCGATGAAAGGTATTTCTTTTTACCGCCTGAAGCAGGTTGATGTGGATATGAAATATTCTTATTCACCCATTGAAAGAGTAAGGAACTTTGATACCGATAATTCAATTGATGTTTTTCCTAACCCGGTAGCGGGAACTGAATTTAAGATCGATCTGTTGACAAAGATACCAGGTACTATTGATGTGTTGCTGTTTGACCAATCGGGGCGCCTGCAATTAAAACAGCAATTCAGCAACGACAACGTGCTAACAATTAACCATCATTTGTCAGCAGGTTTATATACAATAAGAATAACTGCCAAAGAATTTAATGCAACCAGGAAGCTTGTTATAGAGTAAGCAGATCATTTATTCTCCAGTTCTTTTACCCTGTTCCTTGCTTCTTCATATTTGGGGTTAAGGGTAAGTACTTTTTGATACCAAAGCATGGCATCGTTTTTTCTGCCCAGTATTTCATAAGTTTTGGCCAGGCTGAACAGGGCCAGGTCTCTTTGCGGAAATTCTGCTGCATTGTTCTCAAAAATGATCCTGGCATCCTCATATCTTTTTAAGGTAAACAACTGGTTACCCAGTTGATCCATGGCAAGCCAGTCAATATAATAATGCGCCGTATCCGCTTTCATTATTTTATATGCCTCAACAGCTTTTTCGCCGTTCTTTGCGGCCAGCAATGTTTCCAATGCTTTATGAACAGGCTGTTTTAAAACAACCCGTTTATCATACAATACTTTCATCAGGTTTGAGGCGATCCCGAAAAAATGAGTAGGGGAGCTGTTACACAGGAACACTACCAAACTGTTTGTGGAAGGTATGCGGATCATAAAAGATAAAAAGCCTTCCGTCATGCCTAAATGATAATTTGCAAAGACACTATCGGTTGGAGGGTTGTACCTGAAATTCTGGTTAAACCATCCAAACCCGTACCGCCAGGGCCTTATGCCGGGTGTGAACATTTCATCAGTGAGTTTTTTATTGAGCAGGCTGTTATTGCTGATGGCGATGTGTAATTTAAAAAGGTCCTCTACTGTTGAGTACAGGTCGCCGGTTCCCATGGTATTGGATTGGTCGCGAAAATCGGCACTTGTATAACCACCCAGGCTGTAATCGTACCCGCTTGCTCTTTTAGGCACAACCTGTGTATGGTAATAAGAGCCTGTTCCCGTCATGCCCAGTTTATCAAAAATGTCTTCTTTCATTAACTGGCTGTAAGATCTGCCGGTTACTTTTTCCATGATATAACCCAGTGTAAAATAGCCCCAGCTGCTGTAGTAATAACTGGTGCCGGGTTCAAATACCAGGGCCGAATCCATATACAGTTTTACATATTCTTCTCTTGAAAAATTCTGCCTGCTGATCTTTGGAAAAAATTCGGGCATGATATCGTAATTGGGCATACCTGAGCTGTGGCTCAACAGTTGCCGGATGCTGATGCGGCTTCCATTCTTTTTTGAGAATTCCGGTAAATAGTCAGCAATGGTTTTGTCAAGATCAATTAATCCTTTTTGCACCTGTATCAGCATTAAGATAGCGGTAAGCGGCTTTGATACAGAACCGATCATGAATTTTGTATCGGTTGTATTTGGAACATTCCATTCCTGGTTTGCCATTCCAAATGCGCTTTTGTAAATAACCCTTCCGTTCTCAGCCACCAATACAGCGCCATCAAACATATTGAACCGGTGGTAGGTCTTCATGATCTCATCCAGCTTATCCTTTTTGGTTTGCGCCGCAAGCGTACAGGTAAACATTAAGAACAGGCTGCTGATGAATGCATATATTTTCATGGTACTTGTATTATGAAATAGCTGATCGGTTATTGTACAAAAAAATCTGCCCTGTGGCAGATTAAAGAAACGAAATTTTATTTAAAACGAAAGGCCACCTATCAATTCTCTTGCGGTGAATATTGTCTCCCGCCGGTGGCGGGATGTCGAAGGCGGGTTATTATAAAAAACATCGGCTTCGACATCCCGATAGCTATCGGGACAACCTGACAGCTTTTCAAACTGAGCCACTACCGTTAATTCGCTCCCAACTGCAATAAAAACTTCTCCGAGTTTGCCTTCACATTGGCAGCAGGATTTAAACTGAGCGATCTTTTAAAACTTTCAATAGCTTTCTTTTTATCTCCTTTTGTAAAATAAGCTTCACCCAGGCTGTCCCAGGCATTGGCACTCTTAGGAAAGCGATTGGTATTGATAACAAATACCTCAATGGCTTTGTCGATATTAGCTGCACCGGCCCCCATCAACTGGTAACCATAAGCATTGATCTGGACTTCTGTTGCAGCCGGCAATGCATCGTTCATGATCTTTTCAGCTTCTGCTGTTTTACCCATGGCCGCAAGGATATTTGATTTGGTACTTAGTGTAGCAAAGCTGTTATTCGTGGCTATTGCCTGGTCTATCCATTTTAAAGCCTGTTCAAGGTTGATCTTGTTTTGCAATGCATAATTGGCTGCGCTATTAAAGCCCTGCCAGGTAAAACCAATGGGCCCTTTTAATTCTTCGGCAGCATTGGCCATTACAATATCATCAACTGCATATTCTATCTTAACAGGGAATTGTTTCTTTTCCCAGTTCAATACCAGTTCGCCGCCATTCTTTGTAAGGTTAATAAAATCATAGGTGAGCAGGTCAGTATTCGGGATGGTTCGTAATTGTATTGCTGATCTCAATTGATCTTTGGCAGCGTCATAAAAAAAACTTCCCCATGACCTGGAGTCTTTTGATAAGATCATTTCACCGGTATTATCTTTATTGACCACAAAAAATAATCCATAATCTCCGGCAGGAACTGTTTTGCCTTCAACTTTTACGGGGTGTGAAAAGCGGATTACTGTATTTTCATTGGCACCGGCACGCCATGGTGCAGAATTGCCTGACCCGAATCCCTGGACATTCCAGCCATAGGGTACAAGTGTTCCCCATATTTCCCGGTTTTTTACAGAAGGCCTTGAATAATTGACAGTGACCGTTGAGATACCGATCGTTTGTGAAATAACTGCTGCAGGACTGGGTGTACGTGGCGTTGTTACGCCTTGTGACCGTACAGCGGCCGAAGCAGATAACAATAAAAGCAATGAAGCAATTTTGAGGGATGATAGTTTTAGCATGTTGATTTTTTTGTTTGAGGATGCTTTGACCTTATAAATTACATATTTCCACAGCGGTATTGTTGAACCACCCTGTTCAGGCGGTTAAAAGGAATGATAAAAGGCTTTTCACCCTGTTTATTTTTCCTGTGTCGGGGCACCCTTTCCCTGTTTTATATTTTCGATCATCTCCTTTAACCGGTGCTGGTATCCTTTTGAAACGTCCACAGCATCCAATGCTACCGATCTGGCAAAGTCCATAAATGAGTCTGAATGATTTTCTTTCCTGGCTGTTTTTATATTAACATGAATGAAGTTACTCCACATAAATGCTTTTATGTGACTGCGTTTTTCATCCATCATGATCATCTCTACTAACAGAGATCCTCCGCCAACCTGTATCAGGGCAGATTGAATAGATACCCGTTCATTATATACAGCAGGCCGCAGGTAACTGATCTCATGGCTGGCAACGACCCAGCTTACACCTTGCTGGTAAAAATGTGTGAGGTCGAGCCCGTATGCGTCTTTCAGGTGATCATCACGCCCATTTAAAAAATAATCTATGTACCTCGCATTGTTTAAATGACCCAATGGATCACAATCTGTAAAGCGGATGGTGCATACCGAATGAGGTGTTTTATTCATAAAGATTTATTTATTGTTTTTTAGCCCATAATGGAAACTCAGCATTGTCAGTACATCTCATGGAATTCGTTACATTTTCAAAATTGAATCCTTCATATTTTGAAACAATGTCGTAAACTTCATTATAACCTTTGGTACCCAGTGGAATTATGCAACCATCTTCTTTACCGATTAATGCCAACCATACGTCAGGAAGCCAGGGGCCTTCATCTGTATTTATCAATTTTATTTCCTGGATGTTATCCCACATTACCTGTTCTGTTTCCCTTTCAGGGTGTTCAACCCTGATATTGGTTCCTGTTATTGTTACTACATAATCTTCTTCGGGGGCATATGGTTTTTTTAGTTCCCTCTTTTTGAATAATTTATCAAATAAGCCCATTAGATATTTTTTTTTGGAAAGACTATAGTAAAGTTTTTAAATCGGTGTTTTTATTTTTTCAAATATATTTTTGCAGTTTCAAGTTCGGGCCTGTTTGAACCTGCAGCATTTGCAATACTGATCAGTTGGGTGTAATAGAAATTTGCCTTTGCTAAATTATTGTTTTTTTCAGCAGCTGAACCTGCTCCGTAAACAGCATTGAACCGGTTAGGGTGTTTTTTTAAACTTGCCTCAAAAGTTTGCAGGGCCATATCCGGTTTATTCATTTGCATCAGCATATCTCCCAATAATTCAAGGGCCGGTATCACTTCGGCGGGAGTTACAGGATGCTTCTCCGTATGGTCTTCCATGTCGGCAGCCATATTCATAAGCTTCAATGCTTCATTGGTTTTTCCTTCCTTAAATAATATCCAGGCTTCAGCAGTTTTTACCTGTATCATTACCTGGTTGGCTTTGTAGTCATCCTTTTGTGCAACCAGTGTATCGTGGAGCGTGTTTAATTTTTGTAATTCCGACCTTGCCAGGTCAATCTTGCCGGTATGAACAGCACCAAGCACCCTTGCAAAATGGATAATGGCTTTTTGCCAGGGGAAATTTTGCCAGGGCACTTTTTCGGTATGAACATTTAAGCCGGCAGCAGCTGCCCACATTTTATTCTCGAGTACATAGCGTGCCGGAATAGAAGCAAAAGCATAAGCAACTTTAAAATTAAAAGGATGGACTTCATTGATCGTTTTTAAATAGTCCCATTGTTTTTTCGCCAGTACATTATCTCCTTTTTGCAGGTAGGCATAAACGAGGTAGTCCATAGCATGTAGTTCTTCATCCCAATGGCCCTTAATGCCTGCGCTTTCTGCATAACATTGTGCAGCGGAAGCGGCAACCAGGTTAGAATTAATGCATTCATCCCAAAGTCCCAATCTTGTAAAAATATGCGAAGGCATATGCTGGGCATGGGCCGAGGAAGGGGCGATGGCGGCATATTTCCGGGCTGCTGTTAATGCCGATGCTGCAAGTTCAGGATAATCGTAGCTATGAATGATATAATGTACGATACCGGGATGATGAGGCTGCCCGGGGTATAAAGCGGTTAAGATGTTGTAAGCTTGTTTTTGATTGCTGAAAGATTTGTCTGCAGGATCTGCAGAAGCAGTAAGCGATAAAGCATAAAATATGGAAGCTTCTTTGTCTCTTGGATATGCGGTATATATTTTTTCCATGGCATTGCGGTAGTTGATGCTGCGGCTGCGATGGTCTGCCTTGTCCCGGTCTTTATAAAACAATGCCATGGCCTCAATATAATCTGATTCACGCTTTGATTGTTGAGTAATAGATTTTGCGATGGCAATGGCTTTGGCTCCTTTTTCCAGTTCGGGCCCTGTTGGCGGGGCCCACAGCGGGTGGTAATTGCACATGGCCACTCCCCAATAAGCCATGGCGCATGACGGCTCTTCATCAATGATCTTTGTAAAAACTTTTTCTGCTTCATCATATTCAAATGAATGCAGTATGGATATGGCAAGATCAAAATCCTTTTTTACTTTTTCTGAACAGGAGGTTTCAAATGCCACAGCGCCAAATTTTTCATCAGGCGGGCCACATAAAACAACATCTCCCCGTTTAAGGTTGATCGCCTTGATGCTTTCCATTGAAGGCTCCTTGCTTTTGCTGTTGCAGGAAGCGATCAGCAATAAAACTGAAGTGAAAAATAAAAAGTACTTGGTATGCAATAACTTTTTCATAGTGTTGATCTTTAAATTTTGGACTCTATTGATCCTTTTCAATTACTATTCCCTGCGATGATACGGCCTTCCATTTTCCGTTCCGGTTGATCCAGGTGTCGTTAAATCTCATCCGTTTTTCTATTGGCCTGCCTTTGTTCTTTTTATAGGTATGAACAATAAAAGTTACGATGGCCGTATTGTCATACAGGTTCACCATATCATCCTCAAATTTCATGGAGTCTAAAAAGATACTATCTTTTCGCATGGCGCTGATATTATCATACAGGCCTTTCAATTCCTGGTTTTTGTTGGAAATGTGATCAGCTGAAATACTTATAAAATCAGGGTCGAGTAACGTAGCAATGTAAGCCGTGTCTAATTTAAACTCAGCTTCCAGCCACATGCGTTCCAATGAAAGCAATTCTTCCTTTGTTTTGTTTTCGGAAGCCATACCGGTATCATTTTCTTTACCTGTTGGGACTGAACAGGCAGATAAAAAACAAACGAGCATAGCATATATTAGTCTCATAAAAAAAATGCGCCGGGTAATGCTCGGCTATTATTTATTTAATTAAACACTGCAATAAATAAATTACTTTTGGTAAAACTAATTGTCTAAAGTATCCAACTTTGAAAAATGAAAAAAATTTACTTTTTCATCATTATTTCAGGGATCTGCTATTCTTCTTTTTCGCAACAACTGACAGCAACATTCGGCGGGTCTCCTGTTAAGCTCGATTGGCAACGTGCGGGATACCCGGGCGATGTGGTGCCTACCTATTCTTTAGTGGCAGATATCCTGGCATTTGGCGGAAATAATACAGGCCTGGTATCAAACAATGCTGCTTTAGCAAATGCGATCAGCAGCCTGGGCACTGCAGATGGGGTTATTTATTTTCCTGCGGGGAATTACCTGTTTACCAATGGCATAAACCTTCGCAGCGGTTTAATTCTCCGGGGCACAGGATCGGGCAATACAACACTTACATTTGACCTTGGTTCAGGCTCCTCAGATCTTATTGTAGTGCAGGGATCACCAGGTGCAGGCACTCCTGTTACTGCAGCCGTTCAGCAATACACTAACCAGGTAACAGTAAGTAACCCGGCTATAGCTTCGATAGGAAATTTTGTTAAGATATACCAGGATAATGAAACCGGCCTGATCAATGATTCATGGGCTGATAATACAGTAGGACAGATCGCTTATCTAAAAAGCAAGTTGGGCAATACATTTACATGTTACACAAGACATCGCAGGGCAATACCTTTAAGCGGCACCCCCACAGTACAGAAACTCAATATGGTAACAGGTGTAGGCATCGAATGCCTCAAAATAAAAAGAATTGATGATGATCCTGTAGCAAACCAAACTTCCAATATTCTTTTTAATTATGCAGCATTTTGCTGGGTAAAAGGTATTGAAAGTGACAGCGCTAATTTTGCACATATCTCTATATTGAACAGCAGTAATATCGAGGTCACCGGTTCTTATTTTCATGGGGCATTTTCGTATGGCGGCGGGGGTGCAGGCTATGGTGTAGTATGTCATTTATCTACCGGCGATTGCCTGGTTGAGAATAATATTTTCAAACACTTACGCCATGCCATGTTATTACAGGCCGGAGCCAATGGAAATATATATTCGTATAATTATTCACTACAGCAAACGAGAACGGAACTTCCCGCAGATGCAGCAGGAGATATCGTACTGCATGGCAATTATCCCTATGCTAATTTATTTGAAGGCAACATAGCACAAAATATTGGTGGCGATGCCAGCCATGGTATCAATGGTCCGACCAATATTTTTTTCAGGAACCGGGCACTGCATTATGGCATTGCATTCAGTTCCGGATCGGGGGATAGTTCGATGGTGATGTATAATGAAGTAACCGGCTCAGGTAATTCAGGGATATTTCCATTTATAGCTTTAGGAGGTTTGGGCACCAATGGGCCAAATACGATTGCTTCAAAAAATTACAGGTTATTGTCTGCGGGTTTTGTAGGTAATATGGAATCGGCATTTACACCTAACCTGTCAACAACCTATGCTTATTTCCTGGAACCGGTAAGGCCTTATTTTTTTAGTGCCGACCTTCAACCCATGGGTTACCCTGCTGTGTACAATGTTCCTTTTATCAGCATCCCGGCCAGGGACAGGTATATAGCAGCGGGCACGTTAACGTATTGCAGTAATGTTTCCAGGAAAGACAGCGTGATGCCGGTAAAGTGTGATCAGCTGGCCATAGCAAACAATGGCGGATATGATGTGCATGATATTGCAGAAACAAATGAATACCGCGATAACAGCAATTGTGGATATATCGCAACCATATTACCATCAGGCGCTGCCCCGGTAAACGGTATCATTAAAGCAAGGGTAAAAGTAGATGCAACAGTTCAGTCTCACAATGGTAAGGCATACGTTCAAAGGCACTATGATATTGAGCCATCTACCAATGCAGCAGCTGCTACTGCAAGGCTTAGTTTTTATTTTACCCAACAGGATTTTGATAATTATAATGCAGCCAATGGCATCGACCCTGACCTGCCAACCGGCCCTGCGGATGTGTCGGGCAGATCAAATTTACTGGTTACCCAATATCATGGTACTGGTACAGCCCCCGGTAATTATTCAGGAACTATACAATTGATCAATCCTGCTGATGGCGATATTGTTTGGAACAGTACAACCAATTTGTGGGAGGTTAGTTTTAATGTGGCCGGCTTTAGCGGGTTTTATATTAGTGGCGCTTATATTTTATTGCCGCTGAAGTTGATCTCTTTTAATTATTATTTACCTGCCGGTCAAAAAGTTTTATTAAAATGGAAAGTAGCTGAACAGCAGGGGATAAGAAAATATATTATTGAAAGAAGTTCAGATGGCATATTGTATTCTGCCATTGGAAGTATCATTGCCAACAGCCAACACAGTTTTATGTACGATCATACCGATCATGTTCCTGGTAAAGGTTTAAATTATTACCGCTTACAAATTGTTGCTGATAACAACATAAGCTATAGCAAGGTATTGGCTGTAGATCTTACAGAAAAGGGAGATGGGATATTTATTTATCCTGTTCCTGCAGAAAATGAGCTTACGATCAGCATACGAAACAGTAGCTTGCTTAATACCGAAATCCAGTTGTTAAGTTCCGAAGGACGGCTTGTACAAAAAATTAAATTGAACAGCGCTGTCCAAAAAATACATATTGGTTATTTATCGGAAGGAATATATTACCTGAAAACAGTGAATGGCAATGTATACCGGATTATAAAACAATAGGCTTCCACCGGGCAAAGATCCTGCCTCATTTGATTTATCTATAAATAATGTATTTTACAAAATGAATTTATCATTGTTTGAACAATTATGTGCAGATGGGCATTTATCTGATGAATCACTGCAAAAAATAAAAGCAACCCGGTCCGGTAAATTATTTTCAGTTCATTGGGAGCTTAAAACAATGCTTTACCTGGGCGTATTGCTGCTGAGTGGCGGGTTAAGTATTTTGGTTTATAAAAATATCGATACCATCGGCCACCAGGTAATATTGTTTGTCATTGCTGCGGTATCTGCCGGATGTTTTTTTTATTGTTTCAAAAAAAAGCTCCCTTATTCAAATGCAAAGGTTGTATCGCCCGATTCTTTTTTCGATTATATCTTATTACTTGGATGCCTCACATTCATAACTTTTGTTGGCTACCTACAGTTTCAATACAATGTATTTGGCAACAGGTATGGGTTGGCCACATTTATACCCATGCTGGTATTGTTTTTTATGGCCTATTATTTTGATCACCTTGGGGTACACAGCATGGCCATTACTACGCTTGCCGCATGGGCAGGTATAGCAGTTACACCCGCCCGAATTTTGCAGCAAAATGATTTTAACAGCGAAACAATTATCATCACCGGTTTTTTACTGGGCTTATTTTTAATTGCTGCAGGTTATTTTTCTGGAGCAAAAAAAATAAAAAAGCATTTTGAATTTACGTACAGCAATTTTGGTACACATATATTGTTTATTTCCACCCTCGCAGGGATGTTCCATTTTGATGCCATTTATTTATTGTGGTTCCTGGTATTGTGTGGCATCAGTTATTTTTTTTACCGGAAAGCCATTAGGGGAAGATCATTCTATTACCTACTCATCCTGAGTTTGTATTTGTATACAGGACTCAGTTACTGCGTTATCCGGCTGATATTTGACGCTGCCGATAGGGGTATTGGCAGCATTTACTTATTATGCCTGTATTTTATACTATCCGCCACAGGCCTCATATTCTTTTTAATAAGGATGAATAAAAAAATTAAAAACCTATGATAGCCTACAATAAAATATGGCTGGATAATCTTGCTGCCGGGGAAGCCATTAAAGATGCATTTTATGCAAATACTATCAGCAAGGATGAAAAGGAAGTTGCTGAAACCATTTTCCCGGTTGGATTTTACAGTCCGAATATTTTTATAAGAATTGGCCTGTTCATTCTTACATTTGTGATCGCATGTTTTTCACTGGGGCTTTTATCACTGATCTTTATGGACAGTATAGAGCAAAGTATAGGCAGGCTTATTATATTTTTCGGATTACTATCTTATGGCGCTTTGGAATTTTTTATCGGCGCAAAAAATCATTACAGGTCAGGTGTAGATGATGCCCTCCTATGGATAACAGGCATTTGCCTGGTTGCCGGGTTAAATCTATTGAACGATATTTCATCTTCTGGAAATGCATTGATCATTTTTGTACTGGCCACTTATTTTTTTCTTCGTTTTACAGATAAGCTTATGAGCGCCATTGCCGGGCTGGCTTTACTGGCGGTTGTTTTCTTTTACTATAGTCCACTGGGCAGTATGGCAAAAACAACCACCCCTTTTTTATTAATGGGAATTACTGCCTTCATTTATTTTATTGTCAAAAAAAGATCCCAACAAAACAGCAGCAGGCATTACCGGCATTGCGGTATCGTTTTGGAAATTACCATGCTTATTTGTTTTTATGCTGCCGCTAATTATTATGTGGTAAGAGAAATGAGCAACAATATGTTTCATCTTGGGTTAAATGAAAATGAAAGCATACCCTTTGGCTGGTTGTTCTGGATATTTACTATACTTATTCCGCTGGTTTATATTTTCGGGGGGGTACAAAAAAAGGATGCAGTTTTATTAAGAGTTGGATTGTTAGCAGTTGCTGCCATTGTATTTACTGTGCGGTATTATCACACTGTGCTGCCGGTAGAAATTGTGATGTTGTTGGGAGGCATGATACTGATCGCTGTTTCTTATGCACTTACAAATTGGCTTGCGCAGCCTAAAAAGGGATTTACATCTGCCGAACTTAGCAGGAGGTATGCAATGGATAAAATGAATATAGAATCACTGGTGATAGCAGAAACATTTGGAAGCACAGTACCGGCCAACGAAACAAAATTCGGTGGGGGAAGCTTTGGTGGCGGCGGTGCCAGCGGGGAGTATTAAATGATTATCATCAAATCATTTATTTAGCTGGCGAAATCAAATTATGATATTGGTCAGGTTGTGAAAAACTACGGTCCGGTTATTTTATTTTTGATGTACGAAAACGAAATTAGAAAATAAATTCAATGAGCTCTGGCGGCTCATCGGCAATACTCCGTTATTTAATAAGGATACTTATAAAGATCACACCAGTCCTCATCACAAAGTAATTTCTCATAAATGGGATGCTTCAGTACATCAGTATAATTCATTTCTATCCCATCTACTTTCACCGTTTGCCAAACAAGCCTTATACCATGACTGTAATCTACCCACCAGTTAATATGCCCGGTGTAGAGCGGTTGGATAGGTTTTCCATTCAACTGGTGCCAGCCGTAAATGGCTTCCCTGTTGGGTTTGGGGTCTCTTGATATTTTTCCTGACAACACAACATCTTTTTTTATCCCTGCTATCAAACCGGCCCTTCCTTTACGCTGACCTTCAATGATAAGGTGATGCTGCCACATGGTTACACTGCTGTCGCGGAAGGCATACATGGGTACGGGTTCGAGCTTTACTACCGACTGTTGGTAGATAAGATCAACCATTTTACGGGTTGGTAAAAAGCATTGGAAACTATCTGCAATTTTTTGTGCCGCCATCGGGGTCAATGGTATTCTTGCCCAGTCTGCATCTGGGCCTACAGCAAGATAATCGGGCGATACATAAAAAATAGCGTGGTGGGAGATTCCCATACTGTCGGTGATGGATGAACTAACTGCAACGAATTTTTTTAAAAAGGAAGGCATATTTCCGGCTAATATTTCCTGCACCGCCAGTGAATCTCTTGCTGCCCATTTCCATGCAGCTACCGTTTTATAAAAATCCGTGCCACTTGTTCTTGGTGTTGCCGGAGCAGTAACTGGCAGGGTAAATTGTTTGCTGTTACTGCACGACAACATACCGCTAATAATAAACACCGCTATGAAGATCTTTCTAATCACTGATGAATTTTTCGTAAACCCGGTCCCCAAAATAGGTAAAGTACTTCTTCCTGTCAAACTTAGAAGTTGATAACAGCGACAGGATAAATCCATTCCTGGCAACCTGTTCGGTATGGTATATAAGTCCTGCAGGATTTTCCTTCAGGATGATCTGTAACCTTCCCTGCAAAGCTGTATGGCTGATGAATGCGGTATCTGCAACTGTGTTGAAATCAAATGAACGGGACAGGTTCCGCTGCAGCAGGCGGCTTCGGTACCAGGTGCCACCCGTAGCACTTACCAATGGTTTCCCGTTATAGATCACGATGCTGTCGTTGTAGGCAAGCACCAGTAATTTATTTGACTTGCCGGCCTGCATCCAGTTAACCAGTTTGTTGGTATGTTTACCTTCCTCATATCCATAATCACTGTCGAGGAAAGCGATCCTTTTTACATTCGCAGGTATTTTTTCAACAGCATCCAGGTAACCAAAAATAAAACTGCCTCCGCCACTGTGACTGTTCAATATTATTTCAGGGCGATAGGTCTCAAAAAGATGACTGATGCTGTCAATGACCTTTTTGATGATGAAGATCGAATCAGGCGTACTGCGTTTCCATGCAGGCCAGCTTTTTTGTTTGGCCATTACATAGGCTATGATGTAATTATTCTTTTTGTCGGTATGCCGCACATACCTGGTTTGTGCTGCAATATGCTGAATATCAGAATGCCAGTCATCACCCGGGTGTAGTTTTTTTCCTTTTGTCCATTCAATGCTGTTGCCATTGGGCAACGCATAAAAGACCAGGTAAGTTTTAGTGCCGGAATTCATTTTTACCGGTGCGTTGATATTGACAATAACATCTTTCCATTGATCGCTGATGGTTAATTCCTGTTCATTGAAAATGCCGGTACTTGTAAAACCCGGCAAAGACTGCGACTTTGCAGTAAACAGCAAAACTGTTAATGAACAAGCAAGCAGGAGTATTTTTATTTGAAGATCTTTTAAGAAACTGTTCATTTAATAAATGTAAACAATATTTGCTTTTTTTAATCCTTGCGCAGTTATCCTTTTATAACTGTCTCCAGGAAGGATTGCACTGCTTTTGATCTGCCTAAAGGCTCTAGTAAAAATATAAAGAGGTTTATTCCAATGGCCAGCCAGGTAGCAGGGTGTTTGAACTTGGCATATTTCCATGCAGCAAAAAGGATCATGGCGAAGATCACTATTTGCGTGATATAAAGCGGGAACATGATATCAATATTTGGAAAATCCTTTCGATGCCAGTCAACATATACATTCTGTATACCACGGCCCAGGGCAGGCATCATAATGAGAAACACGGTTGAAGTAAGCCACCATGCATGATCTTCAATATTTTTCCTGTGTATGATACTTTTTATAACAGCAAAACCAAAAGCTGTCATCATTACTATTTCAACAGCGGCAACACCAAAAAAGAACCACGGCTGAAAGGGGCCAAACTGTTCCGGCGCTGCCTTGGATAATTGGGTGGTTACTATATCCCTGTTCAACATACTCAATGCTGTTATACAAACACCGCCTGCCAGGAAAAAACCAATGATGCCATAGGTACGGTGTTTAGCCATTTTGCCATGTGTGGCATAATAAGGTTGTATGATGAGAAAAAGGTACCAGGCAGTGCCTGTCCAGTAATGGATATGTACAGACCATGCGTTTTCAGAAAGATCGCCCCAATAGTCTTTAAAGATACCGAGTTGCATGATGACCATGGGAATGATCATCCATTTGTACAGGCTTTTATATTTATTCATATTTCAGTCTCCGGATTTTTTAGCCGGTTTTTTTTTTTAGAGGCAAACGTTTCCAATAGGTCAACTGTCTCCATATCCATTCAACAGGGCCGTAGTTAAAATAATTAAACCACCAGTTGCTGTAAGCGACCTGCAACCCGTAAATTCCAATAGCAACAGGAAAGAAGATCACAGGCCCTATGTTTCCTCCAAATCCTAAACCTACACCATAAAAAATAGTTATGCCGAGAATTGTTTGCATCAGATAATTTGTGAGCGCCATTCTGCCAACAGCTGCCAATATTTTCAATTTGCTGTTGCCTTTCTTTTTTACCCAATACAAACACAAAGAAGAAACATACGCAAGACTGAGGGGGATCACACTCAATGCATAGAACAAGGTATCCAGCAAACCCAGCGCATTTGGAACAGACTTGTCATCAATAAAAAAGTAGACCATGGCAAGGCTTGCAGGAATGCCGATGATAAAACCCCAGCGTCGTATCTTTTTAAAGAGGGAAACATAATCTTCAAGATGAGCATAGATCATCTTCCTGCCTGCATAAAAGCCTAACAGGAACATGCCGACTACCTTTGGCATACGGTTCGTTTCTAGGAGGTCGGCGTATCTCCAGAAAAAAGCGGATTGCTGCCAGTTCCGCCATTCCTGCCATCCACTACCTTCATTAAAAAGATATTGCCTGTAACTGTCATCTGTAGGAACTCCCGTCTTTTGATCAATAGACTTTGCAATGGATTCAAGGAATGCCCCGGTCTTTATATTCATCAGCACTTTCACCAGATCGATCAATATGGGAGACAGGATCAAAACCACAGCCCAGGTCAGGAGCGCTTTGTCAGAACATTTCCTGAATAAGGGCAGCAACAAACCCAGCAAGGCATACAATAGCAGGATATCGCCTTCCCACAAAAAATATAAATGTGCTGCACCGATCATTAAAAGTATGATCAGCCTCCTGTAAAAGATCTTCAGCGGGTTTATCCGGCGTTGCTGATTCCGTATCAAAATGATAGAAAAACCAATGCCGAACAACAGGGAGAAGAGGCTATAAAATTTACCTTTAATAAAAGCCAGTTCGCAAAGGCCAAGAAGGCCATCTGCAGGCCAGGTAGCCAGTGCTTCCCGGTGTGCCTGTGTAAAAAAACCGTAACCGGTAAAGCCGAAAATATTATCAAATATGATCCCGAGCAATGCAAAACCACGAAGCACATCAAGAATATCGCTTCGTTCATTTTGTAAAACCGGGTTTGATGAAAGGGACATGGTTTAAGTTTTATGAATTGTTTGTTGAAACTAAAGGAATTTGTATAAAAAGAAACAGAAAAAGGCCAGCCATAATAATGTAATTAGTATTTTATTACTCTTTTATTTTATCAAACCGGTGATGCATTACTCTTGCCGACCAAACAGTTATGCCTGTAATTTTACCTTCTGCATTTTTATTGAATAATATCCATTGGTCAAATCCATCACCCACGCCTTTTTCAGCAATGTAATGAAACTGGTTCTCCCCATCGGGTTCAACAATTTTGTCCGGCATGGTTGGCCTTTTCAAAACCAGTTGCCCCGCTTCGTTCAATTCAAAATTCCAATAATAATCCAGGTGCCTGCTGTAATATTTGCCTGTAAAGCTTTTAAGCTCAGCTGTTGATGGTAACCACTGTTTACCAGTTTCCTTTTCCATGTTGTCACTGGGAAAACCATCATCAAAGTCTGCTGTCAACCTCATTGCTGTATTTCCTTCAGGCTGAAAAAATTTTACCTGCATGCCAAATCCTTCTTCGTAATAAAAAAGGTCTTTGCCAACCGGTACCAGTTCTATAACATAATTTCCGCTGTATCTTGATTTTAATTTGCCATTCTCTACATAAAAATCACTCAATTTCCTGACCTCGTTATAACTCTCCCATGACACCTGGTTTAACCACCGGTACTTGCCTTCGTATTTTTTTAATGCTGCTTCGCTAAGGGCAACCGGTTTTTTTATAAAAACCGGTTTGGCGAAGCCTTCCTTTTTTACGTTCATTATATATTCACGGATGAGTTTATTCTGTTCAGAAAAGCCTTGTCCATCTATATTCCCCATGGTTATGATGGCTAATCCTTTTGAAGGTACACGGCTAAGATAATTCTCTCCGTTAACCCCTTCATGAATAATAACTGCATGGCTATTGATAGTATCTAGGCTATGCCCGGTAACATAATGATTCTTTTTGCCGGGAATCATCCGTACATTTTGTAATAATTTTTTGAATGCCGCATTGAACTCTGAAGCCTGATCAGTTATAGCTGACGACCATTTTGCAAGATCATCGGCACAGGTGAGTATAAAATAATTTCCGCCGGGTGATGTCTTCTGTACATTATCATTTTTAAAACCGTCCCCGCTATAGCTATATTTGTTCGCACGGTTTGGCACAATATCCAGTGCATTTTTTTGCATTCTTGTGCTATTCATTTTTAAAGGATCAAATATCCGTTGCCTGATCCAGCCAGGCAGATCCTTACCGGATGCTTTTTCCATGATCAGCCTTAATAAACCAAAATCAGAATTGCAATACATAAATCCTTTACCGGGTTCAATTTCAGGCTCGGGTTGTGTATACAGCAACCGGAAGAACTGTTCCTTGTCAAAACGGTTTGCCATGTCTCCATGCATCAACAATAAATTTGCCCACTCATCTACAAAGCCACTGCGGTGATTAAGCAGGTCCCAGATCGTTACCGGATCACTCCACTCCGGTAATTTCGGAAAATACTTTCTTACCTTATCATGTAAAGAAAGAATACCGTCCTTCTCCATTAATACAGCAGCAATGGAAATAAATTCGCGGGACTCAGAATATCCTATCCTCACTACACTTTGGTGCGAAAAAGGAACCTGCAGTTCAATACTGGCCATACCATATGCTTTTTTGGCTACCGGTTTCCCGTTCTCTATTATGGTAATGGCACAACCCGCAGCATTTATCTTTTTGAAAGGTTTGTAAATACTGTCGATGAATTTTTCCAGTTTGGGCTTGTCAATGGGTTGGGCTGCTACATGTGTGCTTAGGAACAGTAACGGAATAAATAGTTTTACCATGATCGTGTGTAAGAAATTAATGTATACAAACGGAAAACTAAATAAATAAAACAATAGATGCAAGTTTGAACTAGCCAACGGTTTTTTGAACTATCCAATGGTTTCGTCACCCGCCCTCGCCTTAAAATCCAATATTTTTTTATATCTGCATTATTTACTCTTTAAAGCATCAGTGATCTTTTGCATCTGGTGCAAATGCCGCTGTGTATGTTACAAAACAAAATGAAGCAATTCCCATTTGGTTATTTCTCCCAGTGGCAGACCAGTTAACAACTCATTTAAGTTTGCCTTGGTTGTACTTTCTTTCATTTTTTCGAAAGCTGTAGTCAGGGCTTGAATGGAAGTGTCTTTTTGGAATGGTCCCTCGTCCGGTATTATAAAATCCGGGGATTTCATTTTGGTAGAGAAGTCGAGGAATGCTCTTTTTAGTCCTTCAATTCTTTCTCCCTGATCTCTTTCTGCCGGTGCTGATTCCTTCAGCATAACTCCGCCCATACCATTAATTGATTTTGTAACATGGCTGAACAGTTGTCCGGCCGTCCAGCTATCTTCATAAGGAACGGTATTCACCTGGGTTTCATCAAGCGACGACATTAAGCCAGCTAATTGCGATATGGTTTTATCAATTGATGTTAATAATTCTTCTTTGTTTGATGTTTCTGATATCATGTGCGATTATTATTAGTTGTTTAAAGGAATGAATTTTTTATTTAAAGATATATTTAAGAATTAGATTTTGGAAATTGTAGATTCGTTTGTGGGAACGCACTAAGCCGAAGGCTTTTCATGAGTTTTTAGCATGAAGAGCTGGAAGCATAATCATAATACGCCGTTGGTTGAAAACCTGACGGGGGCAATCTAGCCACTTACGTTCCTCGGCAGAAAATGCCGGACACAGTCCGGACGATTTAGGAAGCCTCAGGTGATTCTTCTGAGCACCTCCGCCAGTGGGATGTTGCTTTAAAATGATGTTTATTTTGCCGACAGTTTCTTAGCCACCGCTTCAAATTCTTCCTTTGTAATTATTTTGCTCCGGTACAATGTTTCCATTCTTTCTAACTCAACCTCCGGATTTTTTTTTAGTTTATCTCTGTACTCATCCGGCACAATCAGTTCGCTGGGAATGCCCGGAATATTTTCGATGGCATGATCAAAAGCCATGTGTAGCTCTACATCCATGGTACGTTTATTTTTTAAAACGAGTGAGCCAATAATGTCAATATACGCATTACCCAACACAGAAAAACTAAGCCCTTTAATTTCCCTTACGAATATTTGTTTGTTTTCGAGCGAACTATGGGTGATAGCTGTTAAAACATTTATATACCTGAACCGGCCATTATTACCCGTTGCTTCTCCAAATTGTAAAAACTGTCCTTTGTAAATTTTAAAACCGCTTGATGTGTGTAAGGTGTCTTCTTCAAGCGCAGGTTTTTGCATAGCAATAGCCTGCTGTTTGGAAATGAGATTTTCCTGTGGTACAATCAATTCGCTGCTGGTGCCCGGCAGGCGCCTGCCGATGGCCAAATCAAAGGCAAGTGTAAAACTTACCAATCCTTTTGAACCATCCCTATAAACTATAGCGGCTGTTATATTGATGGTTGCACTGCCTGTGGGAGAATAACCATAGCCAGACAGTTCCCTGACAAGTACGCTATTATTCTCTAATGATGTGGCAAGCGTACTAAGCTTGCTGAGATAGCGAAATCCAATGAAATCGCTAGCTCTTTTGCCAATCTGCAGTGTTTGTCCCGGGTAAATTTTAAAGCCGCAGGATGTATATAAAGTATCATTTTGGAAACGGTGAGTTTTTTGCTGTGCCACAGAAAAAAGTGGAGAAAGAAATGCTAATAATAGTAATTGTTTCATTGGGTGAAGATAATTTGGATAATTATTTTGATTGCAAGGTATCAGTTATTTTTTCATCTGGTGCAAATGCTGCTGTGTATGACAAAAGAAAATGAAGTAGCTCCAGTTTGGTCACTTCTCCAGTTGTATGATCAGCGTTGCTCCGATAAAAGCTCCCCAGTGTTATGTAGAAGAAGTGATTGCGACCCTTCGTTCCTCAGGGCAGGCTGCACAGTGATGGTATGAAAAACAAAGGCCGGTAGTAAACCAGCCTTTATAATAAATGTAATCAAATTTATTTCAGGTAAGGGTATCATCTTAATACTAACCCATTTCTCGACTTCGCTCGAAATTAGGATAAAGACCCCTTCGACTCCGCTCAGGACTTTCTTACTTCACATACGGCGTACCATAATTCTTCACATACTTATTAAGCCACATATTTTGCTCCCAAAGCATATGCAGTATATTTTCTTTTGCTGCATAACCATGACTTTCAAAAGGTAGTTGAACAAAACGCACGGTGCCGCCATGCCCTTTGATGGCATTGTACAGGCGTTCGCTTTGTATGGGGAAAGTGCCGGGATTATTATCGGCTTCACCGTGTATCATCAGTAACGGCGTTTTAATTTTATCGGCATAGCTGAAGGGGCTCATGCCAAAATACACTTCGGGCGCCTGCCAGTAAGTGCGCTCTTCGTTTTGAAAACCAAAAGGCGTTAGTGTACGGTTGTAAGCACCGCTGCGGGCAATGCCGGCTTTAAATAAATTGGTATGCGCTACCAGGTTCGCGGTCATGAATGCACCATAACTGTGGCCACCAACTGCTACACGGTTGCGGTCGCCAACACCCATCTCTGCAATTTTATTAATGGCTGCTTCGGCACTCCAGGTAAGCTGGTCTATAAAATTATCGTTTGGCTGTTTATCGCCTTCACCAACAATGGGAAATTCGGTATTATCCATAATGGCATAACCCTGCGTAGCCCAAAAAACAATAGAACCATAGCCCACTCTTGTAAAAGTATATTTACTGCCTCGCAACTGTGCAGCATCTGATGCACTTTTAAATTCACGTGGGTAGGCCCACATCATCACCGGCAGGGGGCCATCTTTTTTTGCGTCATAACCTTTGGGTAAATAAAGATCGGCAGCAAGGTCAACACCATCTTTACGTTTGTAAGTTATTTTTTGTTTGGTAATGCCACGAAGGCCGGGCTGAGGGTCGGGGAAATTGGTGATCATTTTTGCTGAATTACTTGTAAGGTCACGTAAATAATAATTGGGCTGCTCAGTCTGGCTTTGTTTGTTCGTTACAAGAAGCATTTTATCAAAATCAATTACCGTAGTTACTGTTTCATAGTAAGGTTCCTCGCTGCGCCAGAGTTGTTTGGTCTCTTTGGTATTGATGTCGAATGTATTTAAAAAGGGAAGATCGCCTTTTGCAGATGCACCCATACCACGCATCACCAATTGAGAGCCGTTCAATAATTTTGGCGTTTCACGTCCGTATTTATTTTTATCTGTAAGGGGAGTACCGGGATCGTTATAAGCATCGTCGGTACTGCGGTCTATCAACACTTCCATTTTACCATCGGCAGTAAGCCTGCTCATTTTCTGGCGATGTTTTGCCCTTGATCCTTCGGTAACAAAAAATGAACCGTTGGTTACGTCAGTTACATTGTACATCCGTTCCGGTGTTTTTACCAGTTCCTTTGGCCCGCCTGTAAACGGTGATGCCAGTATATATGCGGCATCATGGTAATCCATTTTCTTTTTAATGAGGCCACTGTCCAATGGCGCTATCCAGCTGACAGTTGCGGGTGAATTATCAAGCCAGTTGTAACCACGTGGTGCATTCAATACATTGTCATTCCCTCTTGGTGTGCCCTCGCTGCTGGGTAATTTAGCAAGTACTTTTACCGTGTTTGCATTCATATCGGTTATTATCATGGTGCTGTTGAAACCATATGCAGTAACGAGGTAAGAAAAAGGCTTGTCAATTTTTTCTACCAGTAAATATTTTTTATCGGGCGATATTTGGATGTTGCTGTAAATAGCCGGACTCCCAATTTTTATTTCGCTTCCATTTGTATTTTTTACAAGTTGGGTTGTAGCATAAAATTCAAACTGTGTTTCATCAAAAGGAGATTTGATCAGGTCCTGGAATGTAGGGCTGGCGGCAACCTTGCCTAAGTTTTCCTGGATAACGGGCCCCTTTGGTGCAATTGGTTTTTTAGGTGCCATAGCCAGTGGTTTATTTACTGCTGAATACAATATTGTATTATTATCTACCCAGCTATATGCGGCACTCAATACATGGTTCAATGCAGATTTATTTATTTTGACTGCACCCCGGTTTTTGATATCGATCACATACATATCAATATTGGTATTGCTGAAATGAGTGAAAGCAGCTTTGTCTTCATTGGGGCTCCATTGCAGGTTGCCGGCTTTTAAATTTGCAGGCAAACCCTTAATTGGAAATTCGATTCCGCTTTTGACATCTTTAATGGTGATGGAAGTGAAATAAGTGGTGCGGCTGGGGCCAAAATTATTTGGATTGATGCGAAGGCCGGCAATGCGTAATTCAGGCTGACCAAGGTCTTCCACCGAAGGCATACTGCTGCGTTCAAGTACCAGCATGTACTGTCCTTTGCTGTCGAAACTTACACCAGGTGTTGGTTTGGCCATTACCAGGTCGTAAATCTCTTTAGGGGGTGTTTGATATTCGATGGCATCCTGGGCAAACAGGGTAGTAGCGCATAATGACAATAAAAGGAGAAAATACTTTTTCATGTTGATCATTTTTATAAGTTTATTTCTTTGGCATACCTTAAATAAGAAAGCCGTTTATCAAGCTATAATTATACAGAAATCATTTTTAATAAGCAGCTTTTTTTCATGAACGGTTATTTCCTCTCGATGGCCTGAAAAAAACAGCAAGATCATTTAGTTACTGATACCAACCCGTTGCTTAACATATTCATTCTTCTCTACCTCATTCAGCATGAACATTGAGAGGTCACCCGCATTTATTTTATTATTATTTGGTTCAGGAAGGTAATCAGCTTTGGTAACATAATGACCGGTAGGCCCGGCATCAATGATGTTAGGCGGGCATACAAAGGTCCAGTCGAGCCCGCTTTCCTTCAGGGTTTCATATGCTTTTTTATGTTCGAGACCCACGGGCAAATATTCTGGCGGGTAATCATCCTTATCTAACAGCAATGAATTTTCATCTGCATTTAGTACACCCATACCTCCAATGGCGATTATCCTTTTAACACCTGCTTTTTGCATTTGTTTGATGATGTTCTTCATGCCAAGGGTCCGGGTTTTATCGGTGCCATCCATAGAGCCGCCAATGGCTGACAGAACAGCGTCACAGCCTTTAATGGCATTGAATACTTCAGTCTCATCAAACAATGCGCCCTGTACCAATTGTAAGTTTTCCGTTTGCAAATAATCAGTCGTATACACGTTTCTTCCAAATGCTTTTACATGATGGTCTTGGAATAATGCCTGCTGAACAAGCTGTTTGCCTACCATGCCTGTTGCGCCAAATATAATGAGTTTCATTTTCGTAAGTTTTGATGAAGTTAATTCAATTGTCCCTGAGTACATCTGCAAATTCAACTCCTTTTTTATCAAACACAGATTTTGCAAAAGTGCAGAGCGGTAATATTTTAATGTGATTGGCCCGGGCATATTCAACAGCGGATCTTACCAGCTGGTAACCCATATTTTTCCCCCTCAGTTCATCCGAAACTTCGGTATGGTCAATGATCATCAGGTCGTTGCCTGTCATGGAATAGGTCATTTCTGCCAGTATTGTTCCGGCTTCTTCAACATAAAATGAACCTTTGCTACCTTCCTGTTTTTGTTGTATCAGCATTTTGTAAAATTTTACTGAATTTACGAAATAAGTTTTTTTATTAAGCAATTTGTGTACATATTTGCAATAACAATGAAAATGATCAATACAAATAATAACGGTTGGTGGTGGCAGTCAAAATCATGACGTGTCGCTGTGCTGTTATTAAATGTAACTAAAATAAGTACTAAAGCCCCGACACTATGTGTTGGGGCTTTTTGTTGTTGTCTGAACGGGGATTTTGGGGGATGAGATGGATTAACAGGATTTTTTAATTTTAAAATTATAACTGCTATGCCACAATTTAAATATGAAGAAATTACGAAGAAGATAATTGGGGCTGCTATGAAAGTTCATTCAACCCTTGGCAATGGTTTCCAGGAAGTGATCTATCAAAGAGCATTCGAGATTGAATTCAGGAAGGCTGGGTTGGAGTTTGTGAAAGAATTTAATATGCTCATTTTTTATGATGGCGAACAGATAGGAGAGCGGAGAGTTGACTTTTTTGTTGAAGGAATTATTAGCATTGAATTAAAAGCAAGAGAAGTCTTAGAAAAAGGACATTACGCACAGGCCAGGAATTATTTAGAAGCCTACAATCTTGAAGTAGGGTTGCTGTTAAATTTTGGCGGTATTTCTTTGGAATATAAACGGCTGGAGAATCCAAAGTATGATCCTGGCTTAAAGATCTAACAAATCCATGTAATCCACGCAAATCCCCGTTCAGACAAAAAACAAAATGAAAAAAATAGAAATAAAAACATCGTATAAAAAAATGCTTGCCGATGTGTACACACCGGTTGGTATTTATTTAAGATTGCGTGACAGGTTCAGGGATACCATCCTGCTGGAGAGTACAGATTTTCACGCGGGGGAAAACAGTTATTCTTTTATCGGTATCAATGCTGTTGCGGGAATTGAGATCAGCAATCCTTCAACCATTGAATTTAAATTACCAGGGCAAACAGCCGAACGCATAAAATTGGATAAGTCTGCCGATGTACCCCAACTGCTTTGGGATTTTATGCAGCGCTTTGAAATTAAAGGAGTAGCCATAAAACCGGTAAATGTTGCACAGGGTTTGTTTGGGTATACTGCTTTTGACGCGGTGCAGTTTTTTGACCTCACCCCCAGCCCCTCTCCAAAAGGAGAGGGGGGGAGCATTCCGTTAATAAGGTACCGGCTTTACCAATACGTTATCGCTATCAATCATTTTAAAGATGAGCTGTTTATTTGCGAAAATCATTTTAATGGAATAGACAGCGAAGTTGAATTGATCGAAAGCCTGATAAAAAGTAAGGATGTGCCTGGCTTTCCTTTTAAAAGTACAGGAGAAGAGCATTCGAATATTACCGATGCAGCATATATAGATATGGTGAAGAAAGGAGTAGCCAGTTGTCTTCGGGGAGATGTGTTCCAGATCGTATTGAGCCGGCGCTTTGAACAAAAATTTATTGGTGATGAGTTCAATGTGTACCGGGCACTGCGTAGTATTAATCCAAGCCCTTATTTATTTTATTTTGATTATGGAGATTATAAATTGATGGGTTCATCACCCGAAAGCCAGCTCATTGTTGAGAAAGGAAAAGCGATTGTACATCCCATTGCCGGCACTTTTAAAAGAACCGGCGATGATGAGGAAGACAAGGCATTGGCCATTAAACTGGAAAATGATGTAAAAGAAAATGCAGAGCATGTGATGCTGGTTGATCTTGCCCGTAATGACCTCAGCCGAATGTGCAGTGAAGTGGAAGTAACGCAATACAAAAAAATAAATTACTATAGTCATGTTATTCATTTGGTAAGCGAGGTAACGGGTAAGGTTGGGCCGGAAGCAAATCCATTTAGGTTGCTGGCTACAACATTTCCCGCAGGAACATTAAGTGGTGCTCCTAAAATAAGGGCTATGCAACTCATCAATGAATATGAAACAACGTCCCGCAGCTATTATGGCGGTGCCATTGGATGTATAGGTTTTGACGGATCGGTGAACCATGCGATCATGATACGGACATTTTTAACCAGGAACAATACACTGATCTACCAGGCAGGGGCGGGTGTAGTAGCAGCCAGTGATCCCGAAAGTGAATTGCAGGAAGTAAATAATAAATTGAATGCTTTAAAGCAGGCGATTGAACTTGCAGCCTCCCTAAATCCCTCCGAAGGAGGGACTTAAGACAGGTGTAAAATAATTGAAAGTATTTCTTAGCTATATAATTAGATAAATCTACAATTTAAAAAATGTCAATAGAAAATAATCAACCTATAAATAGTAGAGTCCAAAAGCCTCTCCGCCAACCCGCGGAAGGTTTGGAGGGGCTGCGTATTCTTGTTTTCGATAATTATGATTCCTTCACATACAACCTGGTTCATCTTGTAGAAAAAATTACCGGGGAAAAAGTTGATGTCTATAGGAATGACCAGATCGCACTGGCAGATGTGGCCGTGTATGATAAGATCATTTTATCACCGGGGCCGGGTATTCCGCAAGAAGCAGGATTGCTTTTATCATTGATAAAAGAATATGCTGCCACAAAATCTATACTGGGTGTATGTTTGGGCCACCAGGCCATTGCGGAAGCTTTTGGTGGGAAGCTGGTAAACTTAACTACGGTTTTTCATGGTGTAGCTACGCCGATACAAATCAAAAGTCAAAAATCAAAAGTATTGGAGGGGTTACCGGAGATAATAGAAGTTGGTCGCTACCATAGCTGGATCGTAAGTGATGAAAATTTTCCAGCTGAACTGGAAGTAACGGCAAGAGATGAAAACGGATATATCATGGGACTACAGCATAAAACATTTGATGTGCAGGGGGTGCAGTTTCATCCCGAGAGTGTATTAACACCTGATGGAGAAAAGATCATGCGGAATTGGTTGGCCCCCTCCGCCCCCTGAAAGGAAACTCTAAGAAGCATAAGGGAAATAAATGTGCAGATGAATTTAAAAGAACAAACTATTAATAATAAAGTAAAAATTTAAGTTTTCCGCCGCGGGGGGGACAGGGCTATGAAAAAGATCTTAAACTATTTATTCGAACATAAAAGCCTTTCAAGAGAACAGGCCAAAGAAGTATTGCATAATATTTCTAACAATGTATATAGTGATGCAGAGATTGCTGCATTTATTACTGTGTACCTGATGAGAAGTATCACGATTGAAGAATTACAAGGCTTTAGAGATGCATTGATGGAACTTTGTGTTCCCGTCGATCTGAATGGCCAGGACGTTATCGACATTGTTGGTACGGGTGGTGATGGGAAAAATACGTTCAATATTTCTACTTTGAGTTCTTTTATTGTTGCAGGTACCGGTACCAAAGTTGCCAAGCATGGTAACTACGGCGCATCTTCTATCAGCGGCAGTAGCAATGTGATGGAGCAATTGGGTTATACTTTTAAAAAAGACAATGAACTGCTGAATAAAGAACTGGATGAAGCCAATATTTGTTTTTTGCATGCACCTATGTTTCACCCGGCATTAAAAGTTGTTGGGCCGATAAGAAAAAATTTAGGTGTTCGTACTTTCTTTAATATGCTTGGCCCCATGGTTAACCCGGCTTCGCCAAAATACCAGTTGGTGGGTGTTTATAATTTAGAGATGGCGAGGATATACAATTATCTACTCCAGCAGGGTAGCAGTGCGTTTACCATTATTCACAGCCTCGATGGTTATGATGAAATATCCTTAACAGGAGATGTGAAAGTAATTACCAATGCAGGAGAAAAAATTTACAGTGCTGAGGACCTGGGTAAACGTACGGTAAGCCCGATGGATATTCATGGCGGAAATTCTGTTGAAGAAGCCGCAAAGATCTTTCAAACCATATTAAAAGGCCAGGGTAGTTGGGCTCAAAATGCCGTGGTGTTGGCTAACGCTGCCATGGCTTTGCAATGCACAGGCAAATATCCATCCTATGATGCCTGTTATCAAATGGCTGTAGAAAGCCTGGAGAGCGGAAACGCTTACAGGTCTTTACAAAAATTAATCCGAAGCTGATGCAAAAGATACTGGATAAAATAGTTGAAGCTAAAAAAGCAGAAGTTGAGCACATAAAAACTTTTGCTGACCTGGATTGGTATAAACATTTTTCTGTCGACTTTGACAGAAAATGTATTTCCCTGAAAGAAAACCTGCTGATGGAAAACAGCACGGGGATAATTGCTGAATTCAAGAGGAGATCACCTTCAAAAGGATGGTTTAAAACGGAGGACTATGCTGCGCCGGCTATTGTTATGTGTTATGAACGATTTGGGGCAGCGGGGGTTTCAATCTTAACCGATACAGAATTTTTTGGAGGAGATCTTTCCGATCTTACCGTTTGCCGGACCATAACCCCGTTACCCGTCTTAAGAAAGGATTTTATAATTGATGAGATACAGGTGCAGCAGGCAAAAGCTTATGGGGCCGATGTGATCTTATTAATAGCAGCGATCCTGTCTCCAACCAGAGTGGAAGAACTGGCTATTGAAGCAAAAAAATATGGCCTGGAAGTATTGCTGGAACTGCATGGGGAAAATGAATTGGCCCATATTTGCAATGAGGTAGACCTGGTTGGGATAAATAACCGAAATTTACAAACTTTCGAAGTTGACATCAATCATTCAATAAGGCTTTCAAAACTACTGCCGGTTGATAAAGTTAAGATTGCAGAAAGTGGTATTGATGATATAGAAACGATAAAGAAATTTAAAGATGCAGGGTTTAAAGGTTTTTTGATCGGGGAAAAATTCATGAAAGAACCCGATCCCGGCATTGCATTTGAACAATTTGTACAAAAATTAAAACAAGGAAAATGATGAACACAAAAGTATGCGGCATTACACAACTAAAGCAATTGCAACAGTTAGACGGATTGGATATTGATTTTGCAGGGTTGATATTTTATAAAGATTCGCCAAGGTATGTAGGTGATAAGATAAACAAAGATGACCTGAAGAATTCTGATTTCGACCTGAAAAAAGTAGGGGTATTTGTAAATGCTGATTATGATGAGATCATGCAGGTGGTTGAAGATTACGGACTGGATGTTGTACAGTTACATGGTGATGAGAGCCCGGATCTTTGTGAAGAATTATCAGAAGAAGTGGAAGTGATCAAAGCCTTTAAAGTTAAAGACAGCAAAGTATCAATTGACGAGATGGTGGCTGACTATGACGAAGTGTGTGATTACTACCTGTTTGATACGGCGTCATCAGATGTGGAAGGTGGTACCGGTAAACAATTCGACTGGAAACTGCTGAGCAAAGCAAAAATTGAAAAACCTTTTTTCTTAAGCGGTGGTATTGGAGTTGATGATGTTGTTAAAGTGAAAGGGTTTAAACATCCTGATTATTATGCGGTGGATATAAACAGTAAAGTAGAAAAGGAACCGGGTGTAAAAGATATGGCCCTGGTATTGCAGTTCAGGCAGGGGTTAAAATAACCCCCTCTTGAACTTCGTTCGTTCTCCTGCCAGAGAACCCCGCAGGGGGAGAAAATGGAGAAGATTATAGCGAAGTTGAGGAAATGGGGAACTAATTAGGGAGAAGATTAAAGCAAAGACAAAAACGAAGTATTAAATTAATAAACTGCCAACTTCGAGTTCCCTCTCTCCTGCGCCAGTCGAAGGATGGAGAGGGGCTGGGGTGAGGCTGATATTGTATGATAACGGTACGACATGCTACAGAAAATGATCTGCCACAGATACTGGATATCTACAATGATATAATTAAGCATACAACAGCGATTTATTATTACGAGCCACATACACTGGAGATGCGGAAAGCCTGGTTTGATGAAAGGAAGGAACAGGATTTTCCCATATTTGTGGCAGAAGAGGATGGAATTATTTTAGGAATGAGTAGCATTGGCCCTTTCAGGGTGCCAACGGCTTATAAATATTCAGTAGAGAATACCGTACATGTGGCAGCAAATGCAAGGGGTAGAGGGATCGGTAAATTATTAATGCCGCCAATTATTGAAGCCGCAAAAGAATTAAAGATGCATACCATGATAGCCGGCATTGATGCTTCCAATGTAGTGAGCCTGCACCTGCATAAAAGTTTTGGCTTTGAAGAAGTGGCACATTTTAAAGAAGTGGGATTTAAGTTTGACCGATGGCTGGATTTGAAATTTTTGCAGTTGGGATTGGCCCCCTCCGCCCCCTAAAGGGGGAACTTTGGAGAATAAGATTTTAAAATGCTTTTAATAAGTAAGAAGTGTTAAACTAAACTTTGGTCAATAAAGTTATTCTGTACAAGAGTGCGACGCCACTGAAGTTAAATAGAAGTACTAAAGCTGATAACAAAAACGATTAAAGAGGTTTTTTAAATAATAAATGATGCAAACAGAAAAGAGGCAAAAAGCCCCTTCAGGGGTTTGGGGTGTAGATGAACATGGTTATTATGGCAACTTCGGGGGTGCTTTCATCCCGGAGATGTTATACCCCAATGTTAAAGAATTGCAGGATAATTACCTGGATATAATGTATGAAGAAGGTTTTCAAAATGAATACCTGCAATTACTCAGGGATTATGTGGGCAGGCCAACGCCACTTTTTCTTGCAGAGCGTCTCAGCGATAAATATAAGGTCAATGTTTTTTTAAAAAGAGAAGACCTTTGTCATACTGGTGCACATAAGATCAACAATACAGTTGGGCAAATTTTATTGGCGCAACGGCTGGGTAAAAAAAGAATTATTGCTGAAACGGGTGCAGGTCAGCATGGTGTGGCAACTGCAACGGTATGTGCATTAAAAGGGCTTGAGTGTATCGTGTACATGGGTGAAAAAGATATTGAACGCCAGGCACCCAATGTTGCACGGATGAAAATGCTGGGCGCAACTGTTGTTCCGGTAATGAGTGGCAGCAAAACATTAAAAGATGCTACCAATGAGGCCATCCGTGACTGGATCAATAACCCCGTTGATACGCATTATATAATCGGGTCGGTTGTAGGGCCACATCCTTACCCAGATATGGTGGCCAGGTTTCAAAGCATCATCAGCGAAGAAATAAAAAAACAATTATTAATAAATACAGGAACTGAACTACCGACACACGTTATTGCCTGCGTTGGAGGTGGTAGCAATGCAGCGGGGGCATTTTATCATTTTTTAGATGATGAACAGGTGAAACTGGTTGCTGTGGAAGCTGCCGGCTGTGGTATTGGCAGTGGCATGAGTGCTGCAACAACACAACTTGGCAAAACGGGTATATTGCACGGCAGCAAAAGCTTACTCATGCAAACCGATGATGGCCAGGTTGTAGAACCACACAGCATTTCAGCGGGGCTTGATTATCCTGGTATTGGTCCCATGCATGCACATTTATTTGAAAGCGGCCGTGCCATTTTTATGAGCGCAACTGATGAAGAAGCATTACAGTCTGCCTTTGAATTAAGTAAAACAGAAGGTATCATTCCTGCTTTGGAATCTGCCCATGCTTTATTCGTGCTGAATAAAATTGAATTTAAAAAAGATGATGTAG
>JBDSGK010000272.1:0-14035 GCA_039919015.1 Ferruginibacter sp.
GTATTGGGTTGAGATCGGAGACCTTAACGGTAACCGGTTAACCATGTGCAGAGTGGTCATTCAATAAACTATAACTTTACAGTTATACAAGTCCCCCCGATAAATTCGGGGGGACTTTTTTGATTAAAAAAACATTTTTTATGTCTATAAAACCCGGATAGCTAAAATATATGGATGCCCCCAATTTGTAATACCTTCAATTAACAAAATCAAAAAATGCAGCCAGTTATTTATTACAAAGAAAGATTAGATAATCTACATATCGAACTGGATGTTCTTCTTAAAAAAAAATCAACACTGGCATGGCTTCGTTTTACAGCAATACTAAGTATCGCCGCATGTTGGTATTTTTTAAACCCGCTTGGCTTATGGTATGTGCTTATCCCGGCACTTTTACTATTGGTCTTATTTACCCGTCTCGTATTTGCCGATCTTAAAAACAGGTCTGCCATAGCGCATCATAAATTTCTTGTGACAGTAAATGAAAATGAATTAAAGGCAATGGAACACAATTATTTTCATTTTGCTGATGGCCATGAGTTTATTCCAAAAGACCATTTTTATGCCAATGACCTGGACATATTCGGCCACGCTTCACTGTATCAATATATAAACCGTACAGGTTCTGAAATGGGCAGTCACACATTGGCTGACTGGTTATCAAACCCTGCAAAACCAGGGATCATTACCGCAAGACAGGAAGCCATCAAAGAAATGGCAACACAAACTATATGGCGGCAGCAGTTACAGGCTTTTGGTGCCGCAGAACGAATACAAAAAGCAACTCAGGTCCGCTTACAAAGCTGGTTTGAAGAGGATAACAGATTTATCAATAATAAATTCTGGGTAGCCATGAGGTATTTGATACCGGTGATATTACTTACTATTATTGTTTTAAATATCACCGATGTACTGGATAATTATACCAGGAATTATTGTTTACTGGCTTCTGCCCTGCTCGCATTTTATGTCAGTAAAAAAGTTACACCATTGCATCAACAGGTTTCAAAAATGACGGATGAACTGGAGGTACTTTCAGACAGTATTCAGTTGATCGAGCACACAGATTTCAAATCGGCTTTCTTGCAGGATCTGCAAAAAAAGTTCAAGCAGGATAGCGGTAAAGCTTCTTTACAACTTAAACAACTTAAAAAAATATTAGAACGGCTTGACCTGCGTTTTAATTTTGTTGTGTTTATCCCCCTGAATGTTTTACTGCAGTGGGACCTGCAACAGGTAATGGCCTTGGAAAAATGGAAACAGCTAAATCATAAAAATGTAACTTCCTGGTTCACCGCTTTGGGAGAATTTGAAGCCCTGAACAGTTTATCTACCCTGTCCTTTAATCAGCCGGAATGGTGTTTTCCAATTCTTAAAGATGAACATTTTTTTATAGAAGGGGCAGATATCGGGCACCCGTTGATTCAGCCAGCAAAATGTGTTACCAACCCGCTACAAATAGATCATACCGGGGAGATCATGCTGGTAACAGGCAGTAACATGGCAGGTAAAAGCACATACCTGCGCAGCATAGGCATTAATGCTATACTAGCTATGGCAGGTGCACCTGTTTGTGCCAGCTACTTTTGTTTATCGCCGGTACAGATCATCAGCAGCATGCGCATTGCAGATAATTTAGAAGAAAGCACTTCAACTTTTTATGCTGAATTAAAAAAGTTAAAAACGATCATTGATAAAGTGAATAATAACGAGAAGGTATTTATTTTGCTGGACGAAATTTTAAGAGGCACCAATTCATTCGACCGCCATACGGGTTCAGCAGCACTGATCAAACAACTGATTAAACACCATGCAGCCTGTATCATTGCCACACATGATGTGGAACTTGCAAAGATGAAAACCGATTATCCCAACAATATCCTGAATTATCATTTTGATGTGCAGGTAAGTAATGAGGAACTGTATTTTGACTACCGCCTGAAGGAAGGCATCTGCACCAGTCTAAATGCTTCTATTTTAATGAAGAAGATCGGGATTGAGTTATAAGATGTTAGCTGTTAGATGACAGATGTTAGCACCTATTAACTGCTAACTGCCAACTATCAACTTCTTACTTTCCTTTCCCCCATCCAAACCAATCGTTACCGTTTGCATATATCATCAGTGCCAGTAAGATGATCATTCCGCCGATCTGAGCATATTCCAGGAATTTTTCACTTGGTTTTCTACCGGTGATCATTTCGCCTAACGTAAATAATACGTGGCCTCCATCCAGAGCCGGTATCGGCAAAAGGTTCATGAAAGCAAGTATAATAGAAAAGAATGCCGTGATCGTCCAGAAATGTTCCCAGTCCCACTCGGTACCTGAAAACACAGACCCCATGGCTTTAAAACCTCCTACGCCTTTATAGGCACCGGTTTTAGGCGACAATATTTTTTTAAACTGGTCAATATAAAACTGTAATTCCTTCCCTGCTCTTTTTACGCCTGCAGGAAAAGCAGCAAAGAATCCATATTTTTTAATTTCATATTTATAAATACCAAGGCTGTCATATTCTTCATGACTGCTTGGTGGATTAAATCCTATTATACCACCATTCACAAGTGTTGTTGTGATATTTAAGGTTTCATTATTTCTTTTAACTGTAAGGTCTATGGTATCTCCCTTTTTTTGTTTTTTCATAAAAGCAGAAAACTCATCATAGAATTGTGTCTGTACTGAATCAATTCGCATGATCAGGTCTCCAACCCTTAACCCGGCTTTATAAGCAACACTGCTATCATCAACATTGGAAACAATAACAGGTATCCTTGGGCTGATCAGGGGGCCTTCGGTAAGTTTCTTTTTTTCAACCAGTTTACCGATAAGATCAACCGGCATATCCAGTGTCATATTTTTACCGTCTCTTTCAATGGTCACATGCTTATCAACCACCAATATTTTTCTTAAGATATCAGTATATTCAACAACCGGTTTGCCATCAACGGCCAACACCTTATCACCGTTCTTAAACCCAAGGTCATTGAACAGGGAATCATTAAATGAAATGCCATACTTCAGGGAAGAAGCAGGGATCTTTTTTTCTCCCCAGGTCATTAATATGCCGGCATAAATAATAAATGCCAATAAAATATTTACTGTCACGCCACCCAGCATGATTATTAAACGTTGCCAGGCCGGTTTACTTCTGAATTCCCATGATTGCGGAGGTAATTTTAATGCTTCTTTATCCATGCTCTCATCTACCATCCCTGATATTTTTACATAACCACCCAAAGGCAGCCAGCCAATTCCATAAACGGTGTCACCAATCTTCTTTTTAAAAATAGAGAACCAGGGATCAAAGAACAGGTAAAATTTTTCGACCCTGCATTTGAACCATTTGGCTGTTATGTAATGGCCAAATTCGTGCAGTATCACAAGTATTGAAAGAGACAATAAAAGCTGGGCTACTTTTAATCCTACGCTGGGCCAATTTATTGCTAATAAGGTAATGTCCATTTAATATTTTTGTATTTAAAGTTCAATATTGCTGAAAAAGTATCCTTCGGCTTCGCTCAGGATAAACGCCAATTGTAGCTCAAGCAAAACTCAAAAAAAATTTACAGGTTTATCAGCGAAGCTGCAAAATTACGGGCTTCGCCGTCGCTTTCAAAATATTCCTGAAGCGTTGGCTTTTCAATATAGGCCACGTTTTCCATGGTTTTTTCTACCATGGCAGTCATATCCAAAAAGCCAATACGGTTACGGAGAAAGGCCCACACTGCAATTTCGTTGGCTGCATTTAAGATGCATGGCATATTGCCGGCCTTGTTCAGGGCTTCCATGGCCAACGATAAATTTCTGAAAGTCTTAACATCCGGTTCCTCAAAGTTCAGGGCAGGGTATTTGCGGAAACTGAGCCTTGGAAAATTATTTTTTACCCTGCCCGGGAAAGCCATAGCATACTGGATGGGTAATTTCATATCTGGCAATCCCATTTGTGCTTTAATGCTGCCGTCTTCAAACTGAACCATACTGTGAATGATGCTTTGCGGATGTATGACAACTTCGATCTGGTCCGGACGTAAATTAAAAAGCCATTTGGCTTCGATCATCTCCAGCCCTTTATTCATGAGGGTTGCAGAGTCAATTGATATTTTAGCGCCCATGGTCCAGTTGGGATGCTGCAAGGCGTGATCACGTTTTACATTAACCAGGAAATTGGGTTTCTTCCCTAAAAATGGGCCACCACTTGCAGTTAAAATAATTTTTTCGATCGGGTTTCTTGATTCTCCCACGAGGCATTGGAAAATAGCAGAATGTTCACTATCAACCGGTATGATCGGTACCCTGTTTTCAATGGCTTTTTGCATCACGATATCACCTGCCACAACCAGGGTTTCTTTATTGGCCAGTCCCACCGCCTTCCCCTTTTCAACGGCCTTTAAAGTGGGCTTTAATCCTGCAAACCCCACGATCGCTGCCAACATCATATCATAGGTATCAAAATCTGCCGCTTCTTCCAGGGCTTTTTCACCTGCAAAAACTTTTATGTCGGTTGATGCCAAAGCTCCTTTAAGTTTTTCATACCGCGTTTCATCACCTATAACAACGGCATTGGGCCTGAATTCCAGCGCCTGGGTTATTAACAGCTCATCATTTGTTTGGGCTGTTAATATTTCAACTTCAAACAGTTCAGGATTTGCACGGATAACTTCGAGCGCCTGGGTACCTATTGAACCTGTTGAACCAAATATAGCAATGCGTTTTTTTTGAGACTGATCGGCCATTATTTTTTTAAAATTATTGCGACAAATCTAACTTAATAATTGTTGCAACGCAATTTTCACTTTATTGAAATTGAATTTTTGTATAATATCAGTCATCATACCCTGGATCTGTTCATTACATAGATTACCAATGGAACCGGTATGGGTATGCCCCGGAGATGAGGAATGGGTAAAATTTCCCGCTTCAATATCAGATCCTACTTTTTTGTAGGCATCCCTGAAGGGCATGCCTGCCAATACCAGTTTATTAACTTCTTCTACGCTGAAAAGAAATGCATACTTTTCATCGTTGAGCAGGTCTTTTTTAATTACAATATTGTTTAGCATGAGTCCTGCCATCTGCAGGCAATCATTCAAATTTTTGAAAGCCGGAATGATATGCTCCTTGATCAACTGCAGATCGCGATGATAACCGGAAGGTAAATTGGCCGTCATTAACATGATCTCGTTGGGCAATGCCTGGATACGGTTGGCGTATGAACGGATGAGTTCAAATACATCGGGATTTTTTTTATGCGGCATGATACTGCTCCCGGTTGTTAACTCATCGGGGAATGAAATGAAAGCAAAGTTTTGATTGAGGTATAAGCAGGCATCCATACTTAACTTAGAAATAGTAGCAGCAATATTGGCCAAAGCCGAAGCTACAATGCGCTCTGTTTTACCCCTCCCCATTTGTGCATACACCACATTATAATTCAGCTCATCAAAACCTAATAGCGCTGTTGTCATTTGCCGGTTGATGGGGA
Source organism: Ferruginibacter sp. (assembly GCA_039919015.1). Lineage (GTDB taxonomy): Bacteria > Bacteroidota > Bacteroidia > Chitinophagales > Chitinophagaceae > Ferruginibacter. The sequence goes on from JBDSGK010000272.1 coordinate 5,484, forward strand.
AAGAAGAACCATAACCTGCAGCGGAACCCAAAGGGTTTTTATTAACTACCCGGTAAGCTGCCTCCATCGTTACCATATCGTCAACCAGGCTTTCGGCATAGGCACCAAACCATAATCCAAATGACGAAGGCATTGCTAACTGAAGATGGGTATAACCGGGCAGCAGGTCATCTTTATACTTTTCACTTTGTGTTATTAAAAGATCAAATAGAGATTTCGTGTTGATGACTGTTTTTTCGATCTCTGATCTTAAAAATAATTTCAGGTCAACCAGAACCTGGTCATTCCTGCTGCGGGCGCTGTGAATTTTTTTGCCTGTATCTCCAAGTTTTTGTGTCAGCATTAACTCAACCTGTGAATGAATATCTTCAATACCTTCATTTAAAATAAAACTACTGTCTCCAATTTGTTTATATATTTCTTTTAGTTCTTTCTCCAGCAGATCCAGTTCAGCTATGGTTAATAATCCAACAGACTCCAGCATTTTTATATGTGCCAAAGAGCCCAATACATCAAACGGAGCCAGGTGCAGATCAAGTTCACGGTCATTACCTACAGTAAATTTTTCTACTTCTGCTAAAGCTGCCTTATCTTTTTGCCAGAGTTTCATTTGAGTTTTAAGTATTAAGTTTTAAGTATTAAGTATTAAGTTTTAAGTTTTAAGTATTAAGTTTTAAGTATTAAGTTTTAAGTAATAAGTTTAGCCCCTTACTTTCCCGATTAACGATATGAGCATTGCTTTTACTTCATTAATAAGTTTTGCAAGGATTTCATAACTTTCTACAGGAATATAGTATAAATCCTTTGCTAACAAAAGAAAATATTCAGCTTCATTTGATGATCCAAGAGATATGTTCAAGAAATTAGCAAAATCTCTTTTTGTATTCTTCCCACAACCTTCAGCAATGTTTGCTGCAATTGATGATGCTGCCCGTCTTAATTGATTAGTTAAACCATAGGTCTCTTCTCTAGGAAATTTTTCTGTCACTTTATATACTTGTAAAGTGAAAGAATGTGCTTTCTCCCAAACTTTTAAGTCTTTGTAATTCTGCATACATAAATTTACTTAATACTTATTACTTACAACTTATCACTTCTTAAATAATCTGTTCTAATATTTTTATGTAAGTATTAATTCCTTCTTCCATTTCTTCCAGGTAAATAAATTCATCTGCTGTATGGCTCCTGGCACTATCTCCCGGTCCACATTTTAAAACAGGCGCAGCAATTAATGCCGCATCTGATGTGGTGGGAGAGCCATAGGTTTGTTTACCCAGTTTTATCCCTGCCTGAACAAGTGGATGATCTTTATCAATTTTTGATGACCGCAAACGCATGCTCCTGGGTTTTATATCCGACTGAATGTGTTGCCTGATCGTTTCCAATATCTCTTCATGACTGTAAACATCAGTTACCCTTATATCAACAATAAAATTACAAACAGCTGGCACCACATTATGTGCTTTGTTCTCGGTATTGACGGATGTGACCGACATTTTTACTGGACCTAAGGTTTCAGATATTTTTGAGAACTGGTAAGTTTGGAACCAACTGATATCCTGCATAGCTTTATAAACAGCATTCTGTCCTTCTTCCCTTGCTGCATGACCGGCTTTGCCTGTTGCTGTACAATCCAGTACCAGCAAGCCTTTTTCAGCTATGGCCAAATTCGTTTGTGTAGGTTCTCCAACTATTGCAACATCGATCTTGGGTAGTAAAGACAAGATACTTTCAATTCCGTGCTGCCCGCTGATCTCTTCTTCTGCAGTAGCAGCCAGTACAAGATTATATTTTAAATTTTCATTTTCATAAAAATTACAAAATGCCGCTATCAAACTCACCAGGCACCCTCCGGCATCATTACTACCCAGTCCATACAGTTTACCGTCTTCTATGATCGGAAAAAACGGGTCTTTACTGTATTGCGGATTTGGTTTTACCGTATCGTGATGGGAGTTAAGTAAGATGGTTGGCTTATTTTCATTAAAAAATTTATTTACACACCATACATTATTTAAAAGTCGGTTTACCGAAATATTTTTCTCCCTGAAAAAATGTTCAATAATAGTGGCAGTCTTTTCTTCTTCCTTACTAAAAGAAGGAGTAGCTATTAGTTTCTTTAATAGCTCAACTGCTTCCTGGTATGGTTTATTTTCGGTCATAGTTTGATCAGTGTACCCTTGTTATCTGTAGTTATATTTTGCAACAGGTCCTCTGCATGACCGATCAGCACTTCCTGTAAACCGCTGTCAATTGCCGCAAAAGCATTGTCAATTTTAGGCAGTATCCCATCTGCCAGTTTTTTGTCATGTAATAACTGGTGATATTTTTCTTTATTGATCAGCTTAATGACCGATGTTTCATCTTCCATATTTTCCAACACGCCTTTCTTTTCAAAACAATAGATCAGTCTTACATCATATTGCGTGGATAACGCAACCGCTAATGCTGATGCAATGGTATCTGCATTGATATTCAACATTTGGCCCTGCCCATCATGCGTTAAAGGGGCTACAACCGGAACTAATTTGTTATCCAGGAACAATTGCAAACTGTCAACTGCCAACTGCGAACTGGCAATATCGCCTACAAAACCATAATCAATATCAGCAACCGGCCTTTTTGTTCCCGGAATGATGTTCGCATCAGCACCCGTTAATCCAATAGCATTACAATTCATTGATTGCAATGTTGCCACCAGTTTTTTATTGATCAGTCCGCCATATATCATGGTCACCAGGTCTATCGTAGCTTCATCAGTTATTCGTCTTCCATTTATATAATTTGGTTCAATACCCAATTGTTTACCTATTGAAGTCGCTATTTTTCCGCCGCCATGTACCAATATTTTTTTTGCAGGAACCAGGGCAAACTTTTCCAGGAATGATTGCCGGACAGCCGTGTCATCCAGGATATTACCGCCAACTTTTATGATAAACAATTTTTCCATTATACCGTTTTTAGGATCTCAGACAATACAGCCTGTGCTGCCCAAACCCTGTTACCAGCCTGCTGTGTAACCAGGCTGTTTTTGCTGTCGAGTATCTCATCACTCAACTCCACATTACGCCGAACAGGCAAACAATGCATTACTTTGGCATTGTTGGTTAATGCCAGTTTTTTATTGGTAAGCATCCAGTCTGCATCATTGGAAATTATTCTTCCATACTCATGATAACTGCTCCAGTTCTTTACGTACACATAATCTGCATTTTTTAATGCCTCGTCCTGCTTGCTAATAATGGTTGCATTTTTTGTAAACGATTTATCAAGTTCATAACCCACAGGATGTGTAATTACAAACTCAGCTTCGCCCCATGCCCTAACCCATTGAGCAAAAGAATTTGCCACACATTGTGGTAATGCTTTTACATGGGGCGCCCAGGTTAAAACAATTTTGGGCCTTGCTGTTCCTTTATATGTTTCTTTTATGGTTATTACGTCAGTAAGCGATTGTAAGGGATGTAAAGTAGCGCTCTCTAAGCTTACGATCGGTACACCAGCATATTTAATAAACTGGCTGATGACCGTTTCTGCATAATCTTCTTCCCTGTTTTGTAAAGATGGAAATGTGCGGACACACAAAATATCAAAATACTGTCCTAACACCGGGGCGGCATCTTTAATATGCTCAACCGTTGTTCCGTTCATAACAGCGCCTTCGGCAAATTCCAATGCCCAACCTTCTTTATCTACATTAAAGACAATGGCTTCCATGCCAAGGTTTGCAGCAGCTACCTGTGTACTTAACCTGGTACGCAAAGAGGGATTTAAAAATAATAAACCGATCCTTTTGCCTACACCCTGCTCTTTACCTGCAAAGGGATCTGCTTTATGTTTTAATGCCTGTTCAACCAATGCATTAATATCAGCCACATCATTTACTGAAATAAAATTTAGCACTTTTGTTATTTTTAAATGAACAATTTAAATGGTCAGACGAGACCCCGAAATTATCGGGGCAGGCTGTCAGACCAGGCTTAATTCGGTTTTAATTGCCTGTAAAAAAATATCAGCTTCAGTTTTGGTAATATTCAATGCCGGTAAAAGCCTGATCACATTTGGCTTTGCTTCACCGGTAAATATTTTGTGTTTAAATAAGAGGTTCTTTTTAACCATATTCAGTTCTTCGGGCAGGTCAATCCCGATCATTAAGCCCCGTCCTCTCACCTCCTTTATATTCGGCAGTTTTTTTAGTGCTGCTATCAAATAATCACCAACAACTGTTGCATTATTGACCAGGTCTTCTTTTTCAATAACCTCCAATACTGCTAAAGCCGCAGCACATGCCAGGTGGTTGCCGCCAAAAGTTGTGCCCAACATAAAATATTTGGGTTGAATTTTTGGAGCGATGGAAATAGCACCGATCGGAAATCCATTGCCCATCCCCTTTGCCATGCTGTATATGTCTGCATCCACTCCTGCAAAATCATGCGAGTAAAATTTACCGGACCTGCCATAACCACATTGTACGGAATCTGCAATAAAAACTGCATTGTATTCATCGCATAAAAATCTTATCTTTTGTAAAAAAAAATTCGATGCTACATTAATACCACCAACACCCTGTATGCCTTCAATGATAACAGATGAAATATCATGTTGCTTAAAAGCATCTTCCAAAGCGGCTTCCTCATTAAAAGGGAGAAAAATAACATTGTCCGTTTCATTCACTGGTGCAACAATATTTGGGTTATCCGTTGCAGCCACAGCCAACGATGTTCGCCCGTGAAATGCTTTTTTAAAAGCGATGATCTTTTTTCTGCCATTATAAAATGAAGCCAGCTTTAATGCATTTTCATTGGCCTCTGCACCTGAATTACACAAGAATAATTGATAGTCTTGTTTACCCGAGATCTTCCCTAATTTTTCGGCCAGCTCAACCTGCAAAGGAATTTTTATGGAGTTAGAATAGAATCCCAGCTTATGTAACTGATCTTCTATTCGCTTTACATAATGCGGATGTGTATGGCCGATGGAAATTACAGCATGGCCTCCATAAAGGTCAAGATACTTCTGCTCATGATCATCCCACACGTAAGAGCCTTCAGCTTTTACAACCGTGATATCATTAAGAGGATATACATCGAATAATTTCATACCCCTGTTCCCTAAAGGGGAACTTAGTTTATTAGTGAATAATTAATTTCAATCAAGCCTTAACTTTTAATATTTCTAAAAACTCTTGCATTCTAAAAGCTCCTAAGTCCCCTTTAGGGGATTTAGGGGTTAAAAATAATTCGCCTTTAGTTTTAATCCTGTTGTTTCTTCCAGTCCAAACATCAAATTCATATTCTGTACTGCCTGTCCGCTGGCACCTTTTGTTAAATTGTCAATGATGGAATGTACAACCAGGTCGGCTCCAATTTTTTCCAGTTGAATAAAACATTTATTGGTATTAATCGCCTGTTTTAAAAATATCGGTTCATCACTCATTACAATGAAAGGGTGTGCCGCATAATATTTTTTATACAATGCAGATATCCCGTTCAGTTCTAAACTGCATTTTATTTGTGAACTGATGAAGATGCCTCTTGTAAAATCTCCCCGCCACGGAATAAACCTGACCCCCGGCCCCTCTCCTTCAGGAGAGGGGGGAAAAGACCCTTGTAATTGATGAAGTGATTGATGTATTTCTCCCAGATGCTGGTGAGACAGGGTTTTGTAAGCCTGTATATTATTTGCCCGCCAGCTGAAATGGGATGTTGCATTAAGCCCCTGCCCAGCTCCTGTTGAGCCCGTAATGCCTGTTGTATGAATTTCTTTCAATAACCCGGCCTTTGCCAAAGGCAATAATCCCAATTGAATAGCCGTAGCAAAACAGCCTGGATTTGCAATGTTCTTTGCTTTTTTTATTTGCGCTTTATTCAACTCGGGCAAACCATAAACAAATTTTCTTTTCTCTATGGTTTCACCCAATCTAAAATCCTGGCTCAGGTCAATGATCTTTATTGCCGGGTCAATTGTGTTTTCCGCCAAAAATTTCATGGCTTCTCCATGCCCAACACACAAAAACAAAACATCAATTTTTTTATTTATTGCAGATGTGAATTTCAAATTTGTTTCACCTTGCAGGTCTTTATGTACTTCGTACAAAAAATGATCAGCGTTGCTTTTGCTGTTCACAAAAATTATTTCAGCTGCAGGATGATTTAACAATATCCTGATCAGTTCACCACCGGTATAACCGGCGCCCCCGATAATTCCAATCTTAATTTTATTTGCCATCTGCTGATTGCTTTACTGCATGATAGATCATGGTCTGGTTACCAAATATTTTCGAGAAACCCCGTACATCATCACCTGTCCAGCCGGTATTCATTTCTCCATACTTTCCAAATTTACTGCTCATCAGATCAAATGCAGACTCAATGCCTGTTACCTGGAAACGGTAAGGCGCCAGGTCAACAAAAACTTTCCCGGTAACATTTTCCTGCGAACTTTCAAAGAAGGATTCTATATCCCTCATCACCGGATCAAGTATCTGCCCCTCATGAAGCCAGTTACCATAAAACAGCGCCAGCTGGTCTTTCCAGTTCAACTGCCATTTGGTAAGTACGTGTTTTTCCAAAGCATGGTGTGCCTTTAAAATTACCATGGGTGCTGCGGCTTCAAAACCAACACGGCCTTTTATACCGATGATGGTATCGCCCACATGAATATCCCTTCCAATACCAAATGGCCCCGCAAGGGTTTGTAAATGCTGAATAGCTTCAGTAGGATGTGAAAATGTATTTCCATCAATGCCAACCAGTTCTCCGTTTACAAATTCCAATTCAACAGATCTTGAACCGGATTCAGTCACCTGTGTCGGCCAGGCTTCTTCAGGCAACATACCTTTACTGTTCAATGTTTCTTTTCCGCCAACGCTGGTGCCCCATAATCCTTTATTGATGGAGTACATGGATTTGTCAAAATTCATGTCAACACCCTTGCTTTTTAAATAGGCAATTTCTTCTTCACGACTTAATTTCAGATCCCGTATCGGTGTGCAGATCTCAACACCGGGTATCATGATGTTGAAGATCATATCAAACCTGACCTGGTCGTTACCTGCGCCGGTACTGCCGTGAGCAACTATGTCTGCGTGTAAATGCTGTACATGCTCTGCAATAAAAACCGCCTGGCTTAATCTTTCGGCACTAACACTTAATGGATAGGTATTATTTTTCAGCACATTGCCAAACACCAGGTACTTGATTATTTTATCGTAATAACTTTTGATAGCATTGACCGTAGTATGCGTTTTTACGCCAAGTCTATAAGCGTGTTCTTCAACCTTTTTCAATTCAGCATCAGTAAACCCACCGGTATTTACAATTACCGAATGAACCTCATAACCTTTTTCTTCTGTAAGATATTTTACACAGTATGAAGTATCCAATCCTCCACTAAATCCCAAAACAACTTTCTTACTCATGTTTATTTATTTTAAAAATTAAAAAAATGACGCAACAACGATCTTGATGATGCTCCGCCTTGCTTCTTTTGCAGGAACTTAAGCAGTTTACTTTGCTTTATCCGCATAAAGCGTTCATAGCTTTTGGAATGTTTTTTAAATTCTGTTTTAGTTTCTTCAGGTGTATAATGATCGGCCGGGTCAAAAAGCATAGCGGTACACATGCAGTTCTTACGATCCTTACTCATCAATATATCGTAATTAACACAGCTTTTACAGCCTGCCCAAAACTGCTCATCATTTGTCAACTCTGAATAAGTTACCGGTTCATACCCAAGATCAGAATTAATTTTCATTACAGCAAGCCCGGTCGTTAGTCCAAATATCATTGAATCAGGATATTTTTCCCGGCTCAGTTGAAATATCCTTTGCTTGATACCTTTTGCAACACCTGTTTTACGATATGCAGGAGAAACGATCAGCCCGCTGTTGGCAACAAACTTATTGTGCTCCCACACTTCTATATAGCAAAAACCTACCCAATCACCTTCGGTAGTTACCGCTATAACAGATTTGCCTTCGATCATTTTTTGCTCAATATATTCGGGTGAACGCTTGGCAATGCCGGTACCACGAGCCTTTGCCGAAGCTTCCATTTCATCTGTAATGGTCTTAGCGAAATGGGTATCAGCTGCTGTAGCAACCTTGATTATAATGTTACTGTTTTCCAATTGTCAAAAATTGAAAGTGTTAATGGAAAGATGTTAAAAGAAATTTTTTGGGGATTTTTTCACTGACAGGGGCAGGTTTTAGCTACTCGTCCTATCAGCATCCACGTCGGGATCTGGGTATAAACAGCAACAGGCTTGCTGTAGTATACAACCCTCCCCTGAAGGAAGAATTTGTACATACAATAGGTAATTGATGCCTGTTCATTTGTTTATAATTGCGTTTAGCAATGCAAAAGTATATTATTTTGAAAACAATAGACCAAAAAATAATGATAAAGTTTAAGTACGAACTGCGTAGGTTTTAGTCCACAAACTTCTCAAGGTCTTCGGCGATCTTCCTGTCATTACTTAACCTGGGCACTTTATTTTGCCCGCCGAGTTTACCAATGCTTTTCATATAATCTATAAATCCATTCTTCTTA
>JBDSGK010000273.1:0-17679 GCA_039919015.1 Ferruginibacter sp.
GGATCAATGCAATTTCATATTCAGACTGGCTTAGCTGCATACCATTCGAAATGGCCATCTTATCTGTATATTGACCTGTCAGCTTCGTCAGCATATCTATTAATTCTTCCGTTTCTAAAGTTCTTAATTCTTTCATGGGTAGCATCATTTGAACAACTACATAAAGACAAAAGTCATGCAAAACAATTTTACGTGTATTTTTAAATGATTTGGCCAAAACCTGTGGTATAAAATCCACGAAGTGTATAATTCAGATAAGAGAGTTGGTGGAATATATTATTATCCGCCTACATAAATGGAGAACGGAACTTCTTTTGGAGGCAGGCATTGCCTGTCGTTACAAACCACATAACTAATTGTGCCTTTAACCACAGTTCCTACCTGAGACTTTACTTTTATTTTTTGAACAAAAGCTATATCTTTTGCATAATATTTTGATACCGATTTGAAATACTTTTCATAAGAACTCTGCAACTTACCTACCTCTTTCACTTTACCATTAAAAGATATAAGCGGGTTGGGTATAAAATTAATGATAGTGGGCTCTAGTCCTTCGCCGGCATCCTGTGCATACATATGCCAGTTAGCGTCAATGCTTGCAGTTAAGCGAAGCTCATAAACTTTATCGGCAATTTTTACTGCCGTATGGTTCCATGTTACCGGGTTATTGATCTGGGCATTTGCCAATACAATAAACATCATTAAACCCATTACCAAAATGATCTTTCTCATGTAGTTTTATTTCGATCTTAAAGCTACAAAATTAAAATTAAATCGTTTTTCCGGGGCCCTATCTACTATCACAGGAATAATACACCCGGAGGAATAGTATCTGCTGTAAATGCTTAACTTGCTTTTATGAAGAAAATCCTGCTTAGTTTATGCATTGTTACTTTTTCTGTTAGTTCCCTTGCGCAGATAAAACCTTTCCGTTTTGCCTTTCTTTCTGATACACATATTGGCTCACCGGACGGCAAGGCCGAAGAAGACCTTAGGAGAACAGTGCATGATATCAATAACAGGAATGATATTGATTTTGTAGTGATCACCGGCGATATTACCGAACTTGGTACCAACGAGGAACTGCCCAGGGCAAAAAAACTTTTTGATTCCTTACGTGTAAAATATTATATCATACCCGGCAATCATGATGTTGGATGGAGTGAGACCGGTGGCATGGGTTTTATTTCAACATTTGGAAGCGACAGGTTTGCTTTTGACCACAATGGTATCCGGTTCATTGCCTGTTCATCGGGCCCCTATGTAAGAATGAGTGATGGCCATATTCCCCGTGACGCTATGACCTGGATGAAAAATATCCTGGACACTACAGCTATAAGTATGCCTGTGATATTTTTAAACCACTACCCCATGGATAACCAGATGGATAATTGGTATGAAGTGACCGATATGTTTAAAAAAAGAAATACAATTTTATTTCTTTGCGGTCACGGACATGCGAACAAGACTTTGAATTTTGAAGGTATACCCGGCATTATGGGAAGGTCGAACCTGCGTGCCAAACAACTTGAAGGTGGATACAACCTGGTAGATGTGGGTGCTGATTCGATTTTATTTACCGAAAGAAAACCAGTAACGGGTGACATGAAGACCTGGGCAGCTGTAAAAGTTGAACAACATAATTATGACCCCGGCAAAAAATTTACGCGTCCTGATTATACGATCAATACACAATACCCGCAGGTAAAAGAAAAGTGGAGATTCAGCTCAGATGCAAATGTGATATCAACACCGGTAGTAACCAACGGCATGGTTGTATTTGGAAACCAGCAGGGAACGGTGAGCGCTTTGTCTTTAAAGAATGGCAAAAAAAAATGGACATTCAAAACAGGAGGTTCCATTTATTCATCGCCGGCAGCCACAAAAAATAAGATACTGTTCGGAAGCACGGATGGCTTTATATATTGCCTGGATGACAAAGGCCAGGAGATATGGAAACTCAAGACCGGCGCTGCTGTACTGGGTTGTCCGGTTATTGAGAACAACATCGTTTATATTGGAGGAAGCGATCATCATTTTCGGGCGCTTGACCTGGAAACAGGAAAAGAGATATGGAGTTTTGACGGGCTCAACGGGCCGGTGGTTAGTACGCCTGTCATTAATAAAGAGGATATTATTTTTGGGGCCTGGGACACTTATTTATATTCATTGAATAAAAACACGGGGAAACTAAACTGGAAATGGACCAACGGATCCACTGTAAGAAATTATTCCCCTGCATCATGCATACCGGTTGTAAAAGACAATATCATTTATATAGTGGCACCCGACCGATATTTAAGCGCCATTGATGCCGTTACAGGACAAACTGTATGGCGTACAAAGGAATCAGGGGTACGTGAATCAATAGGTATGTCGCAGGATGGAAAATATGTTTACGGTAAGACCATGAATGATACCATTGCAGCATTCGCTACAGGAAGAGATGCTCAAAAAGCAGCATGGAAGCTGCATGCAGGATTTGGTTATGAGCACGCCCCTTCCATGTTAATTGAAAAAGAAGGAACCATTTTCTTTGGTACACGCAATGGTGTAGTATATGCCGTTGATGAAGCTCAAAAAAAGAACGCCTGGGTTCATAAGATCGACAACTCCATGGTGAATACGGTTAATGTGCTGGATAAGAAACATCTGATCGTTTCTACCATGGATGGTAAAGTGGTGTTCTTGCAAATTACGGAATGACCATACACCTGTTGAGTTAATCGATGGCTTCCAGGTCTTTGCCTTTGATATTGTAGCTCATGGGTGAATATCTTTTATAGATGACCTTTTTTTCTTTCAGGTCATAAATGGAAATGAATTTATCAGTGGAGCTTTTTACATATTCAAATAAAAGCCTGCCTCTTTTCTCTACTTCAAAGATCTGGTACAGCTCTTTATCTGTACAAACCCTGTATTTATATTTATATTCCGACAGTATGTTTTCGTCCTTTTGCTTTTCTTTCCCGGAAAAGGCATTATAACTTATGAGTAAATATTGCGGAATGTAAAGGGTGTCTTTAGATAATATCTCTGTAAGGTCGGGTGATTTTACATTAGCATACACCCAGCGTCTTTCATTATTTTTCAGTTCTGTAGTTAAGGCGCCCAGCATGGCTTTCAGTGTTATAGAACTCCAGTTATAAAAAACACCCCTATCGTACAATTCACTCACCACTTCCTCTCCGTCTAACACATCATTACCGTAGTGCGGTGGCGTGGCTATCTCCATGGTTGCATAGTTGGGGAAAAGCTCCAGCCTGCACAGGGGGGTTGTCTTTATTTTTCCTTTTTTTGTTTCTTCTTTAAATATTCTTAATACCAGGTAATAATGGGTGTTGGTATAAGATATGGAAGTTGATCTTGAAGTTTTAGCGATGCCTTCAATTGAAAAAAAGGAATATTTGGGATTACCAGTGTATTTATCAGCTTTGGCAATATCCTCGAAAATGATCGGGGTAAGATCCCAGGCGGATGTTACAGCCTGTTTGATGGAATCGATGGAATAATTACGTGATTTTTTATAAAAGAACACTGTTGTTGTGGCTTTCAATTTTTCTAATTGCTCAGCAGCTTCTTCTTTTGAAGCCTTGATACTTACCTGGGCAAACAATCCCTGGCTGCTCAACAGTAATGTGGTGATCAGTAATACAGTCAAAAGTTTTTTCATATCGGTTTTTTGATTAATACAGGTTCTTAAAGATGGGCATTTTTATTTAAAATACGGTAAGGTTTTTTTGCTTGCTCCTATCTTTTGATCCCACCTGCGGTGGAAAATAAAAAACATTTTTTATCCGAATGTATCCGGATAAATCCATTTGCTTACCTTGGGCTGATGAAATTAACTCCAGGCTATACCATTTGTCTTTCAGCGATGCTGTTTTTTGTTTCCTGTAAAAAAAATACAGAAGATATTATAACCCCGCCTCCACCCCCACCGCCTATAGTGATGCCCGACAATGATCCTTTACTGTTGGGAAATCCAACAAATGCACAAACCTCAACCACGATGCCTGAAAATTATTTAAAAAATAATGGATGGTATAAAATTGCTTATAGTCAAAGCAGGGCCATCCCGGTTTGGGTTGCCTGGCACCTGCAGGCCGACCTGGATTTTGGTGTAACTTCCAGGCAGGATGATTTCAGGGCCGATGTGGGTTTGCCGGCAGGCTGGTACCAGGTTCAGGACAATAGCTACTCCGGCAGTGGATTTGACAGGGGGCATAATTGTCCAAGTGCAGACAGAACATCTTCCATACCTGCAAACTCTTCTACTTTTTTAATGACGAATATGATACCACAGAGCCCCAAATTAAACCAGGTATCCTGGGCAGGCCTGGAAGATCATACAAGGGCCAACCTGGTAGGGTCAGACAAAGAAGCTTATGTATTTATGGGAAATTATGGTGTAGGTGGATATAATACCAGCAACCTTTTTTTTACTTCCATCGATGCAGGCAGGGTTACCGTACCGGCTTATATATGGAAAGTGATCATCTCTATTCCAAAAGGTGCTAATGATATCAGCCGCATGGATACTTCTGCAACGGTTTTAGCAGTGAACATGCCCAATGATAACCGCCTTTATTTAACCGGGGGTAATACCGTATGGAGAAATTATATAACTACCATAGCTAACCTGGAACAGCAGGCAGGCATGAATGCTGTGATGCTCGATCTTTTACAGCGTATTCCTGCAAATATCAGGTCGTATTTAAAACTAAAACTTTACCGTTAATGTTTAAGTATCATTCTGCGGAAAGATCCTGATGACCTTTACAAAACGAAAGGAATAATATTTACTCAATGGCGAGATGGTTACTCCCATTGCTTTTCCTGATGTGGAATGAATAAAATTATACTCCCCGTTCTCAAATGAAGTAATGATACCGATATGACCAACCAGCCGGTTGGTGCTGTCTGTGCCTGTAAACAACACAAGATCCCCGGGTTTTGCAGCCGCAAGCTCTACTGTCCGTCCTACATTGGTGAAATCAACAGAGGAACGTGGTACTGCAATATTAAAATGATTAAATAAATAAGTAAGAAATCCTGAACAGTCGAACCCGATGGCAGGATCTGTAGAAGCATATTTATAAGGGGTGCCGATTAGTGTTTTGGCAAAAGCGAGTAATTCTTCCGGTGTTGTTGAACCGGTATTAATATCTTGAGCATTCGCAGGCAAAGCACGCACTTCAGTGGGAGGGTTAACAACGGTATCTTTCGTAACATCGGCTTTTGGCTGTACTACTTCTACCCCTGGCCTGATGTCTTTATCCCAGCAGGAACTGAAAATGAACAGCCATATGATGAGTAATATAATTCGCATAACATACACAGGCAATAATCAATCCACAAAATAGTATATAGGAAGAAAAGGCGCAAGTTTATATGCCCAAAGTTGCACCTGGGTGGCCTTAGGATATATCAAATGGATCAGCTAATTTTATCTAAAACAACGTATGAAATATTTACAGCCATTATTCCTTGTTCTCTTCCTGTTTTTTTTTTCTTTAACTACCCATGCCCAGCATAAGATCATATGGGAAATGGCAGGAAGTGACACTGCACAGCAACGTATGTTATACAAACAAATGAATAATGTGCTTACCGTGGCGCCCGGTACAAAAATTGAAGTTGTATTTCACAGCAATGCTGTTTATGCCATGTTGAAAGACACCGGTTATTTTAAAGCGCAGATCATAGACCTGTATAAAAAAGGAGTTGTATTTGCCGTTTGCAATAACTCGCTAAAGGCCCGTAATATAGAAACCAGCCGTGTGATACCGGAGGCTGTTATAGTTCCTGCAGCCATTTTAGAGATCGTAAAGAAACAGGAAGAGCATTGGTCATATATCAAAGCTGGAAATTAATATTTATTATTTCTTCCCTACCCTAATCGCTTTAAACTCCGATCCATCTTTCCATTGCGGCATCTTTTCTTCAAATGCCAAACGCCTGCCCACCCTGAATAATAATTTCAGGTCCTTAATGGCGCCATCCATTGTCCAGGTTGCTGCATCATACTCATCAGAGGGTTTGTGATAATCTTTCGCCGTGTAGTCATCCTCTATTTTTAGACCAAATTCTTTTCCTTTACCCAGCACATCAATGCCATAACCTGCATACAAAGCAGGAATACCTGCTTTGGCAAAATTGAAATGATCAGACCTGTAATAATATCCTGCTTCGGGATGCGTATCGGCTGAAATATAACCACTATCCTTCTCCACTTCTTCTTTTAAATAATCTTCCAGGTCTGATTGCCCCTGGCCAGTTATAACCATATCCCTTGTCCTGGTAAAACGGTTCATGCCGTCTATATTAATATTTGCAACAGTTTTAGCCGCGGGGTAAATAGGGTTTTGCGCATAATAAGCGGAACCCAGCAGCCCTTGTTCCTCTGCTGTAACAGCAAGGATGATGATTGTTCGCCCGGGTTTTGTTTTCATGTTTTTAAAAGCGCGGGCAAGTTCCAATATCCCTGCAGTTCCTGTAGCATTGTCCAATGCACCGTTATAAATGGAGTCTCCTGTTGCATCGGGACGGCCGATACCCAAATGATCCCAGTGTGCTGTGTAAATGATCACTTCATCGGGACGTTTGCTGCCGGTGATCTTGCCGATCACATTGTACGACTTATTGTAGATGGACTCAACCTTCATGCTGGTAGACAACTGCAGGTTCAAAGGAACAGCTTTAAAGCCACGCACATTTGCTTTAACCAAAAGCGTTGAATCAAAACCCGCAGCAACAAATAATCTGTTTGCAACCATTTCGGGCAGCCAGCCGATCACATCACAATCCTTAATATTCTTACCCCGATTATCCAGTCGCAAACGCGATGTATTGAAACTGTTTTGCTGAACACTGAAAGGATAACTTGCTGCTTTGCTGTTATGAACGATCAAACATCCTTTGGCACCCTGCCTGGCAGCTTCTTCAAATTTATATGTCCAGCGGCCATAATAGGTCATTGTTGATCCTTTGAACAAGGTGGTATCACCCGACCAGAACCCCGGATCATTCACCATCACCATGACTACTTTACCTTTCACATCCAGCCCTTCATAATCATTCCAGTTATATTCGGGAGCTACAACACCATACCCTGCAAAAACAAGTTCGGAATTATCAAGACTGATACTGGAATCCGTTTTGTCTGTCCATATGATATAATCATCAAAAGCTTTTAAACTAAAATTTCCTTTAGCCGACCGAACCTGCATCGACGGTGCAGCCGTTGCTTTTATATTTACCATGGGCACTTCCTGTAAAAAACTGCTGCCGTTGCCGGGTTCAAGCCCTGCGGCTACAAATTCCTGTTGCAGGTAACTGATCGTTCTTTTTTCTCCTTCGGTAAAAGGTTTGCGGCCCATAAATGAGTCGGATGCAAGCATGGCAATATGTTGCTTCATACTGTCAGCGCTGAATGCAGACAGGCCATCATCATCAGTTGTAGCTTTTTCATTGCATGCTGCAAGAAGTATACAGCCAAGCACCGGAAGAAATTTTGAGAACTTGTACATGAGATTATGTTTTAGATAACTTAAAATATTACGGTAGGGAAAGATATTGATTTATCTGGAAACCATGGCGCAAAACCTATAAGGTTTGCCGTAGGGATTTTTGTGCGAACGGTAACCTTATAGCGTTTGATAATTGGTAACAAACTCTATAAGGTCTGCAGCGCTGCTCTTGCTGCCCGGCAGACCTTATAGAGTTAAACAGCAGTCTTTACTGGTAATATTAGTTCAGCAAAACTATGATCGAGGCAATGGCGGCAATAAAAAATAAAGTATAGATACTTTTTGCCCACTCTCTTTTAAAAAGAAGATAAATAAATGAGATAAAAAGAAGCGCAAGGCATATTAAAAAAAATAATCCTCCCACTGCGATAAGCATGTCTATATTAGACAGCATACCTAAAGCCAGGAGCGGGAGGCTTACAAACGATAGCAGGATGGGCCTCATCCAGTTCTCAACCGGATATAAAAGGATCTTTTTAAGCGTCATCGCATCAGATCATTGAAAGTCTTTTACAATTGGGTGTTAGCTCATAAATATACACAATGTAAATAATTCAACCCGGAAGCTGGTGCAAGTTGGGGGGCGATAAAGCCAAATGTGGTTTTAATTACCGATGTGAAACGCCATCCAGATTATAATCAGTCCAATAAATAAAGGCAGCGTAAAATCAAAAAGTTTTTTGTACATGATGTTTAGTTTTTAAAATCGTGTTTGTATATTTAAATCGATATTTACCGGCATAAACCTATAAGGTTTGCCGCCTGGATTTTGTGCAATGGTAACCTTATAGTATTTTGATCATAAGTAACAAACTCTATAAGTTCTTCAGCCCTGCCTTGCCGCCCGGCAGACCTTATAGGTTTTAAGCACCACTATTTTTGTTGATCTGTGGCTCCGGAACCTGCACCATTCCAAGAAATTTGAATTGTTTCCTTTGGCGGATCATATAGATCAGTCCGTCTACAGCAAATATTATAAAGCTTATTGCCACCGCTATGCCAGTTGCCCATCCTGCTACATTTAATAATAGGACCAATTCCTCCTGCAGCACAAAAGGCAGATCATAGAAGATCATGCGTAGAAATATATAAGTGGAAAGTCCAAAGATATTAGCAAAAATAACAAGTCTCCTTAGGATCAACAGGTGGATCTTGTGATGAAACCTGGGTCGAATATGTAGCGTGTTCATAATTGTATGTTTACCGGGTTAAAATATTGGAGCGCTTTCTACATATAGAATTACACCCTCTACCAGTACTAAAGAAAAATTGTGCCAATGTATCTGTACGATGAGTTAGCGGTTATCAAAATAATTTTGGGGAAACGATGGGATTTAATTGCCCATTAAAATACCCATGATCTGGTGCATTCAGCCATAATATACTAAATCCGGTAACCGTCCTTTGCTACAGCCCAGGCGGGCAACTAAAAATTAGCTCCTCCGTTATTTCGTTTCTATTTCAGCTTATACTGGCACCAGTTGATGGATTGGTTCAATAATTAATGATATTGGAATCGGTAGAAGACATTATTTTAAATATCCTGTTAGCCATCTCATCACGTTTAAAACAAATTGCCGGTTATCTGATCCCGAAACATTCATGCCAACTGCCTGGCCATCTGGTGGAAAAAATTGTGCTGTTAACATAGCTGCTTCGCTGAACGCTACTACTCTACCCTTTCCAAATGAAAATGCTACTCCGTGGCAACGCAATCCCCGAACTTCTATTGGGATCATATCTTCTATTGAACGTAGGGTCGGATCAATGGTCATATAGTCAACAGCTGATGTAGCCAAAGGAAGAAGCACTGACCCTCCTGCGGGTGCTATGATCGATCTTCCTGTAAATGAATTTACCCTTCTTATTTTTTCTGAAGCATCCCTTCCATTAATTATAGGATGATCGCCCAACAACCCCTCTTTTTCGGAAAAAAATATGGCACTTGTACCATGTAAAGTATCAAGGGTATAATTGATATCAGGCGTTTGTACTCCTACTGATTCAAACAGGTCGTTACTACCAGGGTTATCATGGTCTGTGATTACAAGTAATGAACCTCCCTGTCGTATCCAATCAGTCAATATCTTTATTTCAGCACCAGGTATTGCTCCTGTACTGGCTACTACCAACACATGAATAGTTTTAAGTAATTCCCGGGTAAATGGAGTCCTTCCGCTAGTAACAATAAATCCATCATTGGCAACAAGATTTGCAAATGGCTTATACCTCCCTTCTGCAGTATGATAGTTATTATGTGCTTCGTCAATGAGTATTTTTGCACATACTTCTTTGCAAACAGGCTTTTCAACTATGGTATTAAAAGTAGTATCTGCAACAGCTGTATTTCCTGAAAAGCGTTGAACCAATGGTTTATTTTTTATGTCACGGGCCTTTTTAGTGAATTCCTGCTCTTTGATCGTGTCGCCTGTTGCTTTGTAATAAGCGCTCATCCTGTTGTATGCATTAGGACTTTGAGGATAGTTCACTAAATTCATTTTGTAAAGAAGTTCTGCTTTACTGTACATTTTTTTATTGAGAAAGTAGTTGGCCAGTGTATTCAACATGCCTTCAGGCATAAGTACTTTAAACCCTCTTTGTCTGGATACCTCCTCATACCTGGTAACAAGATATTCTTCAACATTAAATTCAGTTTGGAAAAAATTTTCGGGAAGCCTGTATTGTAATAGTAATGACCGGGTGTTATAGCTGTCTCCGTTTTCTTTATCACCGGCAGCATTATAATAATCACTCATGCCTCGCATCGCCTTAAAACTTTTTGGGTGGTATTTAATATTCAGTTTGTTTACTTCGTATGCTTTTCCGGTCATTCCTCTTCGCATTAATTGACCTGCAAGGGAAAAGAGCATATTATCTGTAGGAAGCGCAGTGCGGTTAGTTTGCTTACTTAACTGTTGATAATCTGCGACCAGGGCTGAGTCAATTATTGCCAACCGCATAGTATCAGCCATAGCTGTATAATATTTTAGATCCAACGCTCTTGAATAATAAACAAAAGCCCTGGTATTATCTTTTGTAACAGCATAATAGTAGCCCATGTCCCTGTTAAATATGTAATTTCCTGGAAAATTATTCAGCGATACTTTCAAATACCTATATGCCTGAGGAAACTTCTTATTTTTTAAAAGATCGTATGCAGGTTCATTCAAATGAACTAATGCCGAGTCAATAGAATTTCCCCTGGCCCATTTTAAAGCGATCTTACCGGCATTCAGCATATCCACTTTTAAACCAGCTTCCTGCTGTGTTGTTAAAAATGTTTTATAGGCTTTGATAAACATTTTATTCTTTACATCCTGCCAACGGGTATCTTTTAATAATGGTTTAAGGTCTTTATCCGTCAAAATATCATCAACATCATTGTAGTTTAAATTCTTTAGGTCTGCAATAAGATATAATTGGGTAAATGCACTATCATTTTTGCTGGCAAGTGACCAGGAGCAGGCGCAGGCATACCTGTCATCAAAGGAAATTGACTGACCGGGGAGTAGAAATGCAGAAGAAAAAGCAACAGCGGAGTTTATATAATCCTTTACCTCGTAAAGTGAGTTGCCTTTTTTAATGAGTGCATCATATGCTTTGGAGTTATCCTGGCTAAAACTAAGATATCCAACCAGGAGAAAACAAATTGAAAGAAAACTCTTTCTCATTTACGCGGATTTTATCAGGAATGATTATCATCCAATTTACAATAATTATTTCTACGTATCTTATTTTTTGTTTTACTTTACTGGCGCAAGCGTTCCCGTTGAAAATGTCCATCACTTATCGAAATGATCATGGGATCACTTGTGCCTTTTAATTCCGCCCGGATTGTATCCGCGTTCAGTATTACAAATAGTTAACTTTTAGCAACCCATGCTCATTAGTATAATAATCAATAGCACTACTATACTTATAATGCCACGGCTCCCAAACCAAACCGCTCCTTACCGGGTTTTCATGAAGATAATCAAGACGGTCTTTTAATTTAGTGGCTGAGTTTAATTCAATAGGATGTAATCCTGTTTCCAGAATTAGAAATCTTTATTGTTGGAATTATTTTTTAACTGCTATAGTGATGGAAAAAGAAAGTTTGTTGCTACGCATCAGCGACCTTGAAGGTCAAACGACTCCTCAAATGAATACACACACTGACGCAAGTGGTCCTCGTTGACAATGCTCATCATTTATCGAAATGAACTTCACTGTCGCAAGTTGGGGAAATGATAAGAAACCTATAAGGTTTGCCGCCGGGATCTTGTGTGATGGGTAACCTTATAGCGTTTTGATCATTGCTAAACACTCTATAAGGTCTTTAGCGCTACGGTGCTGCCCGGCAGACCTTATAGGTTTTAATATTACAGCCGGGAACACTTGCGCCGGAGGGGGCCGCAGTTAACTCATCTCCAGCAAATCCATTAACTCAAATCATTGTTTCATTAAGTGCAGCTTCCTGCAACCTGGTAATCATGCTTTCTTTGCACTATCATTTTAAAAACAAAAAATAAAAAAAACTATCATGAAAAAAGTAATTGGAATTCTATCAGTGTTGGTATTTGCATTCGCAACTAATATATCAGCACAAAGTCGCCCCATGGAGTCTATGTCACTCAACTTCGTAATGCAAGAGGGCGCCAACACCGCAACATTGCCTAACGGAAAGGGAACAGTTAAGTTTACAAAAAGAGGCGATAAATTCATTGATGCCGTGTTTACCGACGCTGCGGGTAAAGCTACCAAACTTGCGCCTGCTACTGGTGGTACTGGCAACCTTCCTAAACCGCCCTGCAAATACAAGCTTCCCGATGCGTGTTTTGGAGGTGGTGGCAGTCCGGCATTTTGTATATGCAGACCAACCAATATTTCAACCGGTGGAAACCCCAATGAGATCCTGATAGGATTGTTGGTACCTGCTGTTCAAAAAATTCGTGAAGCAGCTTCAAGAATGTAACCCACCAATTGATGTATTTAGCAATACGTAATTATTTTAGCCCTGCTGTTTATAGCAGGGCTTTTTCCTGTCACATTGGCGCCGGTTAGGCATTTGAGAGAGGAACACTTGCGCCAGTTGAGGGGCATTTGAGACAGGAACACTTGCGACAAACACGGGCAAGTTGGGGAATTGATAAGAAACCTATAAGGTTTGCCGCCGGGATCTTGTGTGATGGGTAACCTTATAGCGTTTTGATCATTGCCAAACACTATAAGGCCTACAGCGCTGCGGTGCTGCACGGCAGACCTTATAGTTTTAATATTAGTGATACCCTCACTGGCGCAAGTGTTCCCTCAACTAATTCCAATTGCATATCGAAATGACCATGGGACAACTTGTGACTTTTCAAATTCGCCCGGACGTATCCGGGCCAATAGCATCCGCGTACTGATTAAGTGTAGGTAAATATAAAAATCATTTCGTTCTTTAAATCCTGTTACACTTGCCCCGCTATTGGCGGTGAACCCGAAGAACTGAAGAGTCATCACCTGTCCCGATGCATATCGGGAAGTGATTCCATAAACTTTACGTTTGTAATTTAGGAGGTGGAGACGGGAACACTTGCGCCAGTTGAAACACTTGCGCCAGTTAGGGTTGCAAACCGGTAAATTTAGAACGGCATCAAGTGATCCCATAAACTTTAAGTTGTAAAAATTTGGAATTGGAGACGGGAACACTTGCGCCAGTTGGGGAACACACTTGCGCCAGTTGGGGGATATTTTTTCCATTACTATTCCTGGAACGCTTTTTTCGGCAATATGCCTATCTCCTCTTTCCCGGTTGCGGTGGTTACTGATTCTATGCTGGTCTTTCTGTTGACTAAGCCGCCGGTTACATCTACCCTGAAGAAATACGCTGCGCCAAATTTTAGTTTGAATTCAATTTCGGTTTCCTGTTTTTTATCAACAGCAACCCTGATCTTTCCTTCTTTTGCTATATTAAAGCTTATGAAGGTATTTGCTTTTAGTTCATGTACCAGTGAATCATTGATGTATATGGGGGCCGGTTTTACATTGGAAAAATATTTAGGGAAATATGCCCTGTAAAAAATTACGGTGGCATGTGGTACAGTGTCCTGCTTGTCTGCCAACAGCAACTCCGTTCTTATTTTTCCTGCATGGCTTTCATTTGCATTGGCCGGTAACCATGCATTGTAAAATAATAAAGGTATTATCATTAAACCAACAAGACGTTTCATGGTTGGCATTTTTAGTTTTGGGACAGGATCTGAGAGAAACCTCCCGACCTTACGAAGTAAGGATATTTTTTCCAGTGAAGGTGGAAAAGTTGGGAAGAGAAGGGAACACTTGCGCCAGTTAAATATATTCTTCGCCCCGCCATATTGCCAAACCGCCTTATATGCCGCTTTGCTTGTCATTCTTCGTCTCGTATTTTGTCTCTTGCTTCTTTAATAATGTCTTTGTAGTCCGGTCTAAAAGGTTCTGTTAATTGTTTTTCCAACTGTGCTTCAAGTATCCAAAGCGTTTTCTGTTCTGCTTGGTCTTCAAAAATGTCGTTATGCTCTTTTTGATTGAACCTTCCCAAAAAATCAAACAAAACTAAAGCTTCGTTTTTAGTAAGTATAAGATTTATTTCTTGTGTGTCAGTCATGCTTGTAGTTGAGTAAAGATTTAAAGTTCTGAACGAAAGGTAGAATACAAGTTTGGTCTGTTTGGAACTTGAATTTTACAAAATGGTCTTCATGTGTTCCTCCAACTTGCCCGCTTACAATAAGCTGTCCATTTGGTTCAATCATAAACTCAACGCAAGCGTCAGAGTCATTGTCTTCAAGTTTGGTAGAACCCTTTAAGTCGGTGTGCATTTTTATTAGGTCAGCACACAGTTTTTCTAATTGGTCACGCCTTACGCAAAAGTGTGAAGTCCCGCCAAAACCATTTGAAAATATAGTCAAGTCAAACGTAAAATTGATTTGAACTAAATACCTTGTCGCAAACGAAAGCCGTTCGGTGCTGGTGTTTGTTTTCAGTTCAACTATGTCGTCAATTACTTTCATTCAATCTGTCTACTGGGTGGTTATCCTAAAGTGGCATATAACGTATGTATTTACGCTATAATCCGCTGCTAAAAATAGCCAATATATTTTTTAAACTGACTCACTTTTAATTGATCATTTAAATACCATTCGGGAACGGGAAGTAGCGCAAATACAACCCTTGGCATTGTTCGTGTTTTCACGAAACAACTCCGCTTTGATAAAAGATGCACAAAGGTATGCAGTACAAGTGAGTGACACAAGGATGCTGCCATAAAATACTAAAGCCGGCAACAAAAAATATTACCGGCTTCATCGTAATTTAGTATGACATTGCTTCGTAAAGTCAGATCTCTCCTATCGCCGAGATGACAGAACCGTTCTATTTCGGCTTATACTCAAACACCAACACCGCATTCTCGGTCAAACTTGCGCTGGAGGACAGTTCAAAACGCTGTCCACCGGCATTTACCACGATCAATGCGGTATTGGGCGGTATGCTGCCCAGGTTATGTGCAAAGAGTACGATCTCGTGCTGGCCTGCTTTTTCATCCAACACCAGGTTTACAACAATGGCTTTTTCTGTAAGGCCGCGGTTAGCCACCAGTAATTTATTGTTGTAATACACACTGATGGTATCTCCATCTACAGTGCCATTATCGAATATATTCAATGTGATGTTCCTTACAGAAACCGGTATGCGTTTGATTACCGTATTCTTCCTGACCGATTGGTTTTGGTATTTAACGCTATCTTTTTTTACTGGTGGAACTGTTTGGGGATTTGGATCTATCTTATATTCTTTTGGAGGCGTTGCCCCGGCCAGGTTACTTACAAAATAATCCCAGCGGCGGCGGGTCATATAATAACTGTCGGCGCCATAGCCATGTCGTGCATTGGGAAACAGCACCAGGTCGAAATCCTTATTGGCTTTTTGCAATGCATCAACCACCAGGTAAGTATTGTAAGGCGGTACATTATCATCCATGCCACCATGTGCCAGCATGAGTTTTCCTTTAAGGTTACCGGCATTTATTTGATTGGCCTGCTTTTCGTAATTGGTCTTCCCGTCGGGGCCTTTTGTTTCAAGCCCTATATACCTTTCGCCCCAGTCATCTTAATAGTTGCGGTTATCGTGGTTACCCGATTCTGAGATACCTACTTTATAAAAATCGGGGAAGGTGAACATCGCATCGGCAGTGGCAAAGCCGCCGCCGGAGTGACCCCAGATACCAACTTTGTCGAGGTCCATATACGGCCTCTTCGCTGCCAGTTGTTTGATACCTGCTATCTGGTCAGCTAGTGTATTGTCGCCCATATTACCATAACAGGCATCGTGAAAAGATTTGGAACGGTCGGGGTTGCATGCCCCATCAATGATCACCACAATAAAACCAAGATCGGCCAATGCCTGGTGATCGCCACGGGCAGGGCCAAAATTGCGGGTGCCTACTCCTCCACCCTGCGGGCCGGGATACACATAATTTACGATGGGGTATTTTTTTGACGGATCAAAATCTTTTGGTTTTAACATGATGCCGTACAGGTCCCATTTATCATCAGCAGACCTTACCTTGATGGGTTCAACAGGTTTCCAGCCGGTAGCCAGTAATTTGCTGATATCTGTTTTTTCGAGCGTAGCAATTAATTTGCCCTTCATATCCCGCAACACAGAAACCGGTGCCACATGGGGTTGCGAATAATTATCGGTAAAATATTTTCCGTCGGGTGATATGGTAACATTGTGATTGCCATCTTCCGGCGTAAGTAATGTAAGATTGCTGCCATCAAAATTCACTTTGTAAAAATGGCTGAAGTAAGGATCACGGCCCGGCTCACGACCATTGGCATAAAAATAAAGCACACGGTTTACTTCATCAATTCGTAATAATTGAGTTACTACAAAGCTGCCTTTGGTAATTTGATTTTTGAGCTTGCCGGTATTTGCATCATACAAATACAAATGGCCCCAGTCATCACGTTCGCTGTACCAGATGATCTCTTTGCTCTTATCCAGGAAACGGTTGTTGATGGTTCCCTGGCCGCTCTCATATTGTGTGGCCACTTTTTCTTCAAACACTTCTCTTACATCGCCTGTTGCCGCATCGGCAATGCGTACCTTTTCAATTTTATGATCACGGCTGGTAGATACATACATCAGTTTGCTTGCATCGGCATTCCATTCATTATCATCATAAGGACCGCCCGATGAGATATCATCGCTGAGGGTTCCCCGGTGTTCATCGGGTGGCATTTTTAAACGGATCACTTTAGGCACACCTACTTCAATGATCACCCGGTGTATTTTTATGATCTCTTTATCTTCGGGCAGGGGGTATTTCCAGGATTCCAGTTCGGGGGCACCAACTTTTGTTTTAACCAGGTACATATCATGTACCATACGCTGGTCCTGCTGAAAGGTTGCTATCTTTTTTGAATCGGGGCTCCACAGCATAATGGGCCTGTCGCTATGTGTCCAGCCGGCATTGTCGGTGGCATAGCCAAAATCTTTTACACCATCAAAAGTGAGCTGGGTCTCTTTTTTAGTATCCATATCTTTCACCCACAGGTTCCAGTCTTTAATATAAGCTGCTTTTTTTCCATCAGGAGAAACAGATTCAATAAAGGAACCCCTGCGTGGAGCCGCCGGTTGATCATCAGGTAATATTGCTTTTTTATCGGCGCCTGTTTTTCGGCTGCCGTCGGCGGGGTTTATTAACACGAATTCTTTCCCTCCATCCACATTCACCGAGTACCAGAACCTGCCATCGGGCAGCCAGGTTGGGTTTACGTTGTACCTGAACACCAGTTTACTGGTGTTAAAGCCCAGGGCTTTTGTGGCTTTATCGTAATCGGCGGCGGTTACAATTTTTTTGTCCTGTGCGTTTACAGTAAATACCATGGCGATAAATGCCAGGGCCATGCAATTTTTTTTCATACTAAATGTTGATTTTATAAATGACCGGTGTCAATGGTCTAAATGTAGGAAATGTTGGGGATTTAGGCAGGGGCAAAATGTTGAGTGGCAAAATGATTTGTTCTTAGTTGTTTTGTATGGCAGTAAATAAATAATAGCCACTTTGCTGTTTTGTTGTCACTTTTTTGCTTGCCCAAAAAAGTAACCAAAAAAGGGCCCCGAATCCGATTACATCCCGGAT
>JBDSGK010000274.1:0-2934 GCA_039919015.1 Ferruginibacter sp.
CCGCAACATCACCTGCACCAACGGCAGCCACATGAGCATGTATGATGACCAGAAGAATTATTTTCCGGGATTGATACAGTTTATTAAAGATGTGGATGGGGGGACGTTTAAGGGGGAGAAGAAGTAGGTTTTTCGTTAATCCGTTAATTGGTTAATACGTTAATTTGTATTGGAGTCTGCAAGGCTAAAGCTCTTTACTTTACAACCAAGCTTCTAGCTATTCAGCATACGGCATTGTTTTAAGAGTAGAATTACCAATGCCGAAACTACAGTAGTACAAATGTTTAACATAGCAGCTTCCGACAAACGGGCCGTAATCGTTTGTCGGGCTCCTTTTTTGTTTCTTTTTTGGAGAAGCAAAAAAGAAAAAGAAAAATAATTAAAGGGTCTTACTCAAAGTAATACCCTTTAATTTTTAAAAATCTATCAGCCTGTAAGCCGGATTCTGTTCCCGATAAATCGGGAGGTTATCATTTATCTGGCTGCAACATTACTGTTACAATCTTGCTGCCTACCCTTCGGCATCGGACGAGCCGCCCTCAAGCGCCGGTATACGTGGCATTACAGCACACAAGGTTTACCCAATTCATGCATTACTGCAAAAACCCGTGAGCTCTTACCTCACGTTTTCAACTTTTCCACGCGTATGCGGGGTAGTAATTTTCTGTGGCACTTTCTCCCCCGCAATAAGCGGAGACCGGCCATTAACCGGTGTGTTGCTCTGTACTGTCCGGACTTTCCTTTCCGATAAATCGGAACGATAACCCGGCTGATAGAAAGCAAAGGTAGATTTTATTTTGGCTGGTTGTGGAAAACTGAACTACAAGCGTTTAATTCCTCTTATAAACCGGTGTTTGTTTGCAATCCTTAAATATGGTTTCATTTTCAGGTTGCGGGCATTGTACGCCTGAAGCTATCTTTTTGGTTTGCTCCTGCGCCAGCCGCACAACATCAGACCAGGAGAATTGATCTTTATTGCCGATACCCATATATTTTTCAAGTGATGATTTGAACTGCGATGTAAAAAAGCCGCCCTGCACCAACGTGCCGGCAGACAGTTCGCCCTTTTGAGCTGCTGTTATTAAATAAGAGACCGGCTCGGGAGACATGAACAGTTGCTGGCAACTTTCTATATTTAAACCCAGGGAAGAACTACGGGAACTGGCAACATTCGGACTGATCACACTTGCCATCTGGTCGCCCCAGTTACAGCAATCGCTGAGCACCAGTTTAACCCTACCCTGCTTTGCCTTTATCATTTTGTAAATTTCCTCAATATTCATTTGTTCATCTGCCAGTTTTTGTGTGAGGTTGTTAAGCCTCAAATCGAGATAAGGAAATAAATAAGGATCATTATTGCCTTTACTGAACCCATGTCCGGAATAATAGAAGACAATGATATCATTGGGACCGGAATTGATGCCGTTTAAAGCTTTCAGCACATTGGCTTTACTAAAGTCATTACCGAATATTTCCGTTGGCTTAAATGAAATACCAAGCACAGTTGCTATTGATGAAAATATTTTATTGGTTGATTTTTTATCAATGGCGCAGGTAGGGCCTATCTTATCATCTTCGGTATTGGCAACCGTAACTAAATGCAGTTTTGCAGGTTGGGAAAAACTGCCGCCGGTACGGATCACCGGTTCAAAAAGGCTTTTATAAAATGGATCGTCTTTCGGAAAGAATTGTAAAACAAAATCCTTTGTCAGGTCTTCCATTTCGATCAACTCTGCTTTGGTGTAAACACCTTCATATTTTTTCCCATCTTCAACAGATACAACTGCCCAGGGATCCATATAACCGGTTTGCGGGTCAACCTTGAACCAAAACAGGTCGGGGGCGTACACCAAATTTGTATCTCCTATGATCACATAAGGATCTATACCCTCGAAAACTATTTTGTTATAATCAATATTTTTATTTTTATCCCGTCCATAACTTTCCTTCATGTCCATATCAATTAAAAACCATGTTTTTAATTGATTATTAAAATATTTCACCCTCATAAAGCCCGTACCATCACCATTAGTATACATTAGTGCTTTGTATTCTTCCCGGATTCCATCAAAATCGAAATAGTAATTGAACTCATACATGGTTTGGGCCCGGAGAGAACCACAGATGCTGAGAAGCAAAATGATAAAGAAAATATTTTTTCTCATGACAGGTAGTTTGGATAACCTGTACAAAATAAACAATATTCAGCTATAATAAAGATAATTCAGGAGTTTTTTGAAACTGTAGCCAGTTAAGGAAAGATCGTTCGTCCGCAGGCCGCTGGGGATTTTTCGTTCAACTGTAAAAAGAAACATTGCCAAAGTTTGACACTTTGGCAATGTTTTCAGTTTGCTAAAAAATGATTCTGGTATACTATTAATTTTTCGCTGGCTCATCCACTCTTAATTATTCAGGAGATGAAAGCCCTGTATTATTAGTGTAACAATATAGATGTTCCTTTCTTTTTGTGTACATTACCATCCACATCCACAGCTTCAATCTCCCATACAACCGTTTGCATTTCCTGCACCTGGCCATTGGTCCTGCCATCCCATCCCGGCACGTCACTTTGCATTTGATATAATAATTTTCCCCAACGGTTGTACACCCTGAAATAGGTTACTGACTTGAAACTCAGCGTAAATGGCCGCAGGTAATCATTCAATCCATCGCCATTGGGTGTAAAGGAGGTAGGTACATAGATCTCAATCTTTTTACGTGTCTTCACATATTGCGTATCAACAGTTACACAGCCTGCTAATGTTTTTAACCTGATGTTGTATAACTGCGGATCAAGCCCTTTAAAAACAGGATTGTAAATTCCGGGGTTATTCAAACTGGTTGCAGGCGTCCACAAAACACTATTTCCGATTTGCCTGGCCGCCAGGGGCAGTTCAAAATTCATCACCACTTCTTTATCGGCATACCTGATAC
>JBDSGK010000275.1:0-5208 GCA_039919015.1 Ferruginibacter sp.
CGCGTGCCTGCACGGTAGAGCTGAACTGGGCCATGTATGATGAAGGGAAAGTGGCCAGCCAGTTTGTTATCGAGACTTCAGCTAATGGCGCTACGTTCACTCCTGTACAAACCATACCTGCAGGATCGGGCATTGCTTATAGCCATTTGCTGGAGAGGATCATCAACCAGGGTTTAACGGTACGGATAAAAGCAGAAGCAGCCAATGGGCAGTATGTATATTCCGAAGAGAAGACAGCTTCCACTAACTGTAAAAATAACCTGGAAGTATTCCTGTATCCAAACCCGGTATCGGCAGAAACAACAGAATTAACGCTGCGTGCCCAACAGGGTATCTTCAATGGTAAATACAATATCCGTATCACGGATGTTGCTGGAGCGGAAGTGAAGCGTTTGGAAGTCACGTACACTAACCAGGTACAGGTAAAACTGCAAACGGGTAAACTGGCAGCGGGCATATATTTAATGGTAATAACAGGGGAGGATGGACAACAGATCAGCCTTAAAATGGTGAGGCTGTAAAAAACTTATAGATGAAACTATCGGCTTTGGAATCGTAATTTGCGGTTCCAAAGCTTATAAAAGGGCAAAAAGGGAGGAAACAGCTGGGAATAGCTAAAAACAGGGGTTGATAAATAAAGCCACGGGTTATTGTAATTTACTGATAACCAGTATTTTAATTTTATTAGGTCTGCTTCTTGGCATTTGTATCCAAAAAAACTGCCCAAAATAGTATCCAATACAGGATATTAATAGTATTTTTAACATCTCTGATTTCTATATCCACGAAAAGATCCCTCTATTTCCAATATTTTATAATTGATCTGTGAGGATCAATTGCGAAAATCTAATTTTCATTTCCACTCCTTTCTGAACTTACCTCAGGCTAAACCACGTGATCGGTTATGATAACCCCGTCGCGGAAACTAGTTACCTCTAATAACCACAAAAAAAACTTAACTGATTATGAAAAAGCTTTATCAATTTAAATGGTACAGGTATGTTTTATTGCCCCTGCTGGCCCTGGTATCTTTTACTGCTGTCAAAGGACAGGCTACGGTGGTAAACGCCGATCCGGCCCTGGGCTCATTCGATATTACTAATTTAGCCGACGTTTCAGTTAATGCGAATGCATTGCAGCAAAACAGCATTTATAAACTTAAACTGGATGTGCTAAACTTTGATTTAACAAACGCAATTCCAGGAGGAACAATGTATGTTGAGATAGGTTTCGGCTCCAGGTTTATACTTGCACCCGGATTCGATATTGCCAACGCCCCTTTAAATAATTATTTCTTTTTTCAGTATATAACCGGAAGCCAGCCTAAGATGAGGTGTTACCTAATCAATGATTTGCCAGCCGATTTTTTCGGTAAGTTCGTGTTTAATGTAAAAGCAAACACGCAGGGTCAATCAACTGCTACCGGTAATATACTTATTACCAACACAGCGAATTATACATTGAATGATCTTAATGGGAATAATAATAGTGCTTTTATTTTCTATACTATTGGTGTAGGCGGCCCTGTACCTGTTACCATTACCAGTTTTGGCGCACGTAATAAGAACTGCAATATTGATGTGAACTGGTCGGTTGCACAAGAATCGGCCCTGTCGAGGTACGAGGTAGAAGTAAGTAAAGACGGAACCAATTTTGTTAAAGCAGGAACCGTAATGGCTCAAAACAAAGCCAGTTATGGAATTTCATTCCCCATTACCAGTAACCTGAATTCGGCTACACTGTTGGTGAGATTGAAATCAATTGACCTGGACGGTTCTTATAAATACAGCCAGATAGTTCCGGTAAGTGGATCATGCACAAAATCACAGCAGGAGATCTATTGCTATCCTAACCCATTGACCAGGGAAGATCATATTACCATCGCTTCCAGGGGCGACCTGTTCAACGGAACTTACCAGGTTCAAATACTAGATGCAGCCGGAAAGAATTACGGCAGCGGGCAGGTTGTGGTGAGTAATGTAGTATCCTTTAATTATGTGTTTGCCCGCAAACTGGCCGCAGGTAATTATTTCATCGTACTGCGTAAGGAGGATGGAACAACGGCTGCTACACTACCGTTTGTAAAATATTAAATAAATAGTCGGGAGCTCTAAGCTAATAAAAGACCAATGGCCATCCTTACAAGGGTGGCCATTTTTATAAATTGCGAAGGTTAAATGTTTTACTAAAACTTAAAATACACAAAGAGACGACCAAAATTCTTACTGTCATTTTCAATGCGGTGATACAAGGGCTTAATATGTGGCATTTGTAAAAAGCGTTGGACTTTCTTTTTCAATTGTCCGCTGCCCTTGCCGGGTATGATCTCCACTTCTTTTATCTTTTTGTCAATAGCTTCTTCAAATGCATCCAGCAAAGCTTTATCAATAGCCCTGCTGTTATTGTATATATCGTGGAGGTCAACTTTTATTCTTGCCATAAAGCTAAAAAGTGAAGTCAAAATTAAAAATTCAAAAGTAAAAAATCTACAGACCTTATATGCTTTAACTCAAACCAGCCTTATCCCATCCTTCTCAAAACTGATCTTACGCTGTTTATACAGATTTCCTGTTGTCATTTTAAAGGTCTTCTTACTCATTCCAAAAAAAGAATAAATTTCTTCCGGATCGCTTTTATCATGGTAGGGTAAATAACCATCGTTCTCTTTCAGCAACCTTAGTATTTTTCCGGTTTCATCTTCCACCCGGTTATAACCCGGTTTGCCTGCAGATACATCAATTCTAAAACGTTGGTCACCCGTTTTATCTTCCGGGTATATCTTTTTTATAAAACCTGTGAACCTGTCACCGGCAGTAATATTCCTGTAGATCTCGTTATGGTGTAAAACACCGGTATGTTTATTATTGACGATGCATACATAACCTATATTTGTACGGCGGTAAACGATCAGGTCAACAACTTCAAGTTCCTTAACCGTTAATTCTTCATTGCTCAAAAATGATTCGATCTTTTCTGTGGCTGCAAGCCTCCCGGTTTGTTCATCCAGGTATATTTTTACCAGGTATTCACCATTGGGGATCATTACCTGTTGCTGTTTGGATTTTGGTACAAAGAGGTCTTTCATGAGGCCATTGTCTAAAAAAGCCCCATGTTCTGTTACACTTACCGTTCTCAGCTTTACAATATCTCCTAAAATGCCCTTGGGTTCCTGAGTTGTGGCAATAAGCCGGTCTTCACCATCATGGTATAAAAAAACCTTTACGGCATCATCAATTTTTGTGTTTGGGGGAACAAAGCGCTTTGGCAATAAGATACCTTCGGCACCATCATCTAAATAAAGCCCAAAATCAACTTCCCTGATCACTTTTAAAATATTGTATTCGCCAACCTTGATCATAATAGTTTTTTATTGCTGTAAAGGTAGGCTATTAACCCTGTCGGCGGTTAGAGACCCGACTGCGGTTAAATGCTATCAACGAAATTTGTTTTACATATACCCAACCGCCAACAGGTTTGTTAACCGCTGTCGTGCCTGCCTGACCGTAGTCGGGGTTTATTCAGTATCTTCACCAATAAAATTAAAATACTTTGAAGTTTACAGAATTAGGGTTTGACGAACGGTTGATGGAAGGGATAGATGCCTCCGGTTATGAAACCACAACACCCGTACAGGAACAGGTAATTCCGCTGATCATGGCGGGGAAAGATGTGATCGCATCTGCACAAACAGGAACTGGCAAAACAGCCGCTTTTTTATTACCACTGATCAATAAGATCATTACTGATCCACACGAGGATCATACCAACAATGCATTGATCATTGTACCAACCCGTGAGCTGGCCGTTCAGATCGCCCAGCACATGGAAGGGCTTTCTTACTTTACCTCCGTTAGTTCTATTGCCGTATATGGTGGGGGCGATGGGAACGCATTTGTGCAGGAAAAAAAGGCATTGAGTCATGGTGCCGATGTAGTGATCTGTACACCGGGCAAAATGATGAGCCATATCAAAATGGGCTATGTAAAACTGGCCGGCCTTAAATATTTGGTTTTAGATGAAGCCGACCGTATGCTGGACATGGGCTTTTATGATGATATCATGTTCATCATAGACAACCTGCCAAAAAAACGGCAGAACCTGTTATTCTCTGCAACGATGCCGCATAAGATAAGAGAACTGGCAAGAAAGATCCTTCACCAGCCGGTTGAAGTGAATATCTCCATCAGCAAGCCACCTGAAAAAATAATCCAGGAGGCATTCATCGTTTATGATACACAAAAAATTCCACTGGTAAAATACCTGCTGAGCAAAAAGAATTTTAAATCGGTGTTGATATTTTGCAGCAGTAAAATAAGTGTTAAACAATTGACCCGTGATCTGAAGCGGGCTAAGTTTTTAGCAGATGAAATACACAGCGACCTTGAACAAACACAAAGAGAAGATGTTTTGATCCAGTTTAAAAGCGGGCGGTTACCCATTTTAGTTGCCACTGACATTTTAAGTCGCGGAATAGATATTGATAATATTGACCTGGTCATTAATTATGACGTACCACACGATGGCGAAGATTATGTTCACCGCATTGGCCGTACAGCCAGGGCCGCAGCCGAAGGCAGTGCCTATACTTTTGTTACAGTAAGAGAACAGCGCAAATTCTTAGCGATAGAAAAATTATTGGGCAAACCCGTGCCTAAAGCAATAGTTCCGGAAGAACTGGGAGAAACCCCCGGCTATAATACAGCTTCTTCACCTGGTCAAGGCGGCAATAAAAAATTCAGCAAGCCAAGGCGTTTTCAAAATAATGTAAAGCGGTAAGAAGGAGTTTAATATGGTAGATTGAATATTTAATATTCATTTGTAACAAAGGAATTATGCAATATTAAATATTCCATATTAAATTGTTTTGCTGAAATATATTTGTAAAAACAATTTCCATCAGCCCGCTTTCCACCATATTAGCCAGTCCCATTGAATACTTAAACGGTGTAACCAGTTTTAAAGGCGACCTGTTAAAAAAAGAACTGGGCATTTTTACATTCAAAGACCTGCTGGAACATTATCCATTCAGGCATGTTGATAAAACAAAGCTGGATAAAATTGCAGTTTTGTCACCCCATATTGAATATGCACAGGTTGCCGGCAAAATCACCCATATCGATATAGTAGGCGAGGGCAGGGGAAAAAGATTAACCGCCCGGCTGGCCGATGAGACCGGAGAAATTGAATTGGTCTGGTTCCAGGGTATTA
>JBDSGK010000276.1:0-19366 GCA_039919015.1 Ferruginibacter sp.
TCAATGCCCCATATTGGTATGCCGGTGAAGTGATTGCGACGCAACGATGATGCCCAAAGCTAAAATGCCGGTATTATAATTTTATAATTACCCTGATGAAGGTTTAAATTTTCAGCGTGTCGAAACATGTTAATAAGGTTACAGCAGCGGGCTTATTGGTTGCTTTAGGAATTATTTACGGCGATATCGGTACCTCCCCGCTTTACGTTTTCAACTCTATTATCAAAGGGAG
Source organism: Ferruginibacter sp. (assembly GCA_039919015.1). Taxonomy (GTDB): domain Bacteria; phylum Bacteroidota; class Bacteroidia; order Chitinophagales; family Chitinophagaceae; genus Ferruginibacter. Next base: position 233 of record JBDSGK010000276.1, read on the forward strand.
GGTGGTCGATGATTCACTCATATTGGGTACACTTTCATTGATCATCTGGACCATTACTTTACTCACTACCATCAAATATGTGGTGATGGTGCTGCGTGCCGATAACCGTGGTGAAGGTGGTATCTTTTCATTGTTTGCCCTGGTAAGAAGGCGAAAAAAATGGCTGGTCATCCCCGCCATGATCGGTGGTGCGGCCCTCTTATCGGACGGCATCATCACGCCCCCCATTTCCATCACATCGGCCATTGAGGGCTTAAAGGAACTGCCCTCATTGCACAACCTGAGCCAGAACACCATTGTTTATATTGTACTTGGTATTATTGCCGCTTTCTTTTTTACACAACAGTTCGGCACTTCAAATATTGGAAAACTCTTTGGCCCATTCATGTCGGTTTGGTTTGGAATGCTGGCCGTTTTGGGGTTGATACATCTCAGCGACGACTTTACCATTTTCCGGGCATTGAATCCCTGGTATGCCATTCATTTTCTCTTTACTTACCCCGAAGGATTCTGGCTATTGGGTGCGGTGTTCCTGTGTACCACCGGTGCCGAAGCACTCTACAGCGACCTTGGGCATTGCGGACGAAGCAATATCCGCATCTCCTGGATCTTTGTGAAAATTTGTTTGCTGATCAATTATTTTGGACAGGGGGCCAGTTTATTAAAACATCATAGCGGAAAATTATTAGATAAGGCTACGATAAATGCAGAAGGTATCAATGCTTTTTACGACCTGATGCCCGACTGGTTTATTGTACCGGGTGTGATTATCGCCACCAGTGCAGCCATCATTGCCAGCCAGGCCATGGTTTCGGGTTCGTTCACCCTGATCAGTGAAGCCATCCGCCTGAACCTTTGGCCCAAACTTAAAATTAATTATCCCACCGAAGCCAAAGGACAGATCTTTATACCCGCCATTAATATGCTGCTTTTTGTAGGTTGTGTGGGTGTTGTTTTGTTTTTCCGGGAGTCGGCCAAAATGGAAGCTGCTTACGGGTTAGCCATCATCACTACCATGTTCATGACCACCATCCTGTTTGCCAATTATATGGTACTGCACAGGGTTAAACCTCTATTGATCTATATTTTCCTGTTTGCCTATGTGATCATAGAATCCGCTTTCCTGCTGGCATTGATGGATAAATTTTTACATGGCGGTTATATAACGTTGATGATAGGCTTTGTGCTGTTTTCGGTGATGTACATATGGTACCGCAGCCGCAAGATCAAGAACCGTTACGTGGAATTTGTGCGGATGGAAGAATATGTGCCCAAACTGGAGGAACTGAGCAACGATTCATCGGTACCCAAATATGCAACACACCTGGTGTATTTAACCAGCGCCAATAACCCCAAGGAAATTGAGCATAAGATCATTTATTCGATATTGAGCGGTAAACCCAAGCGTGCCGATATTTTCTGGTTCGTACACGTAGATACCATGGATGATCCTTATACCTGTGAATATTCGGTGGAGCATATCATTCCCAATGATATCATCCGGGTAGAGTTCAGGCTTGGTTTTAGGATGGCGCCACGCATTAACCTGATGTTTAAAAAAGTGGTGGAAGACCTGGTGGCCAACCGTGAAGTGAATGTTACCAGCCGCTACGAAAGTCAGCAACGCAATAATATGGTGGGCGATTTTAAATTTATTGTACTGGAGAAGTTCCTGAGCCAGGACAATGAGCTGCCATTCTTTGAAAGGGTAGTAATGAGGGCCTATTTTTGGTTAAAGGAAATTTCACTCAACGAAGAAAAGGGATTTGGCCTGGAGCAAAGTACGGTGCTGGTTGAAAAATTCCCGCTGATCATTGCGCCGGTAAGTAATTTAAAACTGAAGAGGATCTACCCCGATGAGGATGAATAAGGCCCCTAACCCCGAAGGGGGACCTGGAGTAAAAAAAATGCAAAGCACTTCCATTTTTCTATAAGAGAGCGTGTTTAAGAATTGAAAAACTTTTAAAACATCAAACTGTAAAAGTCTCGGCCAACTGGCGGGGATTTAGGGGCCACATGAACTCAATTACCGCCATAGCACTTAAAGAAAAAATAGATAGGGGCGAAGACTTTCAACTGGTAGATGTACGTGAAGCAGAAGAACATGCTGAGTTTAATATCAACGGACAGTTAATTCCCCTGCATCAAATAACGCAACAGATAGATAAGATCGCTACCGATAAACCCGTGATCATCTATTGCCGTAAAGGCATACGCAGCCAGATCGCTATTCAGCGGCTGCAGGAAAAATACCCGTTTACAAATCTCCTCAATTTAATTGGCGGCACCGAAGCATGGAAGAAGCAGTTTGGGGACTTTTGAGTTCTTAGTTTTTGGTTTTTAGTTTTGTGTTTGCGGGAGAATACCTAATTTAAAGGGTTCTAAGCCAAAAGCCAAAAACCAAGAACCAAAAACCAAGAACCAAAAACCAAGAACCAAAAACCAAGAACTAAGAACTAAGAACTAAGAACTAAGAACTAAGAACTAAGAACTAAGAACTATTAACTAACTCTTGTTACAAATTGCATTCTATATCATCATCGGCATTGCAGTACTGTCAGTCATTATTTATTTTATACAGGAGCGCTTTATTTTTAAACCTGAAAAATTGAAACAGGATTTTATTTATAAATATGATGTGCCCTTTGAGGAATTGTTCTTTGATGTAGAACCCGGGGTACGCATCAATGGCCTTCATTTTACGGTTGATAAACCTTTAGGACTCATTCTTTATTTTCATGGCAACAGCCGTAGTATTAAAGGCTGGGCCAAATACGCCGTAGATTTTTACCGCTATAAATACGATGTGGTGTTAGTTGACTACCGGGGCTTTGGTAAGAGTACCGGCAAACGGAATGAAAAGGATATGCTTAGTGATATGCAGTTCGTGTATGAAACACTGGCTGCAAAATACCACGAGAACCATATTATTGTTTATGGGCGAAGTATGGGCAGCGGCTTCGCTACTAAAGTGGCCAGCGATAATAAACCCCGGTATTTAATTTTAGATGCGCCTTACTTCAGTTTTAAAAAAGCAGTGGAACGATTTTTACCCATCCTGCCCGTGCGCCTGGTGTTGCGTTACCATATGCGAACCGATAAATGGATCACCCAGGTAAATTGCCATACATATATTTTGCACGGTACCAAAGACTGGCTGCTGCCCGTAAGCAACAGCGAAAAATTACAGGCACTTAATCCAGGCAAAATAACACTTATCCGCATTCCGGGGGGAGGACATAATAACCTGCCCGGTTTTCCGGAGTACCATAATTTTATCAGGGATATATTGCAGTATTGAAACGTTAATCCGTTTAAACGTTAATCCGTTAATCCGTAGGAGCTTTTAATTTTAAGTACACAAATTAGTCAATACACTAATTACGGATTAACGGATTAACGGATTAACCGATCAACCTCTTTACCTTTGCGATCTTTATGAAAAGAAAAATAATCTTCCGTTGGCTAAAGGTCATCATCCTGTTGTATAGCATCATCGGCATTGCTTTGTACTACCTGCAGGAGAAATTCTTATTTCATCCTGAAAGATTATCCAATGCTTACACATATCATTTTATAGTACCCTTTGAAGAAGTGAATATTCCTTTTAATGATAAAGACACGCTGAACATGGTCAAATTTTTTCCGGCAGATTCGGTAAGAAGGGGCGTGGTGGTTTACTTTCATGGCAATAAAGGGAATATTGAGCGCTATGCAAAGTTTGCCGGTAATTTTACAAAACACGGTTACGAAGTTTGGATGGAAGATTATCCCGGCTTTGGAAAAAGTACGGGTGAACGGACAGAAAAAAAAATGTATGAGCAGGGATTGCAGGTTCAAAAAATGGCGGCAGCTAAATATGGGAAGGACAGTATTATTATTTATGGCAAATCTTTTGGAACCGGCATTGCGGCTTATGTAGCATCTGAATCCTTTAACCGGAGGCTGATCCTGGAAACGCCTTATTACAGTATCCCATCTTTGTTCAGTACGTATGCACCAATTTATCCTACGGGTAAAATGAGTACGTACAAAGTTCCGGTGCATGAATTTTTGCAGGATGTCAATTATCCTGTCAGCATTTTTCATGGTACCGATGATGGTTTGATACCTTATCGCAATGCAGCCAGGCTAAAAAAAATATTAAAACCAACCGATGAATTTATAACCATTGAAAACGGAACGCATCACAACCTGAATGGTTTTACATTAATGCAGCAAAAGTTAGACAGCTTATTAAAACATTGATCGCTACAAGCTGATAATGTTCTTAGGCTTGTTGTTTTTTATTTTAGCGGGTAATGCATCAAGGATGGACTGGCATAATAACATGATCATTCGTTTCTTCACAAAATCACGGTGCGTAACCATGCTCACTTCCCTCATGGGTTGTGGGTGTTTAAAGTGACGGATAAGTTTCAGCTGCTGTTTGCTCATGTGTAAAGTAGCCAGCTCGGGCAAAATAGTAATGCCGTCATTCAAATCTACCATGCGGCGTAAGGTTTCTATGCTGCCTGCCTCATAATCAAAATGACCTCCGCCCACACTGGCTTTTCTCAATTCGCAAAGATTAATGATTTGTGAGCGGAAGCAATGGCCTTCTTCCAAAAGCCATACTTTGGCCGGATCTATATCCTGTGGCAGAATATATATTTTTTTATAAGCCTTATCTTTTTTTGATACATAGGCCATCATCTCTTCATAAAACAACGGCTCTTCTTTTATACCTTTTTCAGCTAGTGGAGTAACCAAAATACCAACATCTATCCTTGCTTCTTTTAACCTGGAAACGATCAGTTCGGTAGTTAGTTCGGTAACAATCAATTTTACCAAAGGATATTTTTTTATGAATTGCTGAATGAATAAAGGCAACAGGTATGGCGCCAGTGTAGGTATGATGCCAATATGTAAGGTGCCGGTAATGATCCCTTTTTTTTGTTGAACAATCTCATGGATGACGTTGTTTTCTGCAATTATCTTTCGGGCCTGTTCAATAATGGCAGCACCGGCTTCGGTAGGTACCACCGGTTGCTTGCTCCGGTCAAACAGTTTCAGTCCCAGTTCTTCTTCCAGCTTTTGAATCTGCATACTTAATGAGGGCTGGGTAACAAAACATTGCGCTGCGGCTTTGGCAAAGTGCCGGCAGGTATCAACGGCGATAATGTATGCAAGTTGTACAAAGGTCATACTGATAGTTTATAACTATGAAGTTATAAAAACTATTGATGATGATTATGAGAAATTTTTACTCATTTTTGTGTTGATTAAAACCTTAGTATCATGAGTGAACAAAAAAAATTAACAACAGCTTCCGGCATTCCCTATTATTATAATGAGGATACCATGAGTGTTGGGGCCAGGGGTCCATTGCTATTGCAGGATTTTATCCTGCATGAGAAAATGGCACACTTCAACCGGGAAAGAATTCCGGAAAGAGTGGTACATGCCAAGGGTTCGGGCGCATTTGGAACATTTACGGTTACTAATGATATCACCAGGTTTACCAGGGCCAACCTGTTTAACAGCATCGGTAAACAAACAAGGCTGTTTGCCAGGTTCTCAACAGTAGGCGGCGAAAAAGGAAGTGCCGATACAGAAAGGGATCCCCGTGGGTTTGCTATTAAATTTTATACCGAAGAAGGTAACTGGGACCTGGTAGGCAACAACACGCCCATATTTTTTATAAAAGACCCGAAAAAATTCGGTGATTTTATCCATACCCAAAAAAGGGATCCTTATACCAATTGCAAAAGCCCAACCATGATGTGGGATTTCTGGAGCCTGAACCCTGAAAGTCTACACCAGGTTATGTTCTTAATGAGCGACAGGGGCACACCTTATGGCTACAGGCACATGCATGGTTTTGGCAGCCATACTTTTAGTTTTATCAATGCTGCTAATGAAAGAAACTGGGTGAAGTTTCATTTTGTTAATATGCAGGGGATTAAAAATTTCAGCAATGATGAGGCAGCAAATATGAAAGCGAAGGATCCGGATTTTGCACAACGTGATTTGATAACGGCAATTGATAATGGTGATTTTCCCAGGTGGATGCTTAACGTGCAGATCATGACAGAAGAACAGGCGAAGAACTATACATGGAATCCTTTTGATCTTACCAAAACATGGAGCCACAAAGACTTTCCACTCATTGAAGTAGGTACCATGGAACTTAATGAGAACCCGAAAAATCATTTTGCCTCGGTAGAGCAATCTGCATTTGCACCAGCACACGTAATAGATGGTATCAGTTATTCGCCCGATAAAATGTTGCAGGGCCGTTTGCTTTCATACCCCGATGCACATCGTTACCGGCTTGGTGTAAACTACGAACAGATACCGGTAAACAAATGTCCTTATGCCGTAAATAATTATGAAAGAGATGGGCAAATGAGGGTGGATGATAATGGCGGAAGCAACCCCAATTATTTCCCAAACAGTTTTGATGATATTAAACCCAATGAACTGTATAAACAACCTGAATGGGAATTGGATACTCATGTTGCCAACTGGTACAACAGGAATGCGGAGGGCGAAAATGATCACTACACACAGCCCGGTATTTTTTATCGTGAGGTGTTAAATGACCAGGATAAAAAAAACCTGGTAAGCAATATTGCCGGCGCCATGAGTGGTATCAGCGGACCAATGAAAGATACTATTGTAAACAGGCAGCTTTGTCATTTTTTTAGAGCCGATATAGGGCTGGGATTGGCCGTAGCCAATGCATTAGGTTTGGATATGGCAACAGTACAACAACAAATGCCTGCAACAGGGGCTGCACATTAATATCATAACTTAAATCTTTAATGATGGAAAACGAAAAAGCAGTAACAAATCAATCTCCCTTTAGCAAGGAAAAAGAAATCACAAGCCTTGTGTTATTTGAAAAACTGGAAGATCTTGAAAAAAGGCTCATACAATTAGCAGATAAACTCATGAAGCCATTGATAAGTTAAATGTAAATTGAAGGCTTTTAAAAAGTTGATTTAATTTTTGAGAAACCTTCAACTATTGTTCTGAAAGCACCACTTTAGGTTTCCCAACCTTAAGGTTATAGGTGCAACCAATCTTTAGGGCATAATTTTCTTTTTCGTGGCTCACAGGAAAACCAAAAGCAACGGGGTATTTATAATCAACTGTAATTTCTTTTATCAGTTTATACACTTTTTTTCCAAAAGGCCGTTCGGTATCCAGCATGTCTGTAAACCCGCCAACGATCAAACCGGCCAGATTATCCAGTTTGCCGCTGCGTTTAAGCTGGTAAAGCATACGGTCAATATTATAAATGTGTTCACCAATATCTTCAATAAAAAGTATTTTATTATTTGTTTTGATATCAGATGCTGTTCCCGTAAGGTGTACCAGCAAAGAAAGGTTTCCACCAACCAGTTCAGCACTAACCACGCCGGGTTTATTAAATGGATGTGCCTTACAACTGTACTTTGCTTTTTTGCCAATAATGGCTTTGCGCAATGATCTTATAAATTCATTTTCACCATCATTAAAAGCTGATGCCATGGGTGCATGGAGCGAAGCCGTTTTTATTTTTGTGTACAGGTGTGCGTGTAAAACGGTAATATCACTGAAGCCGATGATCCATTTCGGGTTCCTTTTAAATGCTGTAAAATCAAGCTGGTCGATGATCCGGGTTACACCATAACCACCACGTCCGCATAGAATAGCTTTTATGTTATCGTTATCCAGCATGGCCTGCATTTCATCCCGCCTTACTTCATCTGTACCACTAAAATAATTTCTTGACCTGCCGCCCAGTGTTTTGCCCACCATCACCTCAAAGCCCCAGCTTTGTAAAGTGCTGATACAGGTTTCTGCTTTTGCTTCAGCCATATAACCGGCAGGGCAGGTAATGCCGATCATGTCGCCTTTTTTTAAATAAGGAGGAATTTTTATCATATAAAAACAGCGTTTAGCAGTTAGTGATTAGCTTTTAGTGGTAGCTTTTATTTTTTAAGTTTCTCTATTGAAGCATTTAGCATTTTTTGAATTTCAGTTAACAATGGATATCGGATAATTTTGAACATCCTTCCGCAATATTTGAAGATATAGAAACAACACCTTTTCTGATTTGTAACCCCAGGTTAAATTTTTCTTCTGTTGACAATAGGTTTGATATTTTATAGATATCCACAAAAAGAACCATTGATTTTTGCCATACAATCAGGTTTCTGAAATTACGCATATAAAATCTTTATGATGATATATTTAAGGAACTCTTGCACCAAGCTAATAACTAATAACTAAAAACTAAAAACTAAAAACTACACTTCAGTTAATCTACATTCATTTGTATGAACGCCCAAGGTATGTAATGCACCACATTTTAATGCAAAATTATTTTTCTGGTGCCCAACCGGGAAATCAAAACAAACCGGGTATTTATATTCGGCTACTTTTTCCAGTACAATGTCTTCAACTGATTTACCAAATTCGGCGCCGGCATCATCCGGCTTAACTTTAAATCCTCCAATGATCAGTCCCTTCAGTTTTTCCAGTTTACCACTTCGCTTTAAATTCCAGAACATGCGGTCAATGCTGTACAAATACTCGCCGGTATCTTCTACAAATAAGATCTTATTTTTTGTATGAATATCTGATGCACTGCCGGCCAGCGATTCCAGTGTTTTTAAATTGCCGCCAACAAGTTCGCCCACCACAAGTCCGGTCCTGTTCTTTTCATTGGGCGTAAACATATACCTCATCTTTTCTCCTTTCAAACAGGTATTGATGGATTCGATGGTTTCTTTCTGCTGGGGCTCGGCATTGTTCCAGTCGGCAGGAAAACTATTGCACATCTTGGAATGAATAGTTGCGATGCGAAAGTTCTCATTGATATGCGAATGAAAAACCGTGGCATCACTGAAACCAATGATCCATTTAGGGTCTTTTTTAAATTTTTTAAAATCAATGCCGTCTATGATCCTAACGCCCCCATATCCGCCACGGGCAAAAAGGATGGCTTTGACTGTTTTGTCATCCAGCATCTGCTGCAGGTCATTCAACCTTTCGGCATCAGTGCCACCATAGGTAAAATCTTTTTTGCCAATGCTGCTGCCGATCTTTGCAGTAAACCCCCATTCGGTTAGTTTAAGCAACGCCGGCTGAATATCTTCATTCGTAATAAACCCGGCGGGGCAGCAGATACCCACCGTATCGCCACGTTTTAAATAAGGTGGAATAATAACGGGCGAATCTGGGTCAATGCTGGTTTTGCCTTTGGCTACAGCAGTGAATGTTGCTACTAAAGGAAGGAGGGAAGAAAGGAAATGTTTTCGTTTCATGTTTTAAATTCTTGATAAAACTTAAGGGAAAATTGAGGAGTTATCCACAATTACGAGGGATTTTTTTTAATGTGTTACATGACAGTTACATAAAAACATACTGATTATCAATTAGTTGTATTCTTTCATAAGAGCCTTAGTTACATGAGCGTATTTTTTTAAGCCCAGAAGGGTATATACTTCGCATATTTTCTTGATTTATTTGCTGAATCAAAATCACGAATTAATTTTTCGGACTTAGCATCATCTATCATCCTTGAAATGATGGGATAATTTTTGTCATCTACATTAAATCTGGATCTTAGTGACTGGTTAGTCATGTATTCTCCGATAATAAATTTTAGGCAACAATGCTGGTAAACTGCTCTCATTTTGTCTTTTTTATCCATTTGCCTTAGTTTTTTGGGAGCAAATAAAATAACTCTCGTGAAATTATCCCCTTCTATGAAATCAGGGGCCGGTAATTGATATAATTCGCAGATTGTTATAACTTTGTCAATACCGCTTCCCCTTTCTTCGCATATATTTATCCTCCTCATAAATTTTGCAAGTTTTTCATTTCTGCTTTCAGGTGAGTGGTCTATAAATCTTAACGTGGAAATTAATGGCTTGCCGGGGTTAGTAATTTCAATTCTGTTTTCAAATATTTCAACCATTGGCGAAGTTCCTGTAATTGAAAAATCCTGATGAATAATGCAGTTTGCTACCAATTCTCTAATAGCAATTGGGGGGTATAGTGAACTTTCATGCCGGAATGCCTGACCAATTTCTTCGTTAGCAGGTAATATCCCTGAAATGTAGCTGAGGAGACCGCCAAACCCATTAGCATATCCCTTTTTGCCAATTTGTTCTTTTACAGTATTAAATTTATTTGTTCCGTGATAGTGAATTACTCTTAACGCTTTTCTAGATAAGCTATCGAATCGATCAATATTTTTTGCAAAGAGAATAGCGCCTAAATTAGTAATGTTGTAGTAGCGGCCATCGGCGACGATAATTTTTTCTTCTATAAATTTTTCAAGTATTAAAGTCGTATTTTTGGGTAGATTTTGGTTAGTAAGTTCGTAGTAAGAAGGATAGTCTAATAATTTGAAAACTTCATCGTCTGTCAATCCTCTTTCAGCAATTCCTTTTTCAAAAGTATAATTGTTTATTTTGGTCCAGATTTTTCTTTCTTTTTCAGGATGCTCTTTGAGTTTCTTTTTATATGAACCTACTCTTATAAAAGCTTCTCCTTTAAATTCCACGGGAGTATTAGTTGTAGCGTCAATGCTAAAAATAACGATATCTTTTTCATTGTAGGCGAATTCATATATTCTGAAATCTATTCTTGGGGAAAGTAAAGTTGCCAACCAATTTTCCAAGGCTTGTGCTCCGATTTTATCTTGGTTTGGTTTAAATTCTGTTCCTGCTATCTGCATTGTATCATTCTCAACTCCAAAAACCAAATAGCCATAGGGTTTGTTCAGCAAGGAAGCTGAATTTGACAATGCTGATATGTACTCACCTATTTCTTCAGGTTTATAATTATTCTTCTTGAACTCTATCCATTCAGTCTCGGCTGGCAATAATAGAAATTCTTGAAAAACTGAAACAATACTTTGTAAATCATTCATCGTGAATAAAATTAAAGTATAATATGCAAAATTGCTTAAATGATTTAGGTATTTTTGCACCGCAATGAATAAACCCAAACGATATTTAATTACTTCGGCCCTGCCTTATGCCAATGGTCCAAAACACATTGGACACCTGGCAGGCGCTTATTTACCTGCTGATATTTATACACGCTACCTGCGTGCTAAAAAGGAAGACGTGGTATATGTTTGCGGCAGCGATGAACATGGTGCTGCCATTACCATACAGGCCATGAAGGAAAAGACCACACCCCGTGAGATCGTAGATAAATACCACGCCATGCTTAAAAGCAACATGGCCGACCTGGGTATTTCATTCGATATTTATCACCGTACCTCCTCACCACTTCATCACGAAACGGCACAGGAATTTTTTACTGCATTAAATAATAAGGGTGATCTGGAACAAAAAGAAACTGAACAGTTCTATGATGAGGAGGCCAAAACATTTTTAGCCGACCGTTATATCATTGGTACCTGCCCAATCTGCGGCAATGAAAGTGCTTATGGCGATCAGTGCGAAAAATGCGGAACATCGTTAAGCCCTGACCAGTTGATCAACCCACGCAGTACACTGAGCGGTAACCCGCCAACAAAAAAATTAACTACCCATTGGTTTTTGCCATTGGATAAACATGAAGCATTTTTAAGAGAATGGATATTAACAGAACATAAGGACGATTGGAAAATAAATGTGTTGGGGCAATGTAAAAGCTGGATGGACCTTGGCCTGCAGGGAAGGGCCGTTACAAGAGACCTGGATTGGGGAGTGCCCGTTCCCAAAGATGTGGTAGGTGGAGAAGGTAAAGTTCTTTATGTTTGGTTTGATGCGCCCATTGGATACATTAGTGCAACGAAACAATGGGCTTTGGATAATGGTAAGGATTGGAAGCCATACTGGAATTCTCCCGATACTAAACTCGTTCATTTTATCGGTAAGGACAATATCGTTTTTCACGCAATCATTTTCCCGGTGATGCTGAAGCTGCATGGAAATATCTTACCGGATAATGTACCCAGCAATGAGTTCATGAACCTGGAAGGAGATAAGATGAGTACCAGCCGTGGCTGGAGCATTGAGATGGATGATTATATCAATGATTTTGTAAAGAAGGATAATGGCGGCGATATGATGGTGGACGCATTGCGTTATTACTTAACACAGATCGCACCCGAAACAAAAGACAGTGAGTTTACCTGGAAGGGTTTCCAGGATGCGGTGAACAGCGAACTGGTAGCCATCTTTGGCAATTTTGTGAACCGGGCATTTGTATTGATGCATAAATTATGCAAAGGAAAAGTCCCACCATTACATTTGGATATTCTGGATGATGCGGATAAAAAAATGTTTGCAGAATTTGAAAGCACCAAAACCAAAATTGAAAACAGTATTGAAGGGTATAAGTTCAGGGATGGATTGTATGAAGTGATCGACCTGGCGAGGAAGGGAAATAAATACATGCAGGATAAACAGCCCTGGATCGTTGCGAAACAAGCCTCCCTGCCCTCCAACGGAGGGTTCCCAGAACCAACGAAGTACAATGTGTCATCTAAATTGTCAGAGTCTAAGAACCCTCCTTTGGAGGGCAGGGAGGCGAATCCACATGATTATCACACTGCAGATCCTTTAGTTTATGGGCTGCTTAAAAAATATGTTGAATAACACAGATCAAATCCAACTGAATCTGAAAATATGCTATGGCAAATTTTAAGGGGCAAAAAACTTGATAGTTATAAATTCAGGCGTCAGCATATCATTGGTTCATATATTGCTGATTTTGTTTGTATTTCTCAAAAAATCATAATAGAAGTAGATGGATTAATTCATCAAATACCAGAAAACAAAATTAGTGATGAAGCCAGAACCCTTGAATTAAATAGATTAGGTTTTGAGGTTATGAGGTTTACCAATGATCAGGTAATTAGCGATACTGATAATGTTTTAAATAGTATCCTGTTCAGGCTAAATGAAAAGAACCTCAAAAATTCAGAGTCAAAGAACCCTCCTTTGGAGGGCAGGGAGGCCCAGGATGCCCAGGAGGCTGCTCAAAAACAAATTGACAATTGTCTCCACGTTTGCCTGCAGCTAACCGCAAACCTTGCAGTGTTCATCAACCCGTTCTTACCATTTGCAGCAAAAAAAATGTGCCACATGATGAAGGTGGTGGACAAAATGCTCGACTGGGAGAATGCGGGTAAATCGAAATTGGTAAGTGTAGGTTATTCTTTACGGGCGCCTGAATTATTGTTTCGTAAAATTGATGACGAAGAAGTAAAGCAACAGGTTGAAAAACTAAAAAATAAAAAACTTAAAATGGAAAATGCAGAAAAGAGCGAGGCAACATCAGAGTCTCTTAATCTCCCCTTGGGGGGTGGGGGGGCCAAACCTCTCATTCAGTTTGATGATTTTGCAAAGATCGACCTGAAAGTAGGTACGATCACGGCGGCTGAAAAAGTTGAAAAAGCTGATAAGCTTCTAAAACTTGAAGTTGACCTGGGATTTGAAAAAAGAACCATTGTAAGCGGCATCGCTTTACATTTTACTGCTGAAGATATCATAGGCAAACAGGTGGTGGTGGTTGCTAACCTGGTGCCACGCAAAATGAGAGGCATTGAAAGCCAGGGAATGATATTGATGGCAGAAGATAAAGCCGGCAAACTGCATTTTGTAAATCCTGATAATGTAGTAGACCCAGGAAGTGGTGTAAGTTGATATGTGTAGAAAGTTTTTCATTTGACAGAATAACAATTTTTTTATAGTATGAGTTACCGTGTATATGCCGCTTTTATTGTAACTTTTACATCTTTGGACTCATTTTTGATTTAAGACAGAAAATAAAACTATAATCATGAAAAGTAAAAATTTACTATTTGGTTTACTCATGTTGTTTGCACTACCTGTATTTGCACAGGATGCCGACATGTCTATGATACCTTATCGCAAGGGTGACTTATGGGGGTATGCAACTCAGGATAAAAATATTATTATAACTCCGCAGTATGCCGAGGTAGATTTTTTTTACGAAGGACTTGCAAGTGTAAAAAAAGGAAATCTATATGGTTATATTAATAAGGCCGGCAAGGTAGTTATACCTTTTAAATTTTATACCGCTAAGGCTTTTCGTTTTGGTTATTACGATGCTTCCGGAAATACTAAAGCGGGTGACGGCTCTATCAATCCTCAAAAAACCGTGTTATTTGCCGGAGCTTCGCTCAAGCCAAATGGCGTTGAAATATGTATTGATACCAAAGGGCAGGAAATTCGTAGATGCCCTGCCATAAATGAACCCAATACGGTGGCAACGACAACGGTCACATCGGTTTCAAATTACAGCACGATACAAAAAAGTGAGCTGTTTGATAAAATTGTGGGTGATTATAAGATCATTGCGGGTGCAGACGATACTTATTATATTGCAACAAGGAATAACAACTATGGTGTATTCAATAATAAATTCGAAGTGATCATACCTTTTGAATATACCATGATCGAAAAATTAAATACCGGTGCAATGACCTACCTGCAGGTTGAAAAGGGAGGGATGAAAGGCGTTTTGTTTGGGACAGGTTCTCCATATTTAGCTGTGGAAAATAGTAAATTGAAACACGTGAAATCAGCAGAAGGAAACAATTATTTTATTTTTACCAAAGATGGAAAAACGGGTGTAAGGGATTCCAAGTATAAAAATATTGTTGAATCGGAGTATGAAGATATCATGTATGATCCTGCCGGTCCTGGTTTTACCTTAACAGGAAATTTAAACCAGCAGGGATACATTTTTTCAAATAATAATGTACTCGTGCCAAAATATGCAGTTGTAAAATCTATGAAGGGTGGTAAATATGTTATGGTTAAAACAGCAGCAGGTAAATGGGGCTATGTAGATAATGGCCTTGTTGAGTTTTTTGAAGATTAAAATTTAAGGATCTTATACCAGGCCGGTTCAATTACTGAACCGGCTTTTTATTTGGTTTAGTTGAAGGGCTTGCCGGTATAATGGCCAACCGCTTTTTGAAGAAATGCTTTTACCTGCCAGGTCAATGCATGTAAGACCAACAACGAGTTTGTATCGTTTACCAGGTTCTGTTTTAACAGCATGTCTTTTTTATAATTATACAGGTATTCAGGTTTATTGCTGATGATATTAAAACCCAAAACAAAACTGCTGTCTGTTACCTGGTAAAGCGTACTGTTTGGTTTTGAAAATGCCCGGTCTTTTAATGACATGCTATCCAGTAAATTATCACCGTAACTGATCACACCTTCTTTATATCCTGCTGCTGCTAAAACAGTTCCCATAATATCAAATTGACTAACGGGGCGGGGGTTTATTTTTTTTTCATTTGCTGATGCATCATAAATGATGACGGGGATCCTGTAACCCGTAACGGCGTTAAATTGTACATGCTTATCATCGGGCACTAACCAGTGGTCGGAGCAAAAAATGAATATCGTATTTGCAAACCAGGGCTTGCTGGCTGCTGCATCAAAAAACTTTTGTAAGCTGTGATCATAATACCGCATACTTTTCATGGGGGCTGTATAATTTTTTGGCAGCCCGTTTGAAAAAGATTCCGGGATATCATAGGGATAGTGTGTTGATATATTATAATGCACGGCAAAGAAAGGAGTTTGCTGCTGATCGATCTTTTGTCTGAAAAAATCAAGTGTATATTCATCCTGTAATCCCATGCTGTGTGCAGGCAGTTTTTTATACCCGGGAATATCTTCCTGGCTGTAATAGGTATCAATACCCAGCCAGTTCATACACTTGGCAAAGCCAAAATTGTCGTACGCATCCCCAATACAAAAAAGGGAATGGTAATTTAATCTTTTAAGTACAGTGCCAATTGGCGTAATGGGCATATTGATATACTGCGAATGATAAACCGGAATATCAGAAATGGTAGGAAGCCCGGCAAGTATTGCGGTAATACCTTTGTTTGATTCGTGTGAATAGGCAAAGGCATTGCTGAAGAAGGTGCTCTTCTTCAGGATAGAATCAAAAAAAGGCATAGCTACTTTATAGGGGCTTGCCGTATCAAAAAATTCATAAGGCACACTTTCCATAATGAACAGTACAATGTTTTTTTTATTGCTGTCTGCCATATTGATATTTAGTTTTTTCCTGATGGGCATCTTAGAATCACATTCCGCATCCGTCATGTAATGCTGTGTATGAATACTTTCTCCTGTCCGGAAGACCGAGTATAAAAAAGTATGAAAAGAATTTTGAACGATTGGCAGTTGGCTATTCTTTAGTTGAACCATGGGATATGTTGGAACCAGGTATTTGGTTAAGTTGTTTCTAAACATTATCCCCAAAACAAAACCTATGAACAGGATGATAACAATAAGGCCACAATAATTTCCTGTTTTAAATGCACCGAATAATTTTTTATGTAGTATCCACACCAGGTAAACAATAAACAGGATCCCAGTAAACAGTGCCAGGAGTAAGAAAATATTTTGGTTCATCAGCCGGCTGAAAGGGTGATCTATAACATACAGCAGGTCGGCATTTGCCCGTTGAAAATGAAAACGGAAATAAAATATATCAACCAGGTTCAGCATCAATGCAAAACTGTTTACGAAAACAAAGACCGGGATAATAAGCCAGGTTGATATTTTTGGGCTAACCAGTCTTCCTGCTGTTAAGGCAAATAATAAAAGGGAATTAATGCCCAGCAGTGAAATCAGGTCCTGGATCAGCGACCATTTAAGTAAACCAATTTTTTCACTTGTTGTAATGCCCGTTTCAGCTCCCGTAAATAATAATTGATGGTTGTACTGATAAAATATTATTTTTAAAATGGAATGTATCAATAACAAACTCAGGAGGAACCAGATAAAAGGTTTGTTATTTTGCCAGACTGTCTTACCGTTAAATGGTAAAAGCTTAAATTTCATAAAACGGAGTATTCATGCTGAAGTGGATTGCACAAAACAAATATAAGCTAATGGCTTTTATCATTGGCCTGTACCTGCTGGTTGATGTGTTGCAACACAAAGGGCAGGCCAGGCTTCTGTTTCCAAAGGATTACCCGGAAGTTAAACAGCAAACACTGCTTCCACAAAGCAAAAGTATGCTGGTCAATAAAGATAAAAACTGGAAGAAAGCGCTTAATACCAAAGCGAAGATGAATGAGCTAAGCCCGGCCAATGCAGGATTTGAATGTGATATTTATTTTGATACCGCCTCCAAAGGATCCTTGGATGTTCATCACGATCCGGGAAAAAGTATAGGTTATCATTTGGATGATCTATTGCAGTTATACCGGGAAAAGAATTTGCAGGCCGCCATCTGGCTGGATATAAAAAACCTGGATGATTCAAATGCACCATCAGTTTTACAGTCATTAATTGAACTCCGCACTAAATATAAACTGCACGATAAGATATTGATAGAATCGGGTAGGGCACACCTGTTAACTGCTTTTAGTGATAGCGGATTCTATACTTCTTATTATACACCGCTCTTCAACCCTTATCAAATGGATGATGCAGCATTAATGGCCAGGGCCGACAGTATTACAGCATTTCTCAAAAATTCGAGGGTTAATGCCTTGTCAGGATATTATTTCCAATATCCATTTTTGCATCATTATTTTCCAAACTATCCCGTTCTCATTTGGGCCGCAAACGACAGGTTTAGCCTCGTAAATTGGTTATTCAAAACAAAAATAACCCGCAGTAAAGCCATTTTCATTGCCCTATATCCTTAACCCTGCTGCATTGTTCTTTTTATTTTCAGCTTAATCAGGAATGTCTTAATTTCGATTTTACATATAGTTGTTTAACTAACTAATTTTAATCATGTCAAAAAGAATAATAAAAAAGGTAGCAGTTCTGGGAAGTGGCGTAATGGGCAGCCGTATCGCCTGTCATTTTGCAGGCGTTGGTTTACAGGTGTTATTGCTGGACATACTGGCCCCCTCTAACTCTCCCGAAGGGGGAGAACCATCGCAGCGAAACAAGATTGTAAATGACGCACTAGCTGCTGCTATAAAATCAAACCCATCGCCGGTTTATACAAGTGATGTGGTTAAGAAGATCAAAACGGGCAACTTCACCGATAACATGAAAGATATTGCTGATTGTGATTGGGTGATCGAAGTAGTGGTAGAAAGACTGGATATTAAACAATTGGTTTTTACTGATGTTGAAAAATACCGCAAGCCGGGAACATTGATCACATCAAATACTTCCGGCATTCCTATTCACATGATGACGGAGGGCAGAAGCGATGATTTTAAAAAACACTTTTGCGGTACGCATTTTTTTAATCCGCCAAGATATTTGCGCCTGCTTGAAATTATTCCTACACCAACTACCGATCCTGAAGTTGTAGATTTTTTAATGCAATACGGTGATCTTACTTTAGGTAAAACAACGGTGTTGTGTAAGGACACACCAGCCTTTATCGCCAACCGTGTTGGTGTTTTTGGTATGATGGCCATTATGAATGCAATGGAAAAATTGCAGTTAACGGTTGATGAGATCGATGCGCTGACAGGGCCTGTTGTGGGGCGTCCCAAATCTGCAACATTCCGCACCGCTGATGTTGTGGGTATTGATACACTGGTTAAAGTAGCAAAAGGTGTGCATGATAATTGTCCTGGTGATGAAGCAAAGGAACAGTTTAATATCCCGGATTGGTTGAATAAAATGGTGGAGAATAACTGGCTGGGTGATAAAACAGGACAGGGATTTTTCAAGAAGACGAAATCTGACGCCGGGGAAAAAGAAATTCTTACACTGAATTTAACGACCATGGAATATGGGCCAAGACAAAAACCCAAATTCGCAACACTGGAAGCCGCTAAACCCATTGAAGATCTGAAAACAAGGATCAAAGCTTTATGTGCAGGAACTGATAAAGCAGGAGAATTTTACCGGCTTTTTCATTACAACCTCTTTGCTTATATTTCTCACCGCATTCCCGAAATAACGGATGAACTGTATCGTGTTGATGATGGTATGATGGCCGGATTTGGATGGGAGATCGGTGCTTTTGAAAGCTGGGATGTATTGGGGGTAGCAAAAACAACAGAAGCGATGAAAGCAGCCGGCTTCAAAGTAGCACCCTGGGTTGATGAGATGATTAAAAATGGATTTGAGAATTTTTATAAAATTGAGGACGGAAAAAAACTATGCTATTCCCCTTCAGCAGGGACTTACCAAATCCCCCCTT
>JBDSGK010000277.1:0-8902 GCA_039919015.1 Ferruginibacter sp.
AGATGTGATAGCTATAACAGCTACAAGATAGACGAGCCTGTACTTCATTGTATTTAACTTTGAGGGTATTGGGCAAATGTAATGATTATTTTGAATTATCATCGCTTATATAGTTGATTCTAAAATAATTTTTCTCATAAAATTTGACCCCGAAAACTGTAAACGACGGAAAAATACAAATATTGTGTTTACGGGTTCAAATCTAATTCGCATAAATCGAATATTTCAAACAGATTATCATCAGTATCAGCCGGATGGAATTAGGTGGTTGTTTTCAAGGATGGAATGGGGCTGTAATTTCGATAGTTTTTGGATATCAGCAAAAAAAAACTGTGGTTTCCTTTACTGCTCAGCAGTAAAACGGTTCCGGTTCTAAGCTAAAAAATTCCTGGTTTCGCTAATTATGGGAACTGCTAATCTAAAATGGGCTATTTACTGTGCGCATTTCAATAACCGGTTTTTTCTATGAAAACGCACAACTACCAACCTTCACGATACAAGTCAAACTCTTTTACAATCAAGTAAATGGATGATTGTTTTTCTAAAAATAACAGTTTGATACCCTTTTACAATCTGTGTTTTTACAAATGTTAAGGAAATCACAAAAAAAACTAAATAGTGAGTTGGCCGTGGAGGAATCATTTCTTTTTAAGGGAAGAGAGATAAAGTTCCAAAGCGCTTACCATACTTTGAGCCTGTGGCTGGGGGGCCTTTATATCCAGAACCAGGCCTGCTTCTTCTGCTGCCTTAAAAGTATTGGCTCCAAAAGCGCCGATCTTGGTTCCATTCTGTTTGAATTTAGGAAAATTCTCGATAAGGCTTTTTACACCTCCCGGGGTGAAAAAACAAATAACATCATATCCCCTTGACATCACTTCAGTAATATCATTGCTTATTATCCTGTACATCACCGGAGTGGCGTGTTCACAGTTATTGGAAATTAACCAGTTCGTTATCTCATTGTCAAAAGATTCAGAACAGGGATAGAGGAACTTCTCATTATCCTTATGTTTATTAATTACATCAAACAGGCTTTTATTGGTACCATCAGCACCATAAAAAACCTTACGCTTACGATATAAAATGAATTTTTGAAGATAAAGAGCAACAGCTTCAGTTATACAGAAATACTTTGTTTCCTGGGAAACACACACTTTCATTTCATCACAAACGCGAAAGAAATGATCAATGGCATTGCGGCTTGTAAAGATCACTGCTGAATAACCGGCAATATCTATTTTTTGTTTACGGAAATCTTTGGCCTGTATGCCATCTACAACAATAAAAGGATGAAAGTCCAGGTTCAGGCAGTACTTTCTGGCCAAATCAAAATACGGAGATTTGTCGCCATCAGGCTTTGGCTGGGTGATGAGTACTTTTTTAACTGCTTTTGCTGAGGTAACAGCCTGTGTTGAACCGTTTGTAACCATAAATTAGTTTCTGCAATTGGTTCTGTAAAGTTAGAGGTTTTTACTCAAATAAACCATTAAACCCTTGTAAATCAGCAAAAGGGGCAATAATTCTATCCCGGTTAAGTACAACATAAAATGGAACCGGCTGATTTTTAATTGGTTTTGAAGCAGGCCATATGATCTGAAAAAACGTAAGAGCAAAAATATTCCGATACTCATCAGGGAGATCAAGGCAGCAATTTTTACAATAGCACTATCAGAAAAAGCCAGTATGACAATAAAGGGTACCAGGAAAATACCAATGATCTTATTTATAAGAAAAATAATAAAGACATAGGTATCTGTTACTTCGTGCAGCCCGCTAACCCACCCGGTAAATTTTAGCGTGCAATACTTAATAAGATAAATAAGCCCCAAAATACCCATTGATGAAAATACCATGATCCATTTATTGTCTTCATTAATTAACCGGTAATGCAATAAAAGCATATAAACATATACCCCGCCACTTATAAAAAAGAAAATATTAAAAAACATAGAGGGCAATTTTGCCTGCAACAACTGGTCTGTTAGCTGGCTTTGCCTGAGCGATGTATTAAAAAACACCCTGAACATGTTTGTAAAATAACGGTCGTTGAAGAATTTAAACAGCGCCAGTAGTAAAACGATCGCTGCAATTAAATAAAATGTAGAATTCTGACCCTTATCTTTTTTAAACCTTACAGCTAATGAAACCGGCTCTGCATCACTATTCAAAACCTTATTCTTCAGTTTTAAAAACGGCCCTCCTGTAACAGGTAAAATGGCAGAATCAACAACAGGAATTACAACAGAATCAATAGCTCCACGAGTTGACAAAGAATCGTTGTTTACAATTACAGAGTCGTTGTTTTGAGCACACAAGGAGGCAGAAAAAGCAACTACACACAACAAGAAGAACAATACCTGCTTCACGTAAGAATTATTTAGTTGCAAAAATAGAGGCTGCTGCTGAGATTTTTAAAAGTAATTGACATACCCAAAATGTATTTTGGAGGCTTCCCTTAAATTTAACTTAACATCATTTCGTTTGCCAGCTGCATAACTGATATTCAATAGGCCAAATTTTGTTTCAAAAGCAAGTCCCAGGCCCGCACCAATAAAATTATTATTGAGGTTTACAGCCTGGTGTTTATTCTTCACCCAACCTCCATCAACAAATCCAAACATATATGAATTAAGCGCAAGGCGGTAACGGTACTCGGCTGTTAACACCGCATACTGGGTTGCATAAATGCTTTCTTCGCTAAAACCCCTGAGTATCTTATACCCGCCGATCTGAAACAATTCATTACGAAAAATATTGGGGCTGATGTACAAACCTCCATGGAAGGCAGTTTTTACAGTGCCTTGTTTGCCCACAGGAAAATAATGTGCAGCTCCCAATTTCACCCGGAACTGGTATGACCTTGTTTTTACAGAATCATATAAACTTGCATAGTCAAAAGACGGGTCTTTGAGGTTCAGTATCTCGTTATTCTTTTTAATGTTTTTTATCCCAACTGAACCGGTCACTTTTATTTCATTTCCGGTTCGGGGATTTAGTCGGTAATCGGTTCTGATCCACTCATAATCCAATCCAATATTTATGGCTGTTACATCAATATTGGGTGGAAGTTTTTTGGTGGCTTTTACCAGGTTGGTATCTACACCAGTACCCAATAAGAAACTATTCTGCCACTGCACAAATATTTTGCCTGATTGATTGGCTGATAAAAGATATTGCAACCCTGCCAGCGCATTAACCTGCAAAAAAGAAGAATCTTTTTTAAACAGGTCAAACAAAAAATCGAAACCGAAATTGGAATTAAAAATATAAGGTTGCTGGTAGCCCAGGTTCAGCCTTGGCGATTTGGGCTGTAACTGCTGCCATTTAAATAAAATGGTTTCACCGTTGTTCAAAGCATTTTTCAGGTCAAGGTTTACATCAGCAGTTAACTGCAACTTGCCCGTTTCGCCGCCGGGTAAAAATCCAATTAAAAAATTAACCTGGCTGCTTCTTTTGGGTGCCAGGTAAAGATTAAGTACAGAACCGGTACCCAACATGGTAATATCATTGGGCTGTACTTCCTGTAAATAAGGTAGCTCAAGCATACGTTTACCAACCTGCTCCAGCTTTTCTTTGTTATACAAACTGCCGTTAGATATACCTAAATAATGCTGTAAAAATTTTGAAGAGATCTTTGCTTTACCAAAGATCCTGATGCTGTCAACATGATACAAGGGGCCTTTTCGTGATTTCAGTATGGCTTCCATTTTGTCATCCGCAAGCCTGATGCTGTCTAAAAATACCTGCGCAAAAGGATAGCCATTCTTTTCATAGTAATTTAAAATCCTTTCCTGCAGCACTATAAGTTGTGGAATATTGAGCAGTTTTCCGGTGTAATCCTTTTCTTTAAAACGGCTGTCGTCTATGACTGCTTTTTCAATACTATCAGCTTTTAATTTTATCCATAGGTATTGCTTCCCTAAAAATAAATGAATGCTTGTAAAATGCTCATTTTCAAAAACGCTATCAACAGAAGCTGTAGGATAACCTTTTGAACTCAGTAAAGTTGGTAAACCCTGCACATAACTCCTGCACAATAGTTTATTTGCAAAACCGGTTTGTAACTTTAGCGGCTGCGGGTTAAAGGAGTTATCTTTGTCAACAAATTGTATCTGCAATTGATAGGCTGAATTTTTTGTAGATTGTGCAGTGCCATGTAGAACAGACAATAGAATGCCTGTACAGAGCCATACAGGAAACAGAATTTTACAGCGTATTAATTTAACAGGCGTCATTAATAATCAAATCTAAAATATTATCCCGATACTTATCGGGACTAAAATCACAAATCTTTGCCTGGCATTTATATTCATATCCCTTTTTGCAAACAGGCTTGTCATTATTGTAATTTTCATTTTTCAACTTCACTGGGCCAAAAAGAAAAAATGGTGGAGGCCATCGTTAAAGAAATAGCCACAGCACAAGCCCAG
This sequence comes from Ferruginibacter sp., assembly GCA_039919015.1. GTDB lineage: Bacteria > Bacteroidota > Bacteroidia > Chitinophagales > Chitinophagaceae > Ferruginibacter. Next base: position 4,431 of record JBDSGK010000277.1, read on the forward strand.
CCCCTCCTATCCTCCCCAAAGGGGAGGGAAATCCCGAAGAACGAAGCGGAGATAGTAGCGAAGGATGCAAGAGAAATTATTTCAACATTATATTTTGGCGGAGGTACACCAAGCATTTTAACTATTGATGATCTGGAATTAATTTTTGAAGCTTTGAACGATCGTTTTGCTTTTGCAGACGATATTGAAATAACCCTGGAAGCAAACCCCGATGATATCACTGATCTGAAATTACAGCAATGGCGTTCTGTTGGCATAAACCGGCTAAGTGTTGGCATTCAAAGTTTTTTAGAAGAAGAATTGATATGGATGAACAGGGCGCACACGGCTGCTGAGTCATTGGCATGCATTGATAAGATCAGTAATGCGGGTTTTACAAATTTTTCTGTTGACCTGATCTATGGGTCGCCCATGTTGGGTGATGATGACTGGAAAAAAAATGTACAGCTCATCATTGAAAAAAATGTTCCGCATATTTCGTGCTATGCTTTAACTGTTGAACCCAAGACCGCCCTGGATAAAATGATAGCGCTTAATAAAAAAGAACCGGTTGATCCGGAAAAACAGGCCCGCCAGTTTTTATTATTAATGGACTGGCTGGAACAGGCAGGATATGAACATTACGAGATCAGCAATTTTACCAAACCCGGGTACAGGAGCAAACACAACAGCAGTTATTGGTCAGGAGAACCTTATTATGCTTTTGGTCCTGCAGCTCATGCATTTGACGGAAAGAAAAGAAAATGGAATATTGCCAACAACAGTTTATACATTCAATCACTGCAGCAAAATACAATTCCCTATGAAGAAGAAATATTAACCGAAACGCAGCAGCTGAATGAATATATCATGACGGCTCTCAGAACGATGGAAGGATTGGACCTGGATTATGTAAGCAAGACCTTTGGGGAAGATAAGAGGAATGAAATTAAAGTAGCAGGTAATAAGTATATAAGTACGGGCAGATTAAAAGATGTAGATCATAAACTTATCTTAACAAAAGAAGGAAAATTATTTGCTGATGGAATTGCAGCAGATCTATTTTTTTGAGTGGGTATAATTACTCCGCAAATACTTTACAAGTTCTGCAACTGATAAGTAAACCACCATCAGGATCAGGGCTGTGCTACCGATATTTGAAAAAGAGAAAGGCATGGCTTTATTTTCTGCTATAAAGTTACGGTCATTTTATACCAATGCCTGCTCAATTCTGTTAAAACCTTCTGCTGCCGCCTGGTTTTCCCATAAAATTTGATAAACGGTATCTGCAATGGGCATATCGGCCATGATCTTCCGGTTGATGTGATGGATACATTTACCGGCATTATATCCTTCGGCAACCATGCTCATTTCAAGCTGCGCTGCTTTTACAGAATATCCTTTACCGATCATATTACCAAACGCCCTGTTACGGCTATGGAGTGAGTAGCAGGTAACCAACAGGTCGCCTAAATAAACCGAAGCAGCATAATTATTGGTGCGATGTACTTGGGCCGGTTTGCGAATGTCTGTATGGCCCACTTCAATATTCTTGATACCAGCTTTCTTTAAAAAACCGGCCATTTCATCGGCACAATTGGCAATAAATACACTTAAGAAATTATCTCCGTAATCAAGCCCATGGACAATGCCGGAACCTACAGCATAAATATTCTTTAAAACAGCCGCATACTGCACACCATAGATGTCATCATTTTCAACCGTGTTCAAATAATCTGTTTTAAAACAGCCTGCAATTTCGTGGGTTGTTTTTTTATCAATACCGGAGAAAGTGAGGTAAGATAATTTTTCAGCCGCTACTTCCTCTGCATGACATGGGCCAAGTACCGCAAAATAATTGCTCAATTCAACATTGAATTCATTTTTCAGGTATTCATTGAGCAGTAAATTGCTTTCAGGTAAAATTCCTTTTATGGCCGAGATGATCTTTTTTCCGGCAAAAATATTCCTGTCCAAACCCTGTAAAGCATTGTTTGTATAAGCAGAAGGGATAGCAACTACAATACAGTCACTGTTACTGATAACTTCTGCGGGATCGGTGGTGAGTTTTAGTTTTGAGGTATCAAAATGAGCTGCTGATAAATATTGTGGATTATGATGCCTGTCCAGCATGTATTGGATATGAACTTCACTCCTGTTCCACCAATGAATTGTATTTCCATTATCGGTTAAAATTTTTGCAATGGCTGTTCCCCAGCTTCCACTTCCTAAAATTCCAAAAGTCATATATTCTGTTTGTAGTTAATGGTTATTTGTTAATAGTTGGTGCGTGTTCAAAAATTCAGGCTCTTAACTAATAACCTATAACAATTAAACAATAACCTTTAAAGTCCTAATTTATCAACCGCCAGTTGTGCAGCGATCTGGCTGGCATCTTTTTTATTAAATCCTTTGGCTTCGGCAATTAATTCTCCGTCAACAGTTGCACCAATGGTAAATAGCCTGCGGCCGTTCTCAAATTTTTCACTCAGGGTTTCAAATTCAAGGGCTTTGCCATTCTTATTGGCCCAGCCGTATAAACGGTTCTTGATATTTATCTCCACATCTTCCAGGTCGTCCATAAACATATGCGGCATGATGATGTATTTCTCCACCCATTTATGGGTACCGGCATAACCCTTATCAAGGTAAACCGCTCCTATCAATGCTTCCAGGGTATTGCCAAAGATCTGGGATATCTTTAAAGCATTGTCATACTTATTATAGAAAGTGATCTTTTTAAGGCCCATCTTCAAAGCAATATCATTCAGCTTCTGTCGGTTCACCATCTTGCTTCTCATCTCTGTTAAAAATCCTTCGCCTTTGTATGGGTATTTTCTAAAAAGATAATGTGCAACGATCGAACTTAAAACGGCATCGCCTAAAAATTCCAGCCGCTCGTTATTTTCATCGGCCCCTTCCCTCACACTCCGGTGACTGAGGGCAGTTTTATAAAGCGTGATCTCCCCCGGTGTAAAACCAAGCACATTACTGAGTTGTTTTTTAAACTCACGGTTATGCGTCTGGCTCTTAAAAAAATCTTTAATGAATTGCAAAATGAATAAATGGTTTCCGTGAAATTAATCTTATTTAGCTCAATTAAAATTACGCAATTTTTACTTTGCAGCTGCTGTTAACAAAAAAAGGAAATTTGAAAAATTACTTGCAGGAATATCAGGCAACATATTTTTTTACTATTACAGAAGCATTATGCCCGCCAAAACCAAAAGTGTTGCTGAGGGCTGCATCTACGGTACGGTGCTGTGCTTTGTTAAAAGTAAAATTAAGTTTTGGATCCAGTTCCGGATCATCCGTAAAATGATTGATCGTGGGGGGAACGATATCTTTTACTACAGCCATGATACAGGCCAGCGCTTCTAAAACACCTGCAGCACCCAGGCAATGGCCCGTCATACTTTTTGTAGAGCTGATGTTCAGGTTATAGGCATGCTCACCAAATACATTCAGTATGGCTTTTGTCTCAGCCAGGTCTCCAAGTGGTGTTGATGTACCGTGTACATTAATGTAGTCAATATCCTCTGGTTTCATCCCTGCATCTTTCAATGCAGCATTCATAACATTTTGTGCACCCAATCCTTCGGGGTGTGGGGCAGTGATATGGTGTGCATCGGCAGTAGCACCGCCACCAGCAATTTCGCAATAGATCTTTGCGCCACGTGCAAGCGCATGGCCAAGCTCTTCCAGGATTAAAACACCGGCACCTTCTCCCATAACAAAACCATCACGGTCTTTATCAAAGGGACGGCTGGCTGTAGCCGGGTCATCATTTCTTTCACTCAGGGCTTTCATGGCATTAAAACCACCAACCCCGGGTGAACTGATAACGGCTTCGCTGCCACCGGTTACTATAATATCGGCCTTGCCCAACCTGATCGTGTCAAAAGCATCAATAACTGCATTGGTACTGCTGGCACAAGCACTTACAACGGCATAATTGGGCCCACGAAATCCGTGACGCATAGATATTTGCCCTGCGGCAATATCCAGTATCATTTTTGGAATAAAGAAGGGGTTGTAGCGGGGAGTTCCATCGCCTAAAGCAAAGTTGCATACTTCTTCATAAAAAGTAGTGATACCGCCAATGCCGCTGGCGAAAATTACACCTACCCGGTCCACATCAACATTTTCTTTGCTGATGCCGGCATCTTTGATCGCCTCATCGCTTGCTACTAAAGCAAACTGGGTAAAACGGTCAATTTTCCGGGCTTCCTTACGTTCGAGGTAATCGGTGGGTTCAAAATCTTTAACCTCACAGGCAAACCTGGTTTTAAACTTACTGCAATCGAATTGTTTGATAAAATCACAACCACTAACTCCCTCTGACAAACCCTGCCAATAACTTTCGACAGTTTTGCCCAATGGAGTTAGTGCTCCCAATCCGGTAACTACAACTCGTTTTAATACCATAAAATTTGCCTGTGATAATTAAATTAATTACTTAGCATGCTCTTCTAAGTAAGCATTGGCCTGAC
>JBDSGK010000278.1:0-14255 GCA_039919015.1 Ferruginibacter sp.
AATGGTGGTGTATGGAAGACCACTGATTACGGCCGCACCTGGAAACCCATTTTTGATGACCAGCCAACCGGCAGTATCGGTGATATTGCGGTATCACCATCAAATCCAAATACCATTTATGTGGGCAGTGGCGAAGGTTTACAGCGGCCAGACCTGAGCGTTGGTGATGGCATATATAAATCAACCGATGGCGGTTTAACCTGGAAGAACATCGGTTTACAAAATGCACAACAGATCGGCGGACTTGCCATTGACCCAAAAAATGAGAATCGATTATTTGTTGCAGCACTGGGCCATCCTTATGGGGCCAATGAAGAAAGAGGTGTGTACAGAACAACAGATGGCGGAAAAACATGGGAAAGAGTTTTGTATAAAGATGAGAATACAGGTGCCATACAGGTTACCATCGATCCCAATAACAGCAATATTATTTATGCCGATATGTGGGCAGGCAGGCAGGGCCCATGGGAGAATGGCGCCTGGAACGGAAAAGAAAGCGGCCTGTTTAAAAGTATCGATGGCGGAACTACCTGGAAAAAATTGACAACAGGTTTACCCACAACCGAACAGGGTCTGTCAAGAATTGGTTTTTGTATTGCCCCATCCAACAGCAACAGGCTTTATGCAACTGTTGAAGCAGGAAAATATGGTGGCATTTACAGGAGCGACGATGCGGGTGAAACGTGGGCCCTTACAAATCCTGATGAAAGGCTTTGGGGAAGAGGAACTGATTTTGCAGAAATAAAAGCAGACCCAAAGAATGCAGACATTGTTTACACAGCAGATGTGGTTACCTGGAAAAGTATTGATGGTGGAAAAACATGGTCAGCTTTTCGTGGTGCGCCGGGCGGCGATGATTACCATCGCATCTGGATAAATCCCGACAACAGCAATATCATGTTAATTGCAAGTGACCAGGGTGCCATCATCACGGTCAATGGAGGCGAAACTTTTTCATCCTGGTATAACCAGCCTACTGCACAGTTCTATCATGTGAGTACTGACAATGATTTTCCTTACAATGTGTATAGCGGGCAACAGGAAAGCGGAAGTGTTGGTATTGCTTCGAGAGGAAATGACGGGCAGATCAGTTACCGTGAATGGCATCCGGTTGCTGCAGAAGAATATGGTTATGTAGCTGCAGATCCATTAAACCCTCATATTATTTACGGTGGAAAAATTTCGAGGTATGATAAAAGGAATGGACAATCACAAAATATTTCGCCTGAAGCGGTAAGAAGCGGCAAGTACCGTTTTATAAGAACGGCGCCGGTATTATTTAATCCCATTGATAAAAAAACATTGTACTATGCCGGCAATGTTTTGTTTAAAACCATGGATGGTGGGAATAAATGGGATATCATCAGTCCTGACCTGAGCAGGGAAAGTTGGGATATACCGGCAAGCGTTGGTATTTATTCAAAAGAAGACATGAAGAAAATGCCTCGCCGCGGTGTTATTTATACAGTGGCGCCTTCTTATGTTGATATCAATACTATCTGGTGCGGTACAGATGATGGTTTAATTCATGTAACAAGAGATGGCGGAAAGACCTGGAAGAATGTTACTCCTCCTGCAATCCCAAGCTGGAGCAAGATCTCGTTGATGGATGCCAGTCATACCGATGTTAATACAGCCTATGCTGCCGTAAACAGTATCAGGCTTGATGATATGCGTGCACATATTTACAAAACAACCGATGGTGGAAAAACATGGACCGAAATTGTAAATGGTTTACCCAATGATCCCATCAATGTTGTAAAAGAAGATCCTGTACGCAAAGGATTATTATTTGCAGGAAGTGAAAGGGCGGTGTATGTTTCTTTTAATAATGGGGCAAACTGGCAATCTTTACGTCTGAACATGCCTGCAACATCTATAAGAGATCTGGTAATTAAAGATGATGACCTCGTAATTGGTACGCATGGCCGCAGTTTCTGGATACTGGATGATATTACACCACTAAGACAATTAAGCAATCAGCAATTAAACAATTCAGCGATCCTTTACAAACCGCAAACAGCTTACCGTATAAGATGGAGTATGTATCCTGATACACCGGTTCCGCAGGAAGAACCAGCAGGACAAAACCCCCCAGATGGTGCCATCATCAATTATTATCTTGGCAGCAATGCAAAAAATATTCAGCTGGAAATTGTAGATAGTAAGGGGGCAGTTATCCGTAAATATGCATCAACCGATACGCTGTATGCCATTCCACCTAATAATGTACCTTCTTATTGGATCAGGCCACAGCAGCTGCTTTCAGCACAGCCGGGGTCACACCGGTACATGTGGGATATGCATTATCAACCTGTAAATGTTCCGCCTTCTTATCCTATATCGGCTACCTATATGAATACAGCACCCGATCCTACATCACCCTGGGTAATGCCAGGAAATTATACGGCAAGATTAGCGGTTGATGGCAAAGTATATAACCAACCCATTACCGTAAAGATGGACCCAAGGGTAAAGACAAGTGTAAAGGACCTTACACTTCAACACGACCTGAGTTTGATCTGTTACAACAATATCTTAAAATGCCGGAACGATCTGGACATGATAAGTGATAAGGACAAGGTAGCTGAGGTCCGGAAATATTTAAATGCATTCAGTTCTTTACAAAATACTTTGCAGGATGGTGATTGGCCGCCAACAACACAGGTTATTAATGCAGTAAAAGAAACAGTGGCTGCTTATGAAGCGTCTCTGAAAACAAGAACACGCTAACTACTTTGCATTCTTTGCGGAATTCTTTGTGTGCTTTGCGGTAAAATTTAACCGCAAAGAGCGCTAAGGTTTTCGCAAAGCGCACGGAGAATATCAATTATTTACTACTATTTAAAAAATCCTTTATCCCCAGTACGATCTTATCAGCTATCTGCTGCTGAAATCCTTCGTTCATCATTTTCATTTCATCTTCAGGATTACTCAGGAATAATGTTTCTACCAATGCGTTGGGATATTCGATCGGACTGTTGAGCATAAAATTAAAACTGCTGTTATTACCATACTCCTTTAAACCCAGCTCCAGCATACGCTTGTAAATGGCATTACTTAAATTTCTGAATCCAATATACCGGTAGAATGTGCTGGTACCCGTAACCCGTATGGGATCGGAAGATGAATTAAGATGAATGCTGATCAGGAGATCAGGCATACTGTCGCGGAAAAATAAGATGCGTTCTTTATTATCGAAGAATTTTTCTGTTGTCCTGGTCATGATCACTTTGGCCCCCTGCTGCTCCAGTGCTTTTTGCAATTTTAGTGATACTGCCAGCGCCAGCATTTTTTCTGATGAGCCTGTGGGGCCGCCGGCACCTGTATTGCTGCCGCCATGCCCTGCATCAACTGCAATAGTTAATTTACTGAGCGATAGATTTTCGGGTTGGCGTTTTATTTTTATCACCAGGCTGTTGCCCTTGTAATAAATACTATGCCCCCAGTGCTGGGCATGTTTCAGTTCTATGGTGATGCGGAAAACCTCGTCTTCCAGTTGCTCATAAAAAACATTTTTTATTTCCTTGGTGTTATCCAGTTGTGTTATCCAGTTGGTATTATTGGTGGCACCAAAAACATCTACCACAATTTTTGAAGGATCAACCAATTGAAAACTCTGGTAAGGCAAACGTGTAAATAAACCCAGCTGTACATAATCAAATTCTTTGTCGCCATACACCGTCCATTTATCAGTAAGCGATTCGGGTGTAAAAGTTCCCTTCGGTAAAAACTCAACCAGGTCATCGGGTATATAAGCAGTGCGGTTCTTTGCCAGTCGTACTTTATACTCGCTGCCCACTTTACCGATCACGTGTAACAACACCGCCGAATCAATATAACCAATTTTGGCGCCACCCAACCTGTCATCGCCCAGGCCAAATAATAAATGTGCAAGCCTTCCCTTTGTTATGGCAACATCAGGTGCCAGCGGACCAAACATACTTACCCAGTAGCGGCTTTGTTTGGTAATTGTTTTCCCGGTTGAATCTGTGATGCTTACGGGTACCTGGCTTACTAAAAAATTATCTGTTTCCTTTACCACGTATTCGCCCTGGTAAATACCGGGCATTTTATTTTTTTGCATTTCGTACAAAGGAATGTTACCATTGGCAACAACTTTGGAACCGCTCAATGCTTTCACTTTAAATTTTATCCTGTCGCCCGGCATTACAAATAAATTGCCTTCGGGAAAAGTTTCAATGGATGCAATATCCAATGTCTTTACGGTATCGGGCGGTGCCGGTAAAGCATAGGCATAGCTTAATTTTTTATTTACCGTTTTATCCGGCGCTGTAAAAGCCAGCAGGTTAAATGAAGTATCACCTGGTTTTAAATTCAGCTCATAAGCAAAAGCGCCTGTTGGGAAAACCTTTACGGGCTGCCCGTTGATATTGAGGTTGCAGGTACTGCAGGTACTGCCAACAATATACTGCCTTGCTGCTTTTGTGCTGATATCTGTCTTGGTTGGTTCAACCAGTTTAATAAATGGTTTATCAGCCTGGCCATTTACCACAGCAGCATAAGCCAGCCCGAGAATTACCAATCCTTTTTTCATAGAAACTAAATTACATTATTAATTTCAAGCAGGGGTCGCTGAGAAGTGGAGGTCGCGGAGTTACTATGCGTTCTCAGCTACCCTGTGTACCCTGCGTGAATCAGTTCATAATATCATCATCCATTTACCTTCCTCATTGTGCATATAACTTAACCCATTGCTCATTTCATATACGGTTTGCCCATGCTTATCGCTGTTTCCGCTGCTTTTTTCATACACGCTTACCCCGTTATTCTGCCGCGTAAGATATACGACCAGCGCATTGACCGTGGGCTGTATATCATGCAACCATTGTTCGTCTTCTTCTTTTACAAAAGCCTGGCTCATATATTTTTTAGATAGATGCTGAAAAAATTATGCCGTTAATTGTATGCTATAAACCAAGACTTACAAAATAAACAGAATCCCCAGGGCTGGTATGGTCTTTGTTTTTATTAAAATGAAATATTGAGGCATAGTTTACACTGTTCTCAAGGCTGAAGGACCCCCGGACCGGCACGTGGCTGGCCAAGACCTTCAGCTTTTTTTATTTAAACAGAACTACATTCCCTCAGTCTATATCTTCTTGTTGAACATTTTCAGTGTTTTAACATCAAATGGAAAAACAAAGATCAAGTTCATATACAAAAGCGGGTCCTGGCTGAGATCTGCGTGATCATTTTTTACGTATTTACTCAATACGGCACAAAAAATGCAGCATACGCTGCGTACACTATTTTTTTACATTTTACACAAAAACTACAAGTTATGAAAAGCATTATTATGAGCATCCTCTGTTTCACTGCCCTAACAGCAGCAGCACAGGAAAAGCCGGCCAAAAAGGGCCATTGGGATAAGAACGCCCATTGGGGAAAAATGAAAGATTATAAACCTATGATGGTGAAGACCGTGGGTTTTAGCTCCCAGCAATTTAAAAATCTTAAAGGGCGTTTGGGAGGTTTCCCCCAATATAAGCCATTAAGGGATCATATGTGGACCATTGGCTTAGGTTCCATGCATGAAATGAAAAATTTTATTTCTCAAATGAGTATTACTGCGGGCAGCAGTTTAACCGGCGATCCCGATGAAAGAAGCAGCACCATGCGTTTTCTTTCGGGCGGTTTCGACATCGGTTATGACTTTATTCCTTCCGCAAGGGTAATGGTTTACCCATTAGCAGGATTGGGTGTAGAAAATTATCACGCCATTATGTGGAAAGACGTGAATGCGGTAACTTTTAATGATGTGGCAAACTCACCAACTACACAAAATAATATCCGCAGTGTAAAATTTACTAATACCTTTTTTACCTACCGCCTGGGTATGGGTATTGGTTTCAAATCACCTGATGGCAACCACGGTATTGGTGTACAGGCCGGCTATACAGGAAGCTTTAAAGACAAAGCCTGGAAAAGTGCCGAAAACCAAACCCTGAACGGTGCACCTGTTGATGACCTGAAACGTTTTTCGGTTTCGCTGGTGTTTACAGGGAATATGATGGGGATGGGTAAATAAGAAAATTTTATTAATAGTAAAAAGGTATGGCTTTGGTCATACCTTTTTAATTTTGTGGTATTATGGCAGATGTATATTACTCCAATACAGCCTTAGCCCCATCCTATCCTTTCCCTTCGGGGAAGGGACAAGGAGTAGAGCTATGCGAAGATTGAAGCGAAATGGTTTTTATTAAAAGATTCATCTTTATGATGACGCTTTTAATTTTATAAACATGTTGCTCCCTTCAATCTCCTCCATTTCCTCCCCTTTCGGGGTTCCCTGATAAGGGAACGAACGAAGTTCAAAAAGGGCTGGCTAGAGCATTCCCTTCTCCAAAAGGATGAGGACACTACATACGTCTCAGCGGCGCAGCTATAATATGCAGCAGATCCGCAGCAAAAACACAAAGCCTGAAATGAGCAAACAGGAATAAAGAAAAACTGAGATCACAAATTGTTACTTCGGTTGTGAGATATGGAATCTCATGTGGAGATCATCATAATTACCCGGGAAAAACAACTTAATTTATTTAGGCGATGGATTTATTTTAGGATTGGATATCACATTTGTGCCTTCCAAAATCTTATACTATGCCCAATAGCACAGAAATACCCATCATTCCTGATGAGTTGGTTATGCATAAGATCTATCTTATCCGTGGGCAAAAAGTAATGCTGGATTTTGATCTTTCTGAATTATATGCCTTTGAAACCAAAATGCTTAAAAGAGTGGTAAAACGAAATCCGAGGCGCTTTCCGATAGATTTTATGTTTGAACTGACCCCGGAAGAGTATCTGTCTTTAAGGCACCAAATTGGCACCCTAAAGCGAGGTCAACATTCAAAAACAAACCTTATGCCTTTACAGAACAGGACGTAGCCATGCTGTCCAGCGTATTGAACAGCTCAACTGCCATTGATGTAAACATATAGATCATCGGGGTATTCACGAAGATGAGGGCCTTGCTGCTGACACACAAAGACATTTTACTGCAGCTGGAAAAAATGGAAAAGAAAATGGGCAACCACGATGAACAGATTGCGCTGATCTTTGGTTATCTCAAAAAATTATTGACCCCGCTACAGCCGCCCAGGCAGCAGATCGGGTTTAGAAGGAAGGATGAAAAGGATTAAGCTTTCTTTTACTGAAGCGTAGATGGTATAATTAGTACCTATTGACAGGCTAAACCACTTTTCGGTTTCGCAGGTAATGACTCGGAATATGATGGGGATGTGTAAGTAAAGAGAATGATGAATATTACTAAAAAGGTATAGTATTGCTGCTATACCTTTTTAATTGAGGTAAACTAAGGCGTCAGGCCACTACGAAATCTCTTGAATCTTTATTATTTTTAAGCAAATTGTAACCTTAAATTCAAATACTCTTTGTAGTGGCCAGACACCTAAATCGATAAGACCATGCATTTCCAAAAAGATCAGGTTTAACCCTAAATGATAAAATAGTTGAACAAATATTTTAGGTGTCTGGCCACCTCAATACCTTTCATTTTATAAAGTATCGGACTAGCAACAGCATTTTATTGTAAATTCTTTTAGTAGTGGCCTGACACCTGCCAGCAGGCACCCCTTTCAAATGCAGGAATGACCTATTTTTATAATCAAATCTCCTGCATGCTTAAAAAATATTTCAGCAATCCTTCCTTTCTTTTCCTGTTTGCAGGCAACCTGTATTGTATCTGGTATTACCAGGCTCATCCCAATGGGTTTACTACTGTTATCTGGATATACTGGCTGCAAAGTGTAATCATTGGCCTATTTAATTTTTTCGACCTGCTCACCATAAATAACAGTACCAGCCAGTTAAAAAATAATGAACAATCGGCTACCGGCATAAACAGCGGCTGCATGGCCTGGTTCTTTTTACTGCACTATGGGGGTTTTCATTTGGGTTATGCCCTGTTCCTGCTCATAGGCCAGGGCATACAATATGTTGACAGGTTATTCCTGCTCATTGGTGCGGCCGTATTCTTTATGGAAACCCTTGCAGGTTTTATCAGACGAAAACAGGTGCTCGGTGGGCAAACCCCATTACCAACGGGCTTCCTGTTCTTTTTACCTTACCTGCGTGTGGTACCCATGCACCTCATGATACTGCTACCCGTTTTTACCGGCATAAAAGCGTCGCTTATATTTTTGGTTTTAAAAATGGTGGCTGATGTTTTGTCTTTTATGCTGTTTAGGTTTATGTATAGTAAGAATAAGGAAGTGGGCTAAAGTGATTTTGTTTGTAGTTTTATCAAATGGCAGATGTGCACAATAAACAAACGAGAAGCTACAATATGAGCCGGATTAAAGGTAAGAACACAAAGCCTGAAATACTGGTACGCAAATTTCTACATGCAAATGGTTTCCGCTACAGACTGCATGATAAAAAGCTGCCGGGTAAGCCGGATATTGTTTTACCAAAAGTTGATTATTTTAGTTTTGATTCTTGAAAGGGAAAAACACAAACAATCTAAAAATATAACATGGCAAAATTGAAACTTTGGACGAGAGATGAATTGATAGTTTCATTGAATCTTTACTTAAAACTTGAATTCGGCAAATTGCATTCTGGTAATCCGCAAATAATTCACTTAGCAAGCTTACTTGGAAGAACACCAAGTTCAATAGCTATGCGTTTGAATAATTTTGCCAGTGTAGACCCTTATCATCAACAGAGAGGAATTGGAGGTTTACCAGGAGGGAAAAAACAAGTCGAACCAATTTGGAATGAGTTTGTAAATAATAAAGAGGATTTACTTTTTGAAAGCGAAAGAATATTGGCACAAAAAGAACACATCGCAATTGAAGATAAATTTTCTGACTTATTACAAGGAACCGAAAACTTAAAAGGTGAATATAAAGTTAGAGAAGTTAAAACAAGAGTTAATCAAAACGTATTCCGCCAAATTGTATTGGCAAACTATTCAACTAGATGTGCCATAACAGGAATTGATATTCCTGATTTATTAGTTGCAAGTCATATTATTCCATGGGCAAAAAGGGAAGATGAGAGATTAAACCCCGAAAATGGCATTTGTCTTTCCGCTTTGTATGATCGGGCTTATGACAAGGGCTATATTGGAATAACTGAGAAATTTGAGATTATACTTTCCACAGACTTAAAAAAGAAAAACAAATTAGAATATCATAGAAAATATTTTGCTTCCTTAACGGGAACAAAAATGATTCTCCCAAAGAAATATTACCCAAAGAAAGAGTTCTTACAATTCCACATGGATGAGGTGTTTAAAGGTTAATATATCAAAAATGTTTTTCCTTTCAATAAGCCTGGGAGGTAATATTCCCTCCCCTATTAATATACTTCCCTAACCAACTATGCAACATAAGAAATTATATTCAGCTATAGCATTGATATCATTCAGCTTTGTTGCTACATTCTGCGAAAAAGAGAACCGGGCCCACCGCCTGCTGCCCCGATGGTTATGAAAACCAAAACAACCTGGACACCCGGCGGTACTACCACCTAAAAAAACAGGTCTTCTCTCCTTAACTGTAATCTTTATATACATCAAAAAGCTTCAAAATTGACTCCTATTTTCAAAACATAAGTCAATAATTGCCTTTTTTGACTTACAATAGTATAATATGAGTTAAATTTCCCCAGAGATAGAGCTCCTTCCCTTTAAGGCAGATGTAGAAACCAGGGCCGTGCTACGTAAAACCGCATTGGCCCATAAGGCATTGGCCGAATTAAAGGGTGTTATTACCAGTACTCCCAACCAGAACATTTTAATCGAAACACTTACGCTCCGGGAAGCGAGGGAGAGCTCGGCTGTAGAAAATATCATCAGCACTTTTGCCGAAGTGTACCAGAGCAGTCTATTTGCCAACCAGTTTGCATCAGCAGCCGCCAAAGAAGTACACCTGTATGCAAAGGCTTTAAAAACAGGTTTCGGGCTGGTAAAAAAGAACGGGCTGCTCACCAATAATCTTATCCTGCAGATACAGGAACAGGTGGAGGGGAATAAAGCCGGGTTCAGGAAACTACCGGGAACCAAATTACTGAATGATAAAACCGGGGAAGTAGTTTACGTTCCGCCACAGGATCATAATACCATCGTGTACTTAATGAACAACCTGGAAATATTTATGAATGAGGATGCGATGATGGATGCTGACCCACTGGTAAAGATGGCCATCATGCATCACCAGTTTGAAAGCATTCATCCATTCTATGATGGCAATGGAAGAACAGGCCGCATCATGAATATACTTTTCCTGGTACAAAAAAACTTACTTGATCTTCTGGTATTATACCTGAGCCGGTATATCATTCAGCATACAAATGATTATTACCGGCTGTTACAAAAAGTGCGGCAAACGGGAGAATGGGAAGAATGGATAATCTATATGCTTGATGGCATAGAGCAGACAGCGAATGAGAGTATCATACTCATCGGCAATATTAAAAAACTGATGCAGCAATACAAACAAACGATCAGGACAGAATTGCCAAAAATATACAGCCAGGATCTGCTGAATAACCTTTTCAAATATCCTTATACCAAAATTGAATACCTGGAAAAGGACCTGGATATAAGCCGCAGTACAGCTATCCGTTACTTAAAAGAACTGGAGAAACTGAATTTGCTGGTAAAGCAAAAGATAGGAAGAGATAATTTTTATATCAATAAGCAATTGTTTGATCTGCTGGCAGCAAATAAATAACTGTTCCAATTAAGGCCGCTCAATGCCTTCATCTTAAAAACGAGGGCATTATATTCAAATTTTTGCCCTTGCTTATTTTAAAAACAAGCTCCTTCCCCGCAATCCACATTCTCTCCACAGTACAATTACATAACACAAGCTTTACAATTTCTTTACGTTATAAGATGAGCTTGCCTAACGATAGCAGGCTTGGTTTCCTAAAAGCATTACAAAAAACCTACAACCATCCGCACCGACTGTTTTCTTTTAAAATTTGGCACGCTTTTGCATATTGTATTTTTAAAACAATGATATGGTACAGCGTAAAACAAATGAAAGCGTAAAAGCTGGTTTGCTCACGGAATCAGGCGGACAAACGGGGGTAACCGGCAAAGAGACGGAGACCAAAGAAACAACTGTTGATGAGGTGATACATCAGCCGGACTTTGAACCCACGGCCTTATTCAATAAAACAGATAATAATGGGGGGTTACAAACAAATAGCAGTGGGGAGCGTACTGCAGACAACGGAGAAAGAGACCGCGACAACCAGGGGCATGGAAAATAGTGTGGAATAATCATCCGCTTTTTTAAAAAAAGCTCATTGTATAAAATGGTTCTTTTGAAAAAATGATCAATTTTTTAAATTTAAAAAAACAACATTATGCAAAATAAAACTATACTCTCCCTTACTGTTGACCTGCTGGCCAATAACGCCTTCAACCACCTGAGGGATGACGAGATCTCGGCCCTGCACCACCTGATATTAAAACTCCGGGAGCCACTTACTGCTATACAGCAAAATCTGTTGCTCACTTTCTGGTGCCATGCCTATACCGGGGATCTGCCGGCTGCGCTGCTCTACCGCTGCAATACGGTATTACAGCAACTTGGGCTTAACCCGCTTGAGGAAGTGATGATGGAGGAGATGGATATGTATTGATCTTTTACTTTTTTGTATTCCCGATATAGATCGGGACAGGTGATACAATCCTTCGGCTTCGCTCAGGAGTAACAAAAAAAGTCAAGGCAAACCCGATGCCTCCGGCCGTTTTGCCAGCCAACCCACGGCACCAGCAGGCTCTTTCATAGATCAGCTAATAACTCATCCCATTCTTCAGGAATTTTTATAAATTTTAGAAATGAAATTTAAATGAGTGGCTTTCTACAAACTTAGTAACAATAAAATGGAAAAATACAATGGTCACAGTTAGTAAACTTATATTCCAGTGTGGGTATCCATTGCCCTGTACGCCACTTTTATTATTATTGTAGGGTTACTGCGCCTAAGAGTAGAATTACAAATGTTGAAGTTACAGTAGTACTCATGTTGAACGTAGCTGCTTCCGAAAAACGGGCTGTAATCGTTTGTCGGGGCCCTTTTTTGGTTACTTTTTTGGGCAAGCAAAAAAGTGACAAATAACTAAAAGCTATTATTCTTTAGTTTACTGCGAACTTTCATAAATTTTTTAGAAATGAAATTTAAAAGAGTGGTTGTCTACAAACTCAGTAGCAGTAAAATCGAAAAATACCATGGTCGCAATTAGTAACCTGATATTCTAAAGTGGGTATGCATTTACCTAATAGGTATTTTTTATTTCGCCGTATAATGAGCCAACATAGTAGGGCCTTCCTGCCGGCAGGCAGGTTACCGATGTTGAAGCTACAGCCCGCAAGATGCCGTGCATAGTACAAAAGCTATATGAAAGATCTTCCTAAGGAACTCCCATCAAAATAACACATACTACCAATTAATAAAAACATTACATTTAAGAATTATTACTACTAACCGCCATTAAGCCTTCGTTTAATTCTCCCCCGTAAAAGCTTTAATACATTTTTTAACCTAAACAACTGATTTATGAAAAAATTATTATGCCTGCTGCTTTGTGCAGCAACGATTACGGTGTTTGGCCAGGGAAGCACCCTATACCGGGTTAACGTGGTAAAACCCAAAGCGGGTATGCAGTCGGCCTTTGAAGACAGTTGGAAATTGCACCTTGCTAAATTTCACAACGCCACCGATAAAAGAATGGTGAGCCAGATCATTGACGGCCCCATGAACGGAGCTTATGTTATTGCAGAGGGGCCAATATCTTATGCCGATATGGATAAAGTAAACCCCACCGCCAAAGAACACAACCTTGACCTGGAAAAAACCTTTACGCCCAAGCTGGAAGTTACCGGTATGAATTCGATCTATCGCTGGGCAGATACATTAAGCTATAATGGTAATGTAAAAGCCGATAAATTTTTGGTAACCGTTACTGTATATAAAAACGGAACGGCCGGGGAAATCCAGACTGAACTGAGAAGAAATGTATTAATCACAACTAAAATGAACAGTACAGTCAGTGTGAATGTTTATGTAAAACAATTCTCCGGCAGCAGCCCCACAATTGTTAACAGGCGGGGCCTCAAAGATGGTTTTAAAGAACTGGATAATAATTTTTCTCCCAATATGGGCACCCAGTTTAAAGATACCTACATAAAGGATTATGGCCAGGATGCCTGGGATAAAAGATTAAAACTGCTGGTGGATGATGTAGTTAGCCGGGAGCAGCATATGGAAAAAGCACGGCCCGACATGAGCTCGAAATAGTTTTATAAAAGATGCGCCGATGAGGGCATCGGTTCAAACGTTAATACGTTAATTGGTTGATCCGTGGAGTACTTCACGGATTAACGTTTATACGGATTAACGGATTAACTCCCGTGTACTTTCTATAAATAAAAAAGATTGGCCAAAATTGGCCAATCTTTTTTCACTGCTTCCTGTTATTAAGTCTGTGGTTTAGCAACAGGTTACCAAGTCTTCACGATATATGATGGAGTTGTTGTGTTCTATTTTCTCCACAGGGGCTTTTTACCCGATGGACGTAGGGGCCGTTGCCCGGTTGATGACAACCGTAATTTATTGCTACGATCTCCTTTGGATGTTGCTTTTTGTGCCATGTGCATATCAAATGCCATGATTGGGTCCTCCTTCTTTTCTATCAATTCTTCAACATGCGCCGATCCCATCATTGACTGCGTTTCTTTTTCCGCATGAACCGCCTCTTCTTGCATTTCTTCCGACAGTTCATTCATTGGTGGTGCCTGGGTTCCAGATGGAATAGGCTCCTGCTTTAGTGCCGGCCTTTTCCGTTGTACAATCTTTTTTGTTGCTGCTTTTTTTGGTGCTACTTTTTTAGCTGTTACTTTCCTGGCAACCTTTTTTTGAGCAGCTTTCTTTACCGGTGCTTTTTTTACCTGTGCCTTCTTTACTGCAGCCTTCTTTTTTACTGGCATTTTAGCTTTTACTGCAGCTTTTTTAGGCACTGCTTTTTTTACCGTCTTTTTTGCAACTGCTTTTTTAGGGGCTGCTTTTTTGGAAACTGTTTTTTTAACAGCCTTCTTTGCTACAGATTTCTTTGCAGCCGCTTTTTTAGGTGTGGATTTTTTTACCACTGCTTTTTTTGCCATTATTAATTTTTTAATAAAAAAGAAGAAATGATCAGGTAATAGAAGCTATACCAAAACTGTGCCAGTACAAAAAACCCACTTCAT
>JBDSGK010000279.1:0-2894 GCA_039919015.1 Ferruginibacter sp.
TGGCGAACTGAAAGGCAAATTCACTTTTAAAGTGAATGCTGCCAGTGAAAAAGCAAAAGCAGCTATTGAAGCAGCCGGAGGTTCTATCGAGATAATAAAATAATTTCACGATATTTGCCGACCACGCTTAGCGGGGTCATTTTTAATTTAGCGCAAATCACTTAAATCGTTTAAATTCTGTGAAGAAGTTCATTACAACACTTAAGAATATCTGGAGCATAGAGGAGCTACGCAATAAGATCATATTCACTTTGATATTGATCTTTATCTACCGTATAGGTTCTTTTATTGTATTACCGGGTATTGATCCAAATAAATTAGCTGCCCTTACGGATAGTACTAAATCCGGTATGCTGGGGTTACTTGATACTTTTGTAGGAGGTGCTTTTTCCAAAGCTTCTATTTTTGCTTTGGGTATCATGCCTTATATCTCGGCTTCTATCTTTATGCAGTTGATGACCATCCTTGTTCCGCAAATGGCAAAGATCCAGAAAGAAGGAGAAAGCGGCAGAAAGAAGATCAACCAGTGGACACGTTACCTTACCGTTATCGTAACTGCATTTCAGGCAGCAGCTTATATCGGCTATTTGAAAAGCCTGGGAGAAGCCGTTATTCCTGCATTCAGCAGTTATTTCTGGATATCAACAGTTGTTATTCTTACAGTAGGTACCTTGTTTGTAATGTGGTTGGGCGAAAAAATTACTGATAAAGGTTTGGGTAACGGTACTTCTATCATCATCATGGTTGGTATCCTTGCCCGTTTACCACAATCATTTGCACAGGAATGGTCGGCCAGGATCACAGGGGGTGCCGGCGGTATCCTGATCATCTTAATTGAGATAGTATTGCTACTCGCAGTTATATTAGGCGTTATACTTTTGGTACAGGGTACCAGGAAAGTTCCGGTTAATTATGCAAAGCAAATTGTAGGCAACCGCCAGTTTGGTGGCGCAAGAAATTTCTTACCATTAAAAGTGAATGCATCCGGTGTAATGCCAATCATCTTTGCACAGGCAATACTTTTCTTACCTACCTTATTCTCATCGGGGGGTACAGCTTCATGGGCAAAATATTTTACTGATCATACCAAAGTTGGATACATGCTCATTTATTCAATTGCGGTTATTGCTTTTACATTCTTGTACACTGCTTTGATATTTAATCCAAAGCAAATGGCCGATGAATTAAAACGCAATAATGGTTTTATACCGGGTGTTAAACCGGGACAACCAACTGCCGATTATATTGGTACCATCATGGACAGGATCACTTTACCCGGTGCCGTATTACTGGCATTGGTAGGTATTCTTCCGGGGATCATTCAATTGGTGTTTGGTATGCAGCAGGGTTTTGCAACTTTCTTTGGAGGAACTTCATTATTGATCAACGTAGCTGTAATTTTAGATACATTACAACAAATAGAAACCCAGTTATTAATGCGCCAGTACGACGGATTAATGAGCAGTGGAAGGATACAGGGAAGGCAAGCTCAGCAGGGAGTTTCTGCAGGAATGTAATTATATACCCCTTGCGGGGACTTAAAAAATAAATAATTAAGCCCCGACTGAATAAGTCGGGGTTTGTTTTAAAACGGCAACATGATCCATTACAAAAGCAAGGCTGAAATTGAACTGATGAGAGAGAGCAGTTTACTGGTAAGTGAAACACTTGCAGTTGTGGCAGCTGTGATCAGGACCGGTATAACTACTTTGCAACTGGATAAGATCGCTGAAGAATTTATCCGTGACAATAAAGCAACCGCCTCATTTAAAGGTTATCATGGTTTTCCTTTTGCCTGCTGCATATCTGTTAACGATGCCGTGGTTCATGGCTTTCCTACAACAAATGAATTAAGGAGTGGTGATGTTATTTCGGTTGACGTGGGTGTTTTTAAAAATGGGTTCCATGGCGACAGTGCATACACTTTTGGTGTTGGTGAAATAACTGAGGAGATCAAACAGTTAATGCGTGTGACCAAAGAATCGTTGTATAAAGGAATTGAAAAAGCCACAATAGGTAACCGGGTTGGTGATATAGCTCATGCCATACAGGAGCATACCGAAAAAAAACATGGATATGGCGTGGTGAGAGACCTGGTAGGACATGGCCTTGGCCGCAGCCTCCATGAAGAACCACAGGTACCTAACTTTGGAAAAAGAGGAACCGGTGCCAAATTAAAAGAAGGTTTGGTGATCGCTATTGAACCAATGATCAACCTGGGCACCAAAGATGTTTTTCATGACAAGGATGGCTGGACGATACGCACTGCTGATGGAAAACCTGCTGCACACTACGAACATGATATTTGTATTCAAAAGGGTAAGGCTGATATCTTATCTTCATTTACAGCAATAGAAGCTGCTGAAAAAGCAAACCCCGATCTTTGCTCAGATTATTAAAATCAGTAAGACCCAGGATACAAGCCTCAAGGGGGCAAATTTTATAGCTTGCTTCTCCCTTGTAGCTATAACTTGCAGCTAATATCGATATATGCATAAAAAACGCTTGATCGTAGTTGGGGGAGGTGCTGCCGGTTTTTTTTGCGCAGTTAATGCAGCCAGGTTAAACCCTGGGCTGGAAGTGATCATACTTGAAAGGTCCGGCAAACTATTAAGCAAAGTAAAAGTAAGTGGTGGCGGCAGGTGTAATGTAACACATGCC
This sequence comes from Ferruginibacter sp., assembly GCA_039919015.1. Taxonomy (GTDB): domain Bacteria; phylum Bacteroidota; class Bacteroidia; order Chitinophagales; family Chitinophagaceae; genus Ferruginibacter. Next base: position 2,662 of record JBDSGK010000279.1, read on the forward strand.
TGTTTCAGCATTGCGGAGATGATCAAAAAATATCCCCGGGGCTCTTCCTTCCTGAAAAAAGCATTTCATCATTTTTTTACAAATGATACCATCGACTGGTTTAAAGAGCGGGGTGTAATTTTAAAAACTGAAGCAGACGGCAGGATGTTTCCCGTAACCAACAGCTCCCAAACAATTATAGATTGCCTGGTTAAAGAAGCCAATAAATATGGGGTGGAGATCAGGTTGAATAA
>JBDSGK010000280.1:0-2674 GCA_039919015.1 Ferruginibacter sp.
CTAAAATGTCGATCTGTGTTCCTTTTCGCTTGGCAAGATCCATCATGGTAAGTGCCACCACTACCGGTATATTGAGGTCAATGATCTGTGAGCAGAATAAAAGGTTGCGTTTTAAATTACTGGCATCCGCAACCAGTAAAACCATATCGGGCTTAATGGTCTCATCCAGGTGTAACAGCACCTTATAAGCCACCCATTCATCATTTCGCTTGGGATATAAACTATAGGAACCGGGCAGATCAATAATGGTAGCCGAAATATCAGCTGAGATCTTACTGTGCCCCATTTTTTTATCAACGGTTACACCCGGAAAATTACCTACCTGCTGGTTTAAGCCGGTTAAATAATTGAAGAGGGAGCTTTTTCCACTGTTGGGATTGCCTACTAATGCTATGTTTATCTTTTTTGTCAATGTTGAATGCAAAAATAGCTGTAAACCCGAGTACACAGTTACGAATTAGGAAAGATGAAGTATCTATCCGGAAATATTAAATTATGGTTTTGTTGCTAACTTTTACATTCTGTTTACATATATAGTCATGCACAAGGCTACCTTTGTAGCTCTTTACCAAACACAAATACATGAAACGTTTTCTCTGGTTGGTCTTACTTATCTCAACCATTACTTCAGCACAAAAAAACAAAAAAGCACAAATAAAAGCCGACAAAGCCGTTGTAACCGCCCTTCAAACGCATATTGGTTTTTTGGCCGATGATAAACTGGAAGGAAGAAGGACAGGAACTGCGGGTGAAAAACTGGCTTATGAATACATAACCAACCAATTTGTGGAAGCAGGTTTATTGCCAAAAGGAGAAAATGGGACCTATATTCAGAATTTTGAAGTTGCCGAAGGAAAACAATTAGATCCATCCACACAGGTTTCAATTAACGGAGATAAACTGGTATTGGACAAAGATTATTTCCCTTTCACTTTCTCCCCCAATGCAAAAACAGAAACTTCAGGTGCTATTGCTTTACCGGAAGCGGATGCGGCCTGGTTTTGGGACCTGAAAGAAATACTGGAAGAAAATAAAAGTAATCCTCATTTTGACCTGGAAGACGCGATCATCAAAAAAATAAACAATGTAGCATCAAAAGGTGCATCGGTGTTACTCATCTTTAACAGTTCGGCTATAAAGGATGAATTAAAATTTGATCCGAGATCAAAAACTGAAAAAGTAAAGATGCCTGTTTTTTATATCAGCAATGAAACAAAGAACAAATATTTTAAAAGCGAAACAGCATCTGCAGATATTAAACTGGAGATCTCGATCAGCGATAAAAAAAGGACCGGGCATAATGTGATCGGCTATGTAGATAATGGGGCAGTTAATACCATAATACTGGGCGCACACTACGATCATTTGGGTTATGGAGAAGATCATAACTCTTTATTTACCGGCAGTACACCACAAATACATAATGGTGCCGATGATAATGCCAGCGGCACAGCGGCATTGATCGAACTCGGCAAACAGTTAAAAAGATCGAAACTTAAAACTTATAATTATCTCTTTATTGCTTTCTCCGGCGAAGAGTTGGGGTTGTACGGCAGTAAATATTATACCGAACACCCAACCATTGATATTGCCAAAACAAACTACATGATCAATATGGATATGGTAGGCAGGCTCAACGACAGTACCCATGGTGTAACTATTGGTGGTTACGGCACGTCGCCTAGCTGGGGTCAAAATCTTGCAACAAAAGAAAAATACCTGAAAATAAATTTTGACAGCAGCGGCACCGGTCCAAGCGACCACACTTCTTTTTACAGGAAAGATATTCCCGTTCTGTTTTTCTTTACCGGTTCGCACAGCGATTACCATAAACCCGGTGATGATGCCAATAAGATTAATTATACAGGAGAATTGATGCTGCTGAAATATATTTATAGCGTTCTAGAAAAAACAAATAAGCAGGGAAAATTAGCTTTTACCAAAACCAGGGAAACGCAGGCGCCGGGCAGAAGGAGTTTTAGTGTAAGCCTGGGCATCATGCCGGATTATACTTTTACCGGTACAGGTGTAAGAGCAGATGGCATCAGTGAAGGAAAGGCGGCTGAAAAAGCGGGCATGAAAACTGGTGATGTGATCGTACAGATCGGCGATCATAAAATTCCGGATGTGAAGGGTTATATGCAGACCCTGGGCAAATTTAAAAAAGGCGACCCTGCTAAAGTCATCGTGAAACGGGGAACGGGGGAGATCGTGTTTGACATTGTGTTTTAATATTCCTACCTTTTGTACATGGCAGCCAGTCAAAAATTAAAAATTGATAACGAAGAGCTGGCAGAAGAGTTCTTTGAAGACTCTCTGCTGCTGGGCATTGTTGCGCCAATTAAGGGTTATCAATTCAGCTGGCAGTTAAATCAATTACTGGGCCTGGATTTCAGGGTTAATAATGATATTGAGATACAGCTTAAAAAAAAACAACGCACTTATTTTTTCAGCATTTATGAATATGCCGTTCCATCTATTACCCTCACGCATTATTTATACAGCAACCAACACGACGGTGAATATTTACTGCCCGAGTTCAAACATCTTGATTTTTTGTGGCTGATAAAAGGAGATCCTATTGAACCGGAAGATCTGAAAATATTGATCCAATCCATCAAAACATTAGCCGGCGTTCAACTGGTTACCGAAATGACCAATGAGAAAATAAAAC
>JBDSGK010000281.1:0-13505 GCA_039919015.1 Ferruginibacter sp.
CAAGCGAATCAGCCAGAATTTCGGCGCAAATATAATCTTTATATTGAATTATTGACGGTTGCAGTTCAGCATTTTCACTTACTGTTACATCTATGCGGTCCGACAGGTTAAAACCACTGTCTTTCCGGATGTTTTGAACCCGGTTGACAAACTCCCTGGCATCACCTTCTTTTTTCAGATCATCAGTAATTACTATATCTAATGCTACTGTCAACTGTCCTTTTACAGCAACTTCATAACCTGGGATCTCATCTGTAGATATTTCCAGGTCCTCTGCATTGATGTATATTGGTTCTTCACCGGAATTTTTATGATCGGGGTTAAGGAGATATTGATTTTCCAGTACCTTATCAATGGTTGTGTTGTCAAAATCAGCGATCTGCTCAGCGGCCCATTTCATTTTACCTCCCAGTTTTTTACCCAGGGTTTTGAAATTGGCTTTGGCCTTTTTCTTAATAAAGTCATTTTCTGCCCCCAAAACATCCAGTTCCTTGATATTGGTTTCTGCTTTAATGATATCTTCAACTTTTTTTATCCTTTCTGCCATGATGTTGTCCAAAGCCGGCACAAACACTTTTTGTAGTGGCTGCCTTACTTTAAGGTTTACTTTTTTGTTTTTGCGCAGAGACAGGATCAGGGAAGAAATATCCTGTGCCAGCTGCATCCTTTTCTCCAGGTCAATATCAATTACAGCTTCATCGGCTTTTGGAAAATCGGTATGGTGTACCGACTCGTTGTTAAACCGGTTTGAAACCGAATTCAGGTTATTGAATAGCCAGTCTGCAAAGAATGGGGCAATAGGAGCCATGAGTTTGCACAATATTTCCAAACACTCGTACAGGGTTTGATAAGCACAGATCTTGTCATGTTCATATTCGCCTTTCCAGAACCGGCGGCGGCATAATCTTACATACCAGTTACTCAAATGGGCATCCACAAAATCCTCAATGGCACGGCCTGCCTGTGTAGGTTCGTATGCATCAAAATTTTCCTGTACATCTTTTATCAGCGAGTTAAGGGAAGACAATATCCACTGGTCAATTTCAGGCCTGTCTTTAACAGGTATATAGTTCTCTTTAAAAGCAAATCCATCCACGTTTGCATATAAGGCAAAGAACTGGTAGGTATGGTATAAAGTGCCGAAGAATTTACGCTGCACTTCCTTAATACCCTCCATGTCAAATTTTAAATTATCCCAGGGAGATGCATTGGTGATCAGGTACCAGCGTGTGGCATCGGCTCCAAAACTATCAATGGTAGCAAAAGGATCCACCACGTTGCCCAGGCGCTTGCTCATTTTGTTGCCGTCCTTATCTAAAACCAATCCATTGCTTACAACAGTTTTGTAAGCCACACTGTCAAATAATAAAACGCCCAATGCATGTAAAGTATAAAACCAGCCCCTTGTCTGGTCAACTCCTTCTGCAATAAAATCTGCAGGGAAAGCCCCATCCCAGCCTTCCCCGAAGGGGAAGGGGTGACCTGCATTTACTTTAGCCATATCTAATCCCCATTGAGCATAAGGCATGGCGCCGCTATCAAACCAAACATCGATCAGGTCTGCAACCCGCTTCATGGGTTTACCCGAAGCGCTTACCAACGTGATCTCATCTACATAGGGTTTATGCAGATCTAAAATTCCTTCATGCAGGTAATGCTTATTTGTTTCGCCGCCTAAAACTTCGGCAGCTTTTTTTATTTCGTTGTTTAATTCTTCAATAGAACCGATACATTTCTCTTCTTCACCGTCGGCTGTTTTCCAAATGGGTAATGGCGTTCCCCAAAAGCGGCTGCGGCTCAGGTTCCAGTCAACCATATTCTCCAGCCAGTTCCCAAAGCGGCCCGTGCCTGTGCTTGCCGGTTTCCAGTTGATGGTCTTGTTAAGCTCCACCATCCTGTCTTTTACAGCCGTGGTTTTAATGAACCAGGCATCCAGCGGATAGTAAATGATCGGTTTATCGGTGCGCCAGCAGTGCGGATAATTGTGTTCGTATTTTTCAACTTTAAAAGCCCTGTTCTCTTTTTTTAGTTTTACAGCAATGTCAACATTTACGTCCACATAATCAGGTGCATCTTTATAATCTTTTACATAGCGGCCGCTGAATTCACCAACGCCTTCCACAAATTTTCCCTGCTTATCAACGAGGGTTAAAATGCCCAGGTTATTTTTTTGCCCGGCTCTAAAGTCATCGGCGCCAAATGCAGGTGCGGTATGTACAATGCCGGTACCATCTTCGGTGGTAACAAAATCGCCGGTGATCACCCTGAATGGTTGAGCGCCGGGAGTTATTTCCTGTATTTTTTCCAAAGTATTTGCTTCGGAGGGGAGGAGTTGTTCGTATTCAATTCCTTCAAGCTCTTTTCCTTTGAATTCTAAAATGATCTTCCACGGAGCAGCCCCCCCGCCCCCCGAAGGGGGGATCTTAGACCCTTCAGGATCCTTCAGTTTATCTGAATAATCACCAAAGTTTCCATTTTCACTTTCTGCTTTAAAATATTTGCTGGTGAGATTTTTAGCAAGAATTACATTAACCGGAAGGTGAGTATATGGATTAAAAGTCTGAACTAGAACATAATCAATATTTGGCCCAACAGTTAAACCAAGGTTTGATGGCAGCGTCCATGGGGTAGTTGTCCATGCCATAAGAAAAACCTCGGCCCCCCTGCCCCCCGAAAGGGGGTTCTTAGACTCTGCAATTGCAGAAAGTATTTTTGCAATCACAGGGTGCTCAAAAGTCCCTCCTTCCGAGGGATTTAGGGAGGCTCGGAACATCGCCACGGCACTCGTATCCTTCACATCCTTATACGTACCCGGCTGGTTTAATTCATGCGATGATAATCCAGTACCTGCTGCAGGAGAATAAGGCTGAATACTTACACTCTCATACAGGTATCCTTTCTTATACAATTCACTCAGGCACCACCACAGTGTTTCAACATAATTATTTTCAAATGTCACGTAAGGGTTGTTCAAATCAACCCAATAGCCCATTTTTTGGGTGATATCGTCCCATTTATCTTTAAAGCGCATCACCACTTCCCGGCATTTCTTATTATAATCTTCTACCGATATTTTGATTCCGATATCTTCTTTCGTAATGCCCAATTCTTTCTCCACCCCCAGTTCAATAGGCAGGCCATGCGTATCCCAACCGCCTTTGCGTTTTACCTGGAAGCCCTGCATGGTCTTATAGCGGCAAACCAGGTCCTTTAATGTGCGGGAAATAACATGGTGAATACCGGGCATACCATTAGCGCTTGGCGGACCCTCATAAAATACAAAAGGAGGAAAGCCTTCACGCAGGCTCACACTCTTTTCAAAAGTGTTTTCTTTTTTCCATTTAGCCAGTATCTCTTCGCTGATGGAAGGCAGGTTTAGTTGCTGGTATTCCGTGTATTTGCCACTCATATATGTCTTAATGCTGTTTCTACCTGGATCAGGCCTTTAAATAAGTGTGCAAAGGTAGTAAAATAGAGGGGTTCAATAATAACGGCATTTTATTTGCATTAATATTAATATCAGGGGCAAGTTTCGTAATAATACGGCAAAATGTTTCCGGGGGATATAGTGAAAGTCCCAGGGGGTTCTAAATTTTAGCCGGAGTTATACACATTTTCGGGTCTTTGGCACAGAAATGGCAACTATTATTTTCGAAAAACAGATAGTTAGTTCTTAAAAATATATAATAAAGATTTTTGCTGGTTTAGGGTTTTATTAGGGTAAAAAGACGGGGGTATTCTTATTCCCGTCTTACTTTTAAAAAATTCAAAATCAAAAAAGATTAAGTTCCGCTTTAATACCAATATTTAAAAAAACAATACCTACTAAAAACACGATACTTAGAAACAAGTACAAAAGAGGCACCTACTTCCGGTAGATGCCTCTTTTAATTTTCTTATGCTTGATGATTATTGAGGCCTAAGGCCTGGTATTGATGGTTTTTCTTTATAAAATTATTTTATTAAACTGTATTGAAATACCGGTTTCCCCCGGGTTCCCCCATCTGTACCAATACCCATACTCAGGCACTTTAGTTTATAATAGTTACCCGTTGCATCTTTAATAACATAAAAACGGTCTTGCCTGGCGCCGGTTGCGGGTTGTGTACTGCGCCAACTACTGCCAATAGCCCAGCGTGATGATGAAAATGTGGTACTACTTACACTATCAATACTGAAGTTGGCATATGCCGCAGTGGCTGTAGCCGCACTGGTATATACTTTGGTGCCAACAGTAACACCGGCCAGGTAGTTTATGGCTATCAGGTCCGAGAAATTATACGGCACCGGGCCTGCACCAAAATTTGATTCAAACACAGAATAGCTCCAAACCAGGTCCCACTTTTCTTTTTCGGGTTGAGCATCCACTACGCCGTTCTCAAAAGAAACTGTTTTAAAATTATACACGCCGTCTTTTCCAACCTGTATGGTTCTAAATGTTGTTTCCTGTATAGCTGCATATTGTAATGTATAACCCCCGGCTGTATTACGCAATATCCTTAATTTAACCCATGGCCTTGCAGCAATACCACCACCCGTGCCACGGTTTAAAATAATTACTTTATTATCTGCATCCACAGCAGATATAGCTGGAATAACAGTTTTTGTGAGGTCCCCGGCTGTATTATCAAAGTAAGCCAAATGCTCCGGCAGTGGATTAAACTGGCTGGTGGTTAAGGTTAAGCCAATGGTATCAGCGGCAGTTACATCTGACAGGCTGTTTGCTGCAAGCACTTTGGCACCTGCAACAGCAAAGTTGTTAAGCACCACCCTGAAATTTGAACCACAGTAAAAACCAAGATCCCAGGCAGCACGTAAAATAGGGGTTTGTTTATCGGCCGAAAGGTCCAGGTAAACTGCATTTGCTGCATTGGCACCGGATTCGGTACCGGCTATGCCGTTTAATTGTACCTGGGCTCCGTTGGAAGTAGGTGGAATTAAAACAGGGTCAACATCTTTTTTGCATGCACTGAAAGCAAGAATCGTTAATGCAGGTAAAATTATTTTTTGAAAACGTATCATGATTGAGTCTTTTATAAGTAAGGGATGATTTTATTTTTTATTCCATTGAAAATTCAATCCAACAAAATAGGAGCGGCCATAACCAATTGCAACATTGTAACCGGCATTGTGCACACTGGTTGATATAGCGGCATTGTTGTTTATATTGGTAACATCAAAGAGGTTTTTTACACCGGCATTTACCGACAGGTATTTATTGATCTTTGTAGTACCGGTAAAATCGGCCAGGTGATAAGCATCTGTTTCGGCAATTAAAAGAGCAGGTTGGTTGGCAGCATTTTTACCGGTAACCAGCTGTGGTTTTTTGCCGGTGTATTTATAAAACAGGTTGAACCTGGTTTTAATGATATGTACATGGTAACTGATAGACGCATTCACTTCGGGGCTCCATAAAAAATCTTTATTGGTTTCATTTGTATAATCTTTTTCATCATAAAGTTTGCGGTAGATGCCCACGTAAGAGAATCCCAGGGAGCTTTCCAGGTTCTTGTACGAATATTTATTTTCAACCGTTCCGCCAGCTGTCTTTGCTTTGTTTACATTGTAATAGGTGTACTGGTTTGAAGTGGGGGAGGATAATGCAAAATCGATCTGGTTATTAAATACATTGTAAAAACCGGATATAGAAACGCTGTAATTGCCGGTGCTTTTTGGTAATGCAGCCCAGTTTAAAGAAGCATTGATGCTGTTTGAGTTTTCTGCTTTAAGGTTAGGATTACCCACAACATTGTGGTTGGCATCAACAAAATAAAAATACAATTCACGTAAAGCAGGTGAACGGAAACCATAGGCGTATGCCAACCGAAGATCCAGGTTTTTGCTGATAACGAATTTTGTATTGATGGATGGAATTACCGGCGGAGCATTGTAAACAGTGTTTTTTATAAAACGTAATCCCGGACGAATATTGATCTTTGAACCCGCTTTTATTTCTGCAGAAACAAAAGCAGCATAATCTGTAATTACCGGGCTGTTTGAGATACGGGGCCCGCTTGCAGCTTCCCGGTTAATATCTATGCCGGGTTGCAAAGATATTTTGTTACTCAACTGGTACTGTACCGTTGTTCTGAAAACAAAACTGTTGAACTTTGAAATATCCTGTTCGCCCTCGCCGGTTGTAAGTTCATCAGTATTTTTTTCAAAATCATGACGGGTTGTTTTGGTACTTCTTTTATAATCCGTATAAGCGAGGGTGGCAGCAAGCTGCATTTTTTTGCTGAAAGTATACCCACCCTGCAATTGATTGGTAAAACGGTCGGTCAGGTATTGCTGGTCGATGGCTTTGTAGTTGCCATAATTGATGGGCCCTTTGCTTTGTATATCTTCATGCAGCAGATCCGTACGGTAATAAATATTAAAGCGCCCTTTATCGTAACTGATCCTTGCGTTACCCAGCCATTGTTCCTTGGGTAACCATTCTTTATCACGGCCGTAAGCATCTCCGCCAAAACCACTGAAGTCATTATGAGAGCCACCTGCAGTAAAACCCCAGTTGTTCTTTTTATAATCTACGGTGAGGTTTTGCTGGTGTACACCTTTATAGTTGAATGCATGATATTCTGACCCGGCTGTTTCTTCCTGTACTTTAGCAGTCAACGAAAGCCCGTTGGCCTTATTCTTTTTTGTAATGATATTGATAACGCCGGCCAATGCATCTGAGCCATAAGATACAGACATAGGGCCTTCTACAATTTCAATACGTTCGATGCTGTTAACATCGATCTGGTTAAGACTTTCACGGGTATCGCCGCGGTCAACCATGGGCACACCATCTAATAAAATTTTCACATTGCGGCCACTCATGCCCATCAGTTGAACATCAGTTGTACCTAATGTATTGTCTGCAGCAAAACGAAAGCCAACCTGGCTGTTCAGCACCTGTTGCACATTACTTGCGCCACTTTGTTTAATACGTTCGTTGTTAATTACCCGTACCTGGTAAACCGATTTTTTAAGCGTTTGCTGTTTGTACTGTCCGGTTACTACTACTTCTTCCAGGTTTTTATGGAAAAGTGAATCTTGTTGAGCGAAAGCAGTTGCAGCTTGTAGCACTATTGCAAGAAGAAACGCAGTTGGTATGATCTTTTTCATGTAAAATATTTGTGAATCCGAAAAATTGACCTGATTTTTTTGAGTTTTGGTCATTTGCAAACACAAAGTTGGTTGTACATGATTTTAGAATTATCATGGTTTTGTCATGATGTTAAATAACTGTTGTAAATCATATTGTTTTACCAAATGATGACAGAAAAACTGATATGAATCAAAACAGGTACTGATTTTAATCAGTACCTGTTTTAAAAAACACGTTTAAAATATTTTTTAAAATTTTGCTGCAACAGAAACAAAAAATGTTCTTCCGTCAGCCGGCAAAGCGCCTGGTCCCGGATAGCCACCTGCACGGCGTGTGAAATATTTTTCGTTACTCAAATTATTAATGCCCGCCTTTATATTCAGTTTGGCTGAATATTTATATACAGCCGTTAAATCAATAACTGTATAAGCTGGTATTAATCCGTTTTGTGCATTGGCAGTAGCGGTGATGGTATTGTTTGCATCTGAATAAGATTCATCTACATAACTCAACTGGCCGGTTAAAGACAGGTCGTTATAAGAAACAGTCATACCGGTTCTGATAATATTCTCGGGCGCATTCTCAACTTTTTTATTTTTAAGATTTGTTTCTACCAATTGGTTGCTGCTGTTCTTTGTGATAACTTTTAAGTTGCCATACTGTGCATCTGTATAACTATAACTTATAAATACACTTACATCAGTTTTGTTTATTTTATAGCTGAAAGCTTTTACCGGGCTGAATTCGACAATACCTTCAAACCCCTTGCTGCTGCTGTTGCCAACATTGGTGCGGTAGTTATAAAAACTGCCATCGGTACGCTGTTGTACAATGCTACCAATGCGGTTGTTGTATTTCAGGTAATATATGCCTGCATCAAAGAACAGGTAGCTTTTTATTTTGCCACGATAACCGAGGTCAGCATTGTACCCTTTTGCATCTTTCAGATCCTGGTCAATTATATCGGTTGTTGGCGGTGCAGTTAAATCTGCAAACTGTACCGGCCTGTATGCCTGTGTAATGTTTGCATATATTTCTGTTAGTTTACTGGTATGAAATTCGGCTCCTATTCCGGCAAGTACAAACCCTCTTGATTTTTTTTGATCCTGTAAAATAATTTCGGCACCGGAGCTGGAAAATCCATTTCTCCCACTGGCATTACCGGTTATGTATTCATAACGTATGCCCGGTATGACCAAAAAGTTTTTTGTAACATGGAAAATATTTTCAGCAAATGCTGCCACATTGATCGTTTTAAAATCAATATCCCTGTTCCATATCCCATCAGTCAAAGTCATATCATAATCCGTTCCTGTGCTGCCTTTGCCATCAGATGAATAACGATATGTAGTGCCTTTGTAAAAGCGGAGGCCTGCCGAGAATGTTTGTTTCACGTTCAATAAATTATAGTCCGTTATAAAACGGGCCTCTATGCCTGCATTGCGGTATTTATCGGCATTCACATTTCTTGTATTGTACTGGTTGGTAGTTTTGTTGATGGTGTCACCAACAATAATTCCTCCTGCTGGTATATAACCAACACTATTTCTGTCGCCCCAGATTCCAAATAACTTTACATTCAATCTTGCATGTTCATTAAGGTCATAATTGGCAATTATTGCTGCGGTTGTCCAGGTAATATCAAACCAGTTCCTGCTGCGGAAACTTTGTTTGATATCCTGTTGGATTTGTGTATCTGTTAATCCACCCGGTTGCTGACTGCGGATATGAGAGCGCATCAACTCAGTTGTTAAAGAAAATTTTTTGTTGATATGGTATGTGAATGTTCCAAAACCCGAGTTGGTAAAATATGCACTGTTCTTTCGGTATCCGTTGGCATTGCGGTGATCAAAGAATCCGTAGTAATGAATTTTCCCTGTTTTGCCACCAACCGCATTATAACTGTTGAACAAGCCATTGCTGCCAACTGTCTGTTGTGTTTCAAACTCAAATTTTTTATTGATCTCGCTGCCATTACGTAAAATGTAATTAACCAGTCCGCCAAACTGCGGACCGTATTGTAATGCTCCTTGTCCCCTTACAATTTCTATGCGCTGCACTGCCTGTAATTGTGGGTTGTAATAAGCTTCGGGATAACCGAATGGATCTGCTGCAATATCATAACCATTCTGACGAACATTAAATTCCCAGCTACGGTTTGGACTTAATCCTCTTGCAGCTAAACCGATCTGAATACCACTACCATCACTTTCCCATATATGTATGCCGGGAACTTTTGCAACAATTTGCCGCATGTTATTAGTTACCACATTACCCTTTACATTATCTAAAACGATCAATGTATTTTTTTTACCTGCATAAATGGATGTACCTACTATTTCGGGCAATTGCTGAATATCGCTTTTGCTGTAACGGCCTACCACGGTTATATTCGGTAAATACGTATGATATGGTTCGGTTGTGTCTTTTTGAAGATTGTTTTTATCCTGTGCAGTTATACTTAAGCCTAAACACAGTAATAGTATTGACATGTTGATTCTTTTCACCTTGGTTATTTTTTAGAATGCAAAAGTGCGGTCATAAAAAAGTAAACAACCGTTTAATCGGGAAAAGAATTTACGTGAAGAGGAAAAATTAACGTAGTAACAATTCACAAGGTTTAATACCTGTGTGCTTTTTAAATGCTGTTGAAAAATGCGAAATGGAAGAGTAGCCCAGTAACAAAGAAACCTCTGTAACACTTAAGCCTTTTTCGTACAATAAATATTTGGCGTGTTCCATTCTCTGGCTTTGATAAAAATCAAAGATGGTGGTACCGAAGATCTCTTTAAAACCTTTCTTTAAGTAACACTCGTTGATGGCCACTTTGCGGCTGAGCGCCTTAATGGTAATGGGCTCGCCGATATGTTGCAGTAAAACTTCCCTTGCTTTGATGATCTTCTCCCTGTCTTCTGCATTTTGTAAGAATTTGCAGGTAAATTCAGTTTCTTTATCATCGCCCAGCATACAATCCATACTGTACAGTAACAGGATCTGTGTTTGTGCATTGATGAAAATATTCTCCCTCGTATCGGTATAGGTATGATTCAGCAATGCTTCAATGGCAGTTCTTGTCTTACCGCACAAAGGCAATTGTTTGGAGAAAGGTGTTTTGTGTTTGAAAGAAAGTACGTTCTCAGTTAAACCGGTTTCGGTGCTGTTATTGGTAAACTGGGTCAAATAATTTGGTTTGAAACTAAAGCTCACCACATCCACGCTATCTACTTTTTCAATACAGCTTTTGCTGGTATTGAATTTACAAAAATCACATTCGGTTTGTTTTTGCCTGCAATACACATTGCCGCTAACACAAAATTTAAGTTCGAGATAATTAGCTTCAGGATTGTTTTTTTCAACATGATAGATCAATATACCCGTATCATCAATATTCCATTGAGGCTGTTTGCGATAGCGGTTAATGGAATAATGAACAGAGCCCGGAACAGAGCGGTCAACATGCAGTAATACATCCAGGTCCTCCTGTAAAAGTGGTTGCCTGTGTGCAATGCTTAATATGTCAAATTGTTGATTCATTGAAAAATTTCGATACAAAGATACGAAAGAATGTTTAAACATCAGAAGTTTGGGGTTATGGGTTTTTCGTTATGAGTTGTTAAACGTAAGGCCTGTTTCTTTTGCCTCTTTTATAGCCGAAAAATGGGAGAAATCTTTGAAAAAAATCTGCCTAAAATAAACCCCCGATTATTGCCTGAAACACCTGTTTTTCCGTACCTTTGCCCGAATCTGAATTTTACAAATAAAAAGTGATTTAGAACGACAGTATGAGTACAGAAACAGCAGCAGTTCCAACCCCCGCCAACACCGGTTATGGCGCAGACAGTATCCAGGTTTTAGAAGGTTTAGAAGCAGTTCGCAAAAGGCCCGCCATGTATATCGGCGACATTGGTGTAAAGGGTTTGCATCACCTCGTTTACGAAGTGGTAGATAACTCCATTGATGAGGCTCTTGCCGGTCATTGTAAAAACATCACCGTAACCATTAATGAAGATAATTCCATCACAGTAGAAGATGATGGACGTGGCATACCTACCGGTTTACATACCAAGGAGAACAGGAGTGCATTGGAAGTGGTAATGACCGTTCTGCACGCAGGAGGTAAGTTTGATAAAGATTCATACAAGGTTTCGGGTGGTTTGCACGGTGTGGGTGTTAGTTGCGTAAATGCATTGAGCAGCAAATTACATGTTGTAGTAAACAGGGATGGCAAAACATTTGAACAGGAATATGCCAAAGGGGTTCCTCAATATTCTGTTAGAGAGATCGGCAAATCCGATACACATGGTACTACAGTACAGTTCTGGCCCGATCTATCCATATTTATTGCCAGTGTTTATAACCGTGAAATTTTAGAAGCCCGTTTAAGGGAGTTATCTTTTTTAAATAAGAAGATAACCATTCACATGCATGACCTGAGAGAGAAGGAAGAAGACGGGACTACTTATGCAAAAACATTTTATAGCGAAGGCGGTATTGTTGAGTTTGTAGAGATGCTTGATAAGAATGCCAACCGCAATGCATTACTACCAACGGTGATCTATTGTGATGGACATGATGCTGCCAGCAATGTAATGGTAGAAGTTGCCATGATCTATAACACAGGTTACCAGGAGCACCTATTCAGCTATGTAAACAATATCAATACGATCGAAGGGGGTACCCACGTGGCAGGTTTTCGCCGTTCTATAACCAGGGTATTTAAAAGCTATGGTGAAAAAGAAGGCATGTTTGAAAAAGCCAAGGTAGAAATTGAAGGTGATGATTTTCGTGAAGGCCTGAGCGCCATTATTTCGGTTAAAGTACCCGAACCCCAATTCGAAGGTCAAACCAAGACCAAACTGGGCAACAATGAAGTGATGGGTGTTGTGGACAGTACATTAAGCAGGGTTTTATCTGCTTTCCTCGAAGAGAATCCAAAAGATGCCAAGACGATCATTCAAAAAGTAATATTAGCTGCACAGGCAAGAGCGGCAGCTAAAAAAGCAAGGGAAATGGTACAGCGTAAAAGCGTACTAACCGGCGGTGGATTGCCCGGTAAATTAGCCGATTGCAGTGATAAAGATCCACAGCGTTGTGAGTTATACCTGGTGGAAGGGGATTCGGCAGGTGGTACGGCCAAGCAGGGTCGTGACAGAAGCTACCAGGCCATACTTCCTTTACGTGGTAAGATATTGAACGTGGAGAAAGCAATGGAGCATAAGATCTATGACAACGAAGAGATACGGAATATGTTCACGGCGCTGGGCGTAAAGATCGGTACACCCGAGGATCCCAAAGCCCTGGATCTATCAAAACTCCGCTATCATAAACTGATCATCATGACGGATGCCGATGTGGATGGCAGCCATATCGCCACCCTGATCCTGACCTTCATCTTCAGGTATATGAAAGAACTGGTGGAACAGGGCTATGTATTTATTGCCCAGCCGCCCTTATACCTTGTTAAAAAAGGCAAGGACCAGGCCTATGCATGGAACGATGAAGAACGTAAGGCGCTGATCAAATTATACGGGCAGGGAAAAGATGAGACTGTAAATACACAGCGCTACAAAGGTTTGGGAGAAATGAATGCCGAACAGCTTTGGGAAACCACCATGAACCCCGCAACACGTACCTTAAAACAGGTTACTATTGAAAGCTCTGCTGAAGCTGACCGAGTGTTCAGTATGTTGATGGGAGATGAGGTTCCACCACGCAGGGAATTTATAGAAACGCACGCCAAATATGCCAAGATCGACGTGTAATACCATCTTGATTTTATAGTAGTCCAAAGGACAACGTTAAAATCTTAGATGGGATTATCCCGATTGCAGAATGCAATAGGTTAAAAAGATATAAATCGGGATAAAAACGGCCATTTTCAAGCTGAAAACCATTTTTTTTAAAAATATTTCTAATATATTTTACCACAATTTTCAAGGGGCTTTTGCCCCTTTTTTAGTGTAAAGGCAGTATTATGTACAAAAGCCGGCTCATCTTCCCTTTTTGGGCTAAAGTATTGTCTGTTAAGACTTCTACACCCGGTTTAAGGAGTAGCTATATAGAAGATCAGTATAAAATAGCTTGTTTTACGTATAAAAATTCAAATTCAGGATGGGGATAACAGCAGCCTTTTAAAGCTGATCTCAAGCTAAAGCAGCTAGTGGATTTTTGCCAAAACCAATATTTTTAGTAGCTTGTAACTTGTTCTTAAGTAGGAATTCGCCTACAGGCGAGTTGCTACAACCCATATTTACTAACCATAAATTTATTAAAATGTCAAAAATGTTAACAGCCTATTGCATGAAAACAAAGGAAAAAAACGTTCCCATGCAAAATGCAGTAATAACCAAAACTTCCCGTGGAGGCTATATGGCCCAGGGCGACGATGGCAAAGGGAATAAAATGACCA
>JBDSGK010000282.1:0-39115 GCA_039919015.1 Ferruginibacter sp.
CACTCCCCGGAGGGCCAAATAAAATCAAATTAAACATAATCTTGGTATCCTAATGAAGACAGCAAATATAGCAATCGTACTTTAAATATTCATTAACGGTATTATTAATCTGTTTAAAATCCTAAAATCTTCGTGTTTCGTAGATTAAAAAACTATTTATCCCGAAATTTGTTAAACCATATGCGACCTATCATCTACATATCGATCATTATCTCATTAATAATAAGCAGCTGTGCAAATTCGCCGGCCAAGCCATCTAATACAAATACTATGGAACCAGAAAAAAAAGAAAACCCTGTTTTTTCAAAAACCGATACGGCCAAAGTTGAGATCGCCAACGAGGAATGGAAAAAGATCCTGCCGTCTGATGTATATAACATTGCCCGTGAAAAAGGGACCGAAAGGGCTTTTACCGGCAAATTCTGGGATCACAAAGAAGGCGGAACCTATTATTGTATGGCCTGCGGTAATCCCTTATTTAACAGTAATGGCAAATTCGACAGCAATTGTGGCTGGCCAAGTTTTTTTGAACCCATCAGCAAGGGCAGCATTATTTATGCTCCTGATAATACCTATGGCATGAAACGCACAGAAGTAATGTGCGGCAAATGTAAAGCACATTTGGGCCACGTGTTTGAAGACGGGCCACCACCAACAGGTTTACGTTATTGCATTAACTCCGTAATTCTTGATTTTGAAAAAGCAAAGGATGCTGAGCAGAATTTCGACAACAAGCAATAATTAATCTGCTTTTCTTACACAAACCAAATGGCATAGGTCTACTTTTTGCACGTTGTAAAAAGCGCCGCTGTAGAAATATTTTGTTACAGCCTGTGTTCCGTTTGCTTCGGTTGAACTCCAGATAGTCATTTTCTCATCTAATTTCAGTTGCTCAAAATTCAAATGAATAATGTCTGTTTCATCTTTGCAGGGTAAATACCAGTCGCTGTACCCACCTGTGGTAAGTGTGTCGCAAACCTTGGCTGCATAAACCTTTCCATCATAACCACTGTTTTTTCCAACAGCTGCTACAATGGCTTTGGTATTGGCTACGCCATCTGTTTCACTTTGTGCAAGCTTGCCGATCTGTTCATAACCACCCCATGTTATCCGGTCCATAAAACTCATATCGGCTACTACTAATTTTTTACCCTTGCCCTCAATGGTTGTAATTTTTTGGGCGGAGGAGCTAATAGAAAACAATAAAACAACGAACAGTACATATTTCATAACAGTATATTTTATGATGTAAATAAAATATAAATATCTGAGTATATCATTAAAATCTTATCCGCTGCCCTTGTGGTTTCGGGTATGAATGTGCCCATTCATCATTTCTTATTTGCCTGCCCGCCTTTTTTTTTGCATCTTCATTCCCTAAATGTCGATAATGAAAAAGATTTTACTCCCTGTTTTGGGCTTACTACTGCTGGCTTTTTGTAATACTGCAATTGCCCAAAAAATATCGCTTAACGAGTTTAAAAATTTAAAACCCCGTAATATCGGACCGGCGGGGATGAGTGGCCGTATTACTACTATTGATGGCGTAGTTTCCAATCCTAATATTTTTTATGTGGGTGCGGCCAGTGGCGGAGTTTGGAAAACTGAGAATGGTGGCCAATCCTGGACACCTGTATTTGATGAGCAGCCAATACAGAATATTGGCGCTATTGCCATTCAGCAATCCAATCCATCGGTTGTTTGGGTGGGTACCGGTGAAGGTAACCCCCGCAATTCACTAAACCTGGGAGCGGGAATTTATAAAAGCCTTGATGCCGGGAAGACCTGGAAAAAAATGGGTCTTGATAAAACTATTTGTATTCACCGGGTAGTGATAGACCCAACAAATCCCAATACGGTTTATGCCGCTGCCATTGGTAATCCTTATGCCGAACACCCTGAACGCGGCGTTTTTAAAACCACGGATGGCGGAGAGACCTGGAGTAAGATCTTATATGCAAATGATACTACAGGTTGTGCTGATCTTATTATGGATCCATCAAATCCAAATAAACTTATTGCAGCCATGTGGCAGTTCAGGAGAACGCCATGGAATTTAACAAGTGGCGGAAAAGGAAGCGGATTGTTCATCACTGTTGATGCTGGCAAAAACTGGAAACAGATAAATAAAGACGATGGATTGCCAGAGGGGCAGCTTGGGAGGATTGGTGTAGCTTTCAGTCGCAGCATGCCCAGCAGGGTTTATGCAAAGGTTGAGGCAACAAAAAATGGCTTGTACAAAAGTGATGATGGCGGATTTAAATGGACATTGGTAAACAGCGATGCCGCCCAGATAACTGACCGTCCTTTTTATTACCAGGAGATTTATGTTGATCCAAAAAATGAGAACAGGATATATGATGTGCATTCCACCATCACTTTTAGCGAAGATGGTGGTAAGTCCTTTTCAACCATGATACCTTATTCAGGTATTCATCCCGATCATCATGCCTGGTGGATCAACCCCGAAGATCCGAACCATATCATTGAAGGTAATGATGGTGGTATCGGTATTTCAAGAGACCGTGGGAAGACCTGGGTATTTGATGAAAAAATTCCGGTAGGCCAGTTCTACCATGTAAATGTAGATAACGAGATCCCTTACAATGTAATGGGTGGTATGCAGGATAACGGCAGCTGGCTTGGGCCGGCCTATACCTGGACAAACGGTGGTATAAGAAATTATTATTGGAACATTGTAGGTGGTGGTGATGGTTTTGATGTAGTGTCAGATCCTGAAAATGCAGATTGGGTATATAGTATGAGCCAGGGGGGCAGCTTAGGAAGAAGGAACTGGAAGACCGGCGAGGGGTGGTTCATCAAACCCCCGGCCCTTGACCCTGCTACCAAATTGCGCTTTAACTGGAACTCGGCTATAGCGCTGGACCCCTTCAATTCAAAAACGGTTTATTATGGAAGCCAGTATGTACATAAAAGTCCGGATAAGGGTGTGAGCTGGGATATCATTTCTCCCGATCTTACGTCAAATGATACCCTGAAAATTGCAGCTTATCAAAATACAGGAGGATTAACCCTGGATATTACAGGTGCAGAAACCCACTGCAGTATCCTTACCATCGAACCATCAAAAAAAGAAAAGGGAACGATCTGGGTTGGCTCTGATGATGGTAACCTGCAACTTACAAGAGATGGGGGTAAAACATGGGCCTCTTTTTATGGAAAGATACCAGGCATGCCTGCCGGTTGCTGGATACCACAGGTTAAAGCATCGGTATATAATGGCGGCGAGGTATTCGTGGTTGCTAATGATTATCGGCGTGGTGATATGAAGCCTTATATTTTCCGCACAACTGATTATGGTAAAACCTGGTCAAGAATGATCGATGAAAATAAAGTAAAAGGTTATGCATTATGTGTACTGCAGGATCCTGCTCAACCCAACCTGATATTTGTTGGTACAGAGCATGGGTTATGGGTAAGCTTTGATAATGGAAATTCTTTTGAACAATTTAAAAATGGATACCCTTCTGTTTCCACTTACGACCTTACTATACAGGAACGTGAAGCCGACCTGGTGATAGCAACTTTTGGCCGTGCTCTTTGGGTGCTTGATGATATACGGCCCTTAAGAAAAGCGGCAACAAATAAAGGGACGAAGTTTACAGCACCTGTAACTGTTTTTGCTTCGCCGGGCGCTTACCAGGCCCAGTACAGGTCTTCAACAGGATACGAATGGAGTACCTATGGTTTATATGATGCAGAGAACAGGAGGCGTGGTGCTCCAATTTCATTTTTCATTAATAAGCCAAAGCAGGATACTGCTGCTGCAAAGCAGGATACCGCTGCTACAAAGCCGCCTGTTGTAGTTGCAGAACTACCCGCTGCCGCTGCTCCGCAGGGAGGCGGTGGCAGAGGTGCAGGCCGCGGTGGATCGGGGCAGGGCGGAGGAAGAAGGTCTGACAGCGCCATGATTAAAATTTACAATTCAAATAATGAGTTGATAAGAACATTACGATGGGCTGTTGATTCGGGTTTTAATAAAATGTATTGGGGCATGGAAGAAAAAGGGTTCCGCCAGGCAGGTTCTGCAAAACCTTTACCCGGTGCGCCTGAACCGGGTGGCTTTGCAGTTTTACCAGGTACTTATAAATTAGTGATGACCTATGCAAGAACTTCTGACTCTACTTACATCACCGTAAAGGATGATCCGAGATTGGGAAACCGCAATGATATAAAACTTGCGCAGCGGGAAATGTATAACCGGTTAAAAAAATCTGCTGATAAATTAAACACAGGTGTGGACCAGCTAACAGAAAGTGAAGAAGTATTAACTAAAATGCAATCGCAGTTAAAAGGCATGGAAGGAAAAGAAATAGACTCTTTAAGAAAATCAACGACCAAAATGCAGGATGAAATAAAAACGCTCCGTGAATTGATCAACGGCAAAACAAGTGACAAGCAAGGTATTTCAAGAAGCCCGTTTGAGGTAACTGTGATGACCGTGATGCAAACAGCTCAACAGGCTATTGGAAGTAAAATGGTAGCACCGGGGCCACAGGTAGTAACTTTGGTTGAAAATGCGGAAAAAGCCGTAAATGACATTATAGTGAAAATAAATAATTTTTACACCGGCAAGTGGACTGCTTACCGCCAGCAGGCAGAAGGTACAAAAGTGAATTTATTTAAAGACTATAAAACGATCGAATAATCACGACTATAAATTTTAAAAGCGGCTGGTATAGCCGCTTTTTTTATCTTTGAACCTATATCAACATCCGCGTAAAGCCTTATTATTTATTTATGCAAATAATATGTACAAGATTCTCGCCCTTGCTATTGCTGTTGTTGTAATGCCACTTTCGGAAAAAACTTCAGGTGTTGTTTTTTCTGTGAACAAAAGCAAGGAGGATCCTCTTTGCTTTCTTTCATTTAAAAATACGACCTCATTAAACCCATTTGAGCCGGAAAAAAAAACTGTAGAAGCCTGGTCGGAAAACTGGATGGCTGCTGCGCAGGAAAATATCCGAAAAAGCGAATACCACTTTACCTGGGAAAAAAAATTAAACGCTTACTGCACACCTAACCGAAAAAACAACCTCCGTTTTTTTTATAATGAGAAAGGGTTTTCTGTTATGCCAAGAACCACTCAAATTCCCATTGACGGTCATGACCCTTTGAAACTACCTGGTGAAATAAGATATAGGTCCATTCCCAACTGGAAAATAAATTTCAACCTGGATAAAAAGCAGGTTGGCAATGGTAAATGGCAAACCGTAAATAACAAAGCTGAATATATCACTGATAAAATTACCGTTCAATACATCAACAACGATGATGGTATGCGGCAGAATTTTATTGTGAACCAGCCTTTATCAAAAAAAAATGAACTCAAAATAAATCTCAGGGTTAAAACAAAATTAAGAACAGGGTTAAGCAATGATCAATTACAGTTCTTTCATAAAAAAATGAATGTCTTAAATTATGATCAACTAAAGGTTTGGGATGCTGCCGGCAGGCAATTGAACGCTTCTTTCAAAAAAAGGGACAAGTACCGGTTTTATATTCAGGTAGATACAAAAGGTGCGGTATACCCCGTTACTATTGATCCTTTAAGCACTACCCCGGGGGCTATTGTTGAAAGCGACCAGCCGGGTGCGGCCCTGGGCTTTGCCGTAGCCAGTGCTGGGGATGTAAATGGAGATGGGTATAGTGATATAATTGTGGGTGCTCCCGGATATAATAGCCCGGGGGTTGATGAAGGAGTTGCCTTTATTTATCATGGATCGGCATTGGGTATAAATACAACAGCAGCGGCTTTAGTAGAAAGTAACCAGGACACATGCAGTTTTGGAGTTGCTGTTGGCAGTGCAGGTGATGTGAATGGTGATGGATATGGCGATGTGGTCGTAGGTGCTCCCTTTTACGATAATGGAGAACAAAATGAAGGCGTTTTTTTTGTTTATCATGGGTCGGCGATAGGTATTAATACGACCGCTGTTGTTGTTATAGAAAGTAACCAGGCCCATGCACAATTGGGATTTTCAGTTGCCTGTGCAGGCAATGTTAATGGCGATGGGTATAGTGATGTAATTGCCGGAGCATGGTTGTTTGATGATGGTGAATCTAATGAGGGTGTAGCTTTTATATATCACGGATCTGCCGCAGGTATTACCGCTACAGCGACAACCTTACAAAACAACCAGGTCGCTTCCAATTTTGGAATTGCTGTTGCCAGTGCCGGCGATGTAAATGGAGACGGATATGGTGATGTAATTGTTGGTGCAGAAGATTATGATAATGGAAACACCGATGAAGGAGTAGTTTTTATTTATCATGGCTCCGGTACAGGAATAAATTCAGTTGCGGCTGCTTCTGTTGATGGCAACCAGGACTTTTGCCAATTTGGTTTTTCTGTTTCCAGCGCGGGCGATGTAAATGGAGATGGCTATAGTGATATTTTTGTTGGGGCTTATTTATTTGATAGTGGAGAAATTAATGAAGGGGCGGGTTTTATTTATCATGGTTCTGCAACAGGTATAAACACTACAATAGCAGCACTGGTGCAAAGCGATCAACCAGGTGCCAATTTGGGTTGTTTTGTTGCCTGTGCCGGAGACATAAATGGAGATGGCTATAGTGATATTATTACCGGTGCAAATTCTTACGATAACGGACAGAACAATGAAGGTGCAGCTTATGTATATTTTGGTTCTGTTGCAGGTTTAAATACAACTGCTGCCACAATATTGGAAAGCAACCAGGCCTTCGCCAATTTTGGACGTGGTGTTGCCAGTGGAGGCGATGTAAACGGTGATGGGTATAGTGATGTAATTGTGGGAGCTTCTCAATACGATAACCCTGATAGTAATGAAGGGGCTGCATTTGTGTATCATGGATCTGCAGCTGGTATCAATCCGCTATATACCACGATGTCCGAAGCTAATCAGCCTGCTGCAAACCTGGGTTTTTCAGTTGATGGTGCAGGCGATGTAAATGGAGATGGATACAGCGATGTGATCATGGGTGCTCCTTATTTTGATAATACAGAAAGCAATGAAGGGGCTGCTTTTGTGTTTCATGGATCTGCTGCGGGTATCAACCCTGTTGCTGTTGCCATGATGGAGTCCGACCAGGTAAATGCAAACCTTGGTTTTTCCGTAGCCGGTGCCGGGGATGTAAATGGTGATGGATACAGCGATATAATTGTGGGGGCTCCTAATTTTGATGCTCCCCAGGTTGATGAGGGCAGGGTCTTTATATATCATGGTTCTGCAAGTGGGATCAATGTTGTGGCGGTTACAACGAGAGAATCTAACCAGGCCGGTGCCAATTTGGGTTACGCGGTTGCTTCGGCAGGAGATGTAAATGGGGACGGATATAGTGATGTTGTTGCAGGCGCTTATCGTTACGATAATCCACAATTGGATGAAGGTGCAGCTTTTATTTATCCAGGCTCTGCTACGGGCATAAATAATGTAGTCTCAACTATTGTAGAATCCAACCAGGCTAATGCTTACTTCGGCTATTCTGTTGCGGGTGTCGGAAGCGTAAATGCTGATGGTTTCAGTGATATCATTGTAGGTGCCATACTTTTCGATAACGGCGAAAATGATGAGGGTGCGGCCTTTGTTTACCAGGGCGCTGCAACCGGTATCAATACGGTAGCTGCCGGCATGGTACAATCCGACCAGGTAAGTGCTTTTATGGGATTTTCTGTTTCAGGTGCAGGGGATGTGAATGGAGATGGGTACAGCGATGTGATCGTTGGTGCTATTAATTATGATAACGTACAAACGGATGAGGGTGCTGCATTTGTGTATCACGGTACTGCAGCAGGTATCAACCCAATTGCAGTAGCCATACTGGAGTCAAACCAGGCTAATGCTTATGCAGGTTATGCAGTTGCCAATGCCGGGGATGTAAATGGTGATGGTTACAGCGATGTGATCGTAGGAGCTTATAATTATGATAACCCTGAAAGCAATGAGGGTGCTGCATTTATTTATCACGGATCTGGTGCCGGTATTAATCCTGTTGTTGCTGCTACGATTGAGTCCAATCAAACAGGTGCTGCCCTCGGTAATGCTGTTGCAGGCGCCGGCGATGTGAACGGTGATGGTTATAGCGATGTCATCATTGGCGCATATGGATTCGACAATGTGGAAATGAATGAAGGCGCCGCCTTTGTATACCATGGCAATAGCCTTGGTATGAACAGGAGAAACAATCTTCGCCTGTATAACAGCAACCTGGTAACTCCTATAAACAACAGTAATTTTAGTATAGGTAATTTTGGGGCGGGCCTGTATGCAAGGTCTTTTTTAGGAAGAGCCAAAGGAAAAATGGTTTGGGAAACAAGGTTAAATTATAACGCCTACAGTGGTACGCCCATTACCAACAGCACATTCTTTACTGCTCAACAGGCTGCCTATACAGATATGGGATTGACCGGTGTTGAATTAAAAACCGTTGTAGATAAACTGCTTGGTGCCAGGTACACCAGGCTCAGGGCCCGTATAAAATACGATCCGGTAACTGCCATTACCGGCCAGGTATATAGCCCCTGGCGCAATGTTTCATCCATCCTTGATGCAAACAACCTTGGTGTATTACCCATTGAATTGATCTCTTTTAATGCGGCCTGGATGCAAAAAGGTAAAACCGCAAAACTTGATTTTAAAACCGATAAAGAAAGCGGCATCTGTTGTTTTGATATTGAAAAGAGCAATGATGGTTTTAATTTTAATTTTATCGGATCATTGCCGGCTAAAAATGTTTCGGGTATACAATCGTATTCTTTTATTGATGATCATGCAACAGGTAAAAAACAATTCTACCGCTTAAAAATAAAAGGCATTACCGGCCAGTTTGACTACAGCAATATCCAACAATTACAAAATGATGGGGCAACAGAAATTTTAGTTTTTCCAAATCCTACAGCTGATATATTAAACCTGCGGCTGAACAATACCTATGATAAAATCGTCATCGTGGTCATCAATAGTTCCGGGCAGCTGATGAAAAGATTACAGGTTTCTGCAAATACCGGGCTTATCAGTATCCCGGTTCAAAATTTAGCTGCCGGGCAATATTGGCTTCATTTACAAAGCGGTAACGAAAAACAAGTGCTGCAGTTTGTGAAGAAATAAAGAGATTAGCTACGAGGTCAAAGGAGAAAAAGAGCTGAATATGCTTTGCGGTTGTCTTTTCTCCTTTGACCTCTTAGCCTGATTTTTACCCGGTTTTTTATTCTTTGCCATCCTCCCTTAAAATTTTACTTTTGCCACTTAACTATATGTTTATGGGTAATGTAAAACTAAGTGTGCTGTCCGAAACGCTGAAGGCATCTGAAATTGTAAGGCTGGGCGCTACCATTAAGGAAAAGATGAACAAGGGCGAAAAGATTTACAATTACACCATTGGAGATTTTGATTCTGCTATATTTCCAATCCCCGCTGAATTTGAAGCTGAAATTATTGATGCTTATAAGAACGGTTATACAACCTACCCGGCAGCAGAAGGTAACCTGGACCTGCGGAAATCAGTTGCCGCTTTTATGCAGGCAAGAACAGGTTTACAGTATACACCTAACGAAATTTTAATTTCTGCCGGTGGCAGGCCGCTTATTTACGCCCTATACCGGGCCATTGTTGACAAGGGAGATAAGGTAATTTACCCTGCACCAAGCTGGAACAATAATCACTACGTTCATTTTACCGAAGGGGAACACATATTGCTTGAAGCAGAAAGGGAAAATAATTTTATGCTTTCGGCTTCGCAGATAAAAAAACATATAAAGGGGGCAACATTACTTTCTTTATGCTCTCCACTAAACCCTACAGGCACCACTTTTGGTAAAAACGAATTAAGTGCTATCTGCGACCTGGTTATTGAAGAGAATAAAAGCCGGGGAGAAGGAGAAAAAAAACTATACATCATGTACGACCAGATATACTGGACGCTGACATTTGGCGATACTATACATTATAACCCTGTTACCATAAATCCTGAAATGAAAAATTTTACCATTTTTATAGATGGTATCAGTAAAGCTTTTGCTGCTACAGGCGTGCGTGTTGGTTGGGCTTTGGGGCCTGCCGATATTTTGGTAAAGATGCGCTCGATCAACAGCCATGTTGGTGCCTGGGCTCCCATGGCTGAACAAAAAGCTGTTGCCAACTATTTATTAAAGACCGAGGCCATTGATAAATATTTTACAAACTTCAAAGCCGAAATAAATATCCGCTTACAAAATATCTTTAACGGCTTTCAACAAATGAAGGAAGAGGGCTTTACGGTAGATGCCATTACTCCGCAAGCTGCCATCTATCTTACCATACAAATAGATTATGCCGGCAAAACCACGGCAGATGGAACACTATTGGCAACCCAGGCTGATGTTACCTCCTACGTTTTGGACGAAGCAAGATTGGCCATTGTACCTTTTTATTGTTTTGGCGCACAACCTGATAGTAGTTGGTATAGGCTGAGCGTAGGCACTTGCAAAAAAGAAGAGATCAATGAAATGCTTGGCGCCCTGAGAACAGCTTTAGGAAAATTGAGTTAATTCTTACAGTTCAAAAAAACAAAGGGCTTCAATTGTTGCTGGCGGATGAGTTTGCGAAGCTGAATAGGTTTACTAATGACCTTATACCTGTTCAGGTCTATTATTTCGTGGGCGATAATTAAATTTTCTATTCTTTCAATGGCATACAACAACTGGTGAAGTAATTCTACCTCATGCTCAATTGACTGTGGAGTCATTAACTCCTGGTTGAACAAAACCAGTAGATCCCGGTTTGTATTGTTCATAACTGTTGTTTGAATAGTGCTATCTGTTACCATAACCTACCATTCCTACGCATCCGCATTGGCTCTTTTTTGAAGAAGCGCAGCTTGCTGTCAGTAAAACGGTAGCTATGATCAATAGCAATAATGGTAATTTTTTTAATTTTTGCATAGTTTCTAGGTTACCAAATTAAACTATTTTTATAAACAATTATTGTATTGTTTTGAATAAAATCGAGAATTTTAACAGCCCCGGAAGGAAAACTTGTGTTTTGGTGTCCCCTTTAGACTGGGGCCTTGGGCATGCCACTCGCTGCATTCCAATTATTTTTAATTTAATACAACAAAACTGCGAAGTGATCGTTGCCGCAGAAGGTGCCGGAAAAATATTATTACAACAGGAGTTTCCCCAATTGACTTTTATTGAACTAAAGGGCTACCGCATGCGATACAGCAGGAGCAAATCCTGGATGGCAATAAGCCTGCTGCTGCAATTTCCAAAACTCATATACCGTATCTATGCTGAAAACCGATGGCTAAAAAGGATCATTGCTGAATATAAAATTGATGCAGTGATCTCTGACAACCGGTTGGGGTTAAGCCATCAAAAAATTACCTGTGTTTATATTACCCATCAATTGCAGATAAGAACGGGCGGCCGTTTTACCAAAAGAATAGCACAGAAAATACACTATCATTTTATAAATAAATTCAACAGCTGTTGGGTACCGGATGCGGCCGGAAAAATAAATTTAGCGGGCGAATTATCACACCCGGTGGTTTTACCAAAGACCCCGGTGATCTATCTTGGCCCCTTATCCAGGTTTGAAAAAAAAGAGCTTGAATATAAATATGATCTCTGTTTTGTTTTATCCGGACCCGAACCACAGCGTTCAGTTTTTGAAAAACTGATACTGGGAGAACTACAGGATTTCAAGGGTAGTGTATTTCTTTTAAGAGGACTTCCGGGCAAATCTGCCCCAATTGAAATTAGTTCCGGTCGTATCGAAGTACAGAATCATTTACCTGCCGCTGAACTCAACCGGGTTCTCCTACAATCAAAAATGATCATAAGCCGGAGCGGCTATACAACAATAATGGACCTGGTGAAGCTGCAAAAAAAAGCAATTCTTGTACCAACGCCCGGGCAAACAGAACAGGAATACCTGGCTGATTACCTACGGCAACAACATTTATTTTATACAACACAGCAACCTGGATTCTCATTACCCGATGCTTTACTAAAAGCTGCTGCTTTCCCTTTCGTGCAAGCCGCTGTTGTCCTGGATGATCATGAAAAACTAATTGAGGATTTTGTACTGCATACACTCAAAGGTCAATAGTAAAGATATGAATACCCTTTTCTTATTTTCTGTAGATCAAGTAAAACAGAATAGCTTGTGGCATACCATTCATCTGTATTATGTAAGCTTTCTGCCGGCAGTTCGTTCAATTCCAAAGGTAAAGAAGTACAGGTAAGTACCGGGGTTAATAAAGCCGGAAGGCCGTCTGCATTACCGGCATAGCCTATCCAGGTCTTTTGTTTGAACAACACTGAAAAAACATTTTTATAAAACCTGATGGGTTTCTTTTGCAGAAAACTATGTACCGGGAAACCCAGGATAAAAAACAAGGCCATGCAAACATCCAGCAACCTTTTATTTCTTTGGTTTAGCGGCTTGCCGATCCTGTATTTTTTACTGATCGAAACATAATCGCCGCTTTCATTACTGCTGTCGCTACCCACTATACTGCTGCTGCAAGATGCATGAAATTTATTGCGAACGCCTCCGGGCAGAACTCTTACCAAATTGATGATCTCTTTATAGCTCAAGCCGTTCTCGCAGAATATAATTTCCTTTACCGGGTATTTTTTTACAAGCCCCGGTAGCTGTTTGATATTGCCCAGTGCAGTGCCTGATGCTGTTTCATAATTATCTACCCTGCCCAAAACCCTTTCGGGCATGCCCGCTTTTTTCATCAGGTTGGTAATGGTCATAAAATCTTTTTCACCTGCAACAACAATCGTTTGCCTCCACTCTTCATTTTCATTTCTTGTTTCTAAATAACGCCACTTTATGAATAACAGCCGCACTAAATTCATCAATACAAATGCCAGTAGTATTCCAAATATTAAAATGCCCCTTGAAAACCTGACACTTTCGGGTAACAAGGCATACACACTTAATAAGACCAAAGCTGCAATAAAATTTGAGCGTATCAACTGTGATTGTTTATATCCCCTGTCATACAAACCGGAATAATATGCAGCAAATAAAAATATGGCGGTAAAAGACGGGAACGCAATCAATAAAACATTGGGGGAATAGTTCACTTCCTGCATGATATAATGGCTCCACGTGAACTTGGTTATCCAGAAAGCCGTTAATATTATTGCTGCATCCAGTATCGGCAGGCCAATTTTTTTTAAAAGATTTCCAATGGCAGAAAAAGTTGCCCTTAAAATAATCGCTGTTTGTATCAAAAAGATAAAAATGCCGGCCTTGCTTCCACTGTAGTGCTTTTTTACAAATAAATTCATGGCCTTATAAAACAATCGCACATAATTTAGGCTTCCTCTTTTTGTACTCTCGCCTTTAAAGTGAATGATACTGCTTTCGGCGAAATAATAATTTTTATATCCTGCCTTCTGTATCCTGAAACTCAGGTCAACGTCTTCGCCATACATAAAGAAGCGTTCATCAAAATTGCCAATTTCATCTAATACCTTTTTGGGTATCATCATGAAAGCCCCGGCCAATACATCTACTTCGTGGTTCTCATGTTCTGATAAATGGCCCAGGTGATATTTGGCAAATGTTTTAGAATGAGGGAACAATCTTGTAAGCCCCGTTAATTTATACAGGGATGTTAATGGAGATGGAAAAGCCCTTTTGCTTTCCTTTAAAAAATTGCCGGAGCCGTCAACCATTTGTATCCCTAGTGCACCGGCATTTTTATTAAAGTTAAAAAATTGCAGGCAGTTTTGAATGCTGTCTTCTGGCAAAATCGTATCCGGGTTCAAAAAAAGTATATGATCGCCTTTGGCAATTGCAAGTGCCTGGTTATTGGCTTTGGCAAATCCAACATTGTTCGTATTCCATATAAAATTAACCGTCGGAAATCCAGGTTCAAGAAAAGGCCTGCTGCCATCGCTTGAATTATTATCAGTTACTATAATTTCTGCATCAATTCCCACGCAGGCTTTTTGAACCGAATACAGGCACTGCTCCAGGAAATATTTTACATTATAGTTTACTATGATTACCGATAATTGCAATAGTGTTTTTTAACAGGTACGAAATACGAATAATTTGTTCATTATTCAAAATACAGTTTATTGACGATGGCTGACTATATAAGGTCATCAGGTCTTTATACTTTGCTCGTGGCGTATCAGGTTATCCGGGTCGTATTTAGCTTTGATCTGCTGTAGCTTTAAATAATGTATGCCATAATACATGTCGCCCCAGTTTTTAAAATTGATATCTGGGTAGTTTCTGTATTGTGTTTTAATACCGTTTTCAATAAACAGCATTTGCACCTGCTGAAATTTTTCTAATAATTTAGCCTGTTGCTTTTCAAGTTCCCAATAAGTTTGTAACTCCGAAAAATAAGTAAATGCCCGGTGTGGAAAGGAAGAGGCTTTTTCAAACTCTGCATTTTGAATATTTCCTCCCAGTGTGTTAACCTGGTAGATCATTCCGGGCGAGCTAATAACAGTATCAATTACTTTATCAATACATTTTTCAATATCCGCAAAATTTTTATAGAGGCCGGCCGATGCATTTTTAAAATACAAGGGTTCTCTTCTTCCATAAAAAACTTTAAGTGCTGTTGTTATCGGTTGTGGTTTTGTTTTGGTTGTTCTTGCTGAAAGCGCTGATAACTCATCTACAACTTTTTGTACTACTGCATTGTGTTTGCCCGCATTGGTTAACAAAATATAAAGTGTCTTTCCGTTTAATACAAATGCTGAAAAGCAATCGGGCGGTAGGCTTGCTGTTGTTTCAAACCATTTTTCCAAAACGGCCCTTGCTTTTTTTGCATCAACCTTATAAGATTTAAAACGATAGCTCTGTAAGGAAGCAGGCGCTTTGTGCAGTTTAAATTTCAGTTCTGTAACAACACCAAAATTTCCATTGCCGCCGCCTTTGCATGCCCACAACAGCTCCGGGTCGTATGTTGAAGACCGGATATTTCCTGTTCCGTCAACCATGGTTACTTCCTGTAAGCTGTCGCAGGTAAGCCCGAATTTTCTTCCCAACAAACCATAGCCGCCACCAAGCACAAGACCGCCGATGCCAACCCCTGCACAGGATCCTCCCGGCAAGATCTTTCCTTTAGGTAAAACCTCGTCATAAATATTTGATAAGGTACAGCCCGGCCCAACCTTAACCGTATTGGCATCTATCCATTCAATTTTATTTAAAGTCGAGAGATTGATCACCATGCCGCCATCATTGCAGGAAAATCCCTCCATACAGTGTCCCCCACTTTTTATTGCTACCGGTAATTTATTCTGCCTGGCATATTTTATGGCCTCGGTAACTCCTGTAGTATTTTTGCATAAGGCTATTACCAGGGGAAATTTTTCGATACGTTTATTAAAGCCCTTTCGCAACAATTCATAATCTGCATCTCCTTTTTTAAAATAGCTCACATGATCATTTGAAACCGGCGGGAAATATTTTTCCACTCTTTCTGAAAACGATTTAAGCGGCTTTACCAGCAAGCCTAAATGTCCAAGCAGGGCCAGTTTTAAAAAATCCTTTCGCTTAAGTTTATTTTGCATGACCAAATCTAAAATCATAAATCCGAATTCCGAAATCGAAGTTTATCTTTGCGCCATGTTAAAAACAACTCTTTTAAATGCGGTTGAGGCGGGCGCAAAACAGCTGAGACAATACTTTAACAACGAGGATCTGAAGATCAGTAACAAAGAAGGGATCAATAACTGGGTTACCGAAGCTGACCATGCTGCAGAGAAGGCGATCATTGAAACCATTCATGCTGATCATCCCGATCATTTTATTTTGAGTGAGGAGGTTGGCGAAATAGCAAGTGGCAGTGATATAAAGTGGATCATTGATCCCATTGATGGTACCATCAATTTTGCCTGTGGTATTCCGCTTTGTTGTGTCAGCATTGGCGTAGAACAAAATGGCGAAATGATCCTGGGAGCTGTTTATAATCCATTTATCAACGAATTGTTCTTTGCTCAAAAGGGGTTTGGTGCAACGCTCAATGATAAAAAAATAAGTGTGAGCAAAAAAACTGAAGTGATCCACAGTTGCCTGGTAACTGGTTTTCCTTACTCCTATCTTGATATGGAAAACGGGCCACTTGAAGTATTTGAACGCTTTGTACGCAAGGGTGTACCGGTACGCAGGTTGGGCAGTGCTGCTATTGATCTGTGTTGGGTTGCCGCCGGAAGGTTCGAGGGGTTTTTTGAACACAGTTTGAGCCCTTGGGACACCGCAGCAGGATACCTGATTGTTGAGGAGGCTGGAGGAAAAGTAACGGATATGAACGGAGATAAATACTCTCCTTACCAAAAAAAACTCGTTGCCACAAACGGCTTGATACATGAAGAGTTGATTGAAGTGATACATAATAGAAAAAAACTAGGCTAAGAGAACAAAAGAGAAAAGGAGACAAAGGGGGGTTCTCTTTCAGCTCGTTTCCTCTTTTGTTCTCTTAGATAAAAAAAATAACATGGAAGAAAGAACAGAAATATCCTCCCTGGGCGAATTTGGTTTAATAGACCATCTTACCCGGAATAATGAAACAAAAAATGTATCTACTATTTTAAGTGTGGGTGATGATGCCGCTGTGATCGATCATTTTGGCAGGCAAACGGTTATTACAACCGATTTGCTTGTTGAAGGGGTGCATTTTGACCTGATGTACACACCGCTGAAGCACCTGGGCTATAAATCGGTGATCGTAAACCTCAGTGATATTTATGCCATGAATGCTACGCCTACACAAATTGTGATAAGCATTGCCATAAGCAACAGGTTTAGTGTAGAAGCATTAGATGAATTTTATAAAGGTGTGTATGCTGCCTGTGACAAATATGATGTGGACCTTGTTGGGGGTGATACCACAACGTCACAACGTGGTTTTGTTATCAGCATTACAGCCATTGGAGAAGTGGCCCCGGATACCTATGTTAAAAGGGATGGCGCAAAAGTAAATGACCTCATTTGTGTAAGCGGCGACCTGGGTGGTGCATTTTTAGGATTGACCATTTTGGAAAGGGAGAAAAAAATATTTGAGGAAACCGGCGCCCAGCCCGACCTGGAGAACAGGGCATATATTGTTGGCCGGTTATTAAAACCCGAAGCCCGTAAAGATGTGATCGATTTTTTTGCTGAACATAAAATTACGCCTACCAGTATGATGGACATCAGCGATGGTTTAAGCAGTGAAATGCTACACATTTGCAAGCAGAGTAACGTTGGCTGTGTTTTGTATGAAGATAAACTGCCGCTGAATGAAGACAGCAAAGATTTTGCATACAAGCTGGAGCTTGACCCAACCGCCTGTGCATTAAGTGGTGGTGAAGATTATGAATTATTATTTACCGTTGCCCAGGCCGACCATGATAAGATAGCTGCCAATAACGGACTTAGTATCATTGGTTATATTACCGAGGCCTCCGAAGGGAAAATATTTATTACCCGTGGCGGAAATAAACACGAACTGGTAGCACAGGGCTGGAACCATTTGAAATAAACTGATTTGAAAATTTTGCTGTGTTGAGATGGCACGATCTTTCTCAACAATAAAAAATGAAAACTATCAAAAATATCCTGGTCTTTTCTTTGGGGCTGTTTTTGTATTCCTGCGCCGCAACCAAAAATTATAATCCTCAAAAAAAATATTCTACCCAACAACTACAACAGGATTATTCTTTACTTAGAAATATACTTGAAACAAAACATCCATCGCTTTACTGGTATACACCCAAAGACAGCATGGACATGTATTTTGATAAATACTACAGCGCCATTACGGACAGTATGACCGAGCAACAGTTTGGCTGGAAGATCATTGCTCCGCTTACTGACAAAATTCATTGCGGGCATACCAGCTTTAGCAGGAGCAAAGCCTACAACAACTGGGTTGAGGGCAGAAGGCAGGCTTCCTTCCCGCTTTTTATGAAATGCTGGAATGATACCATGATCGTTACCAATAACCTGAACAGGAAAGATTCTGTTTTAAAAAGAGGTACGCTTATCACATCCATAAACGGCATGAAAAATGCTGAGCTTAAAGAGATCATGTTCAATTATATGACCGAAGATGGTTATGCCAATAATGTAAACTATATCAGGCTCAGCAGCAATTTTCCATATTATCACCGTAATATTTTTGGTATAAATAAAACTTATGCAGTAACCTATTTAGACAGTACCGGCATTGAACGCCGCATTAATATCCCGGTCTTCGATCAATCCGCAGACAGCAGCAGAAAAAGAGATAGTCTTGTTGTAAGGGTGGCGCCCCGTAAAAGGGAAACACGGAAGAAAAAATTGCTCGATCTAAGATCTCTTGCTGTTGACACGGCCAATAACACAGCGATAATAACCCTCAATACTTTTTCCGCTGGCAGCCTGCGTAAATTTTACCGGCAAACATTCAGGTACATTAAAAAGGCAGGGATCAGTAATGTGGTACTTGATATCAGGAATAATGGCGGCGGAAGGATCAGGCTTTCAACCCTCCTGACAAAATATGTGAGCCGTGCAAATTTTAAAGTAGCCGACACCTCATTTGCTGTGTCAAGATCTTTGCGGCCTTATTCAAAATATATAAAGCAAAGTTTTATCAATAACCTGGGTCTTTTCTTACTCACAAAAAAAAATAAAGACGGGCTTTACCATTTTGGGCATTGGGAAAGAAAGCTATACAAGCCAAAAAAAAATAATCATTATGCCGGCAATTTGTATGTACTTATAAATGGAAATACATTTTCAGCCGCAGCCTTATTCAGTAATGCGATAAAAGGGCAGCCTGATATTGTTTTTGTTGGTGAAGAAACCGGCGGTGGGTGGCATGGCAACAACGGGATATTAATACCAGATATTATTTTACCCAATACACATTTAAAAGTAAGGCTTCCTTTATTCAGGCTGGTACAATATAATCATGTACCAAAAAATGGCAGCGGTATTCAACCGGATATTTATATCGGTACCAATTATGATGCGCTGATGAAAGGGGTTGATTATAAAATGAAGGTAGTTATGGATATGATCAGGAATACAAAGTAATTGGCTAAGAGCTGATACTTCGACAGGCTCTGTAGAAAAAGAGGGGATAGAGAAAACCGGATCATTCAATGTTGAACGAATCTGCATCTTTCCAAAAAGGAAATTTGGTTCTTACATCATCAAGCATTTCTTTCTGCAGTGTTATTGTATTTACATCTTCTTCATCGGCCATGTGATAAAGTACCTGTCCCAATGGATCAATAACCAAACTGTTGCCGCTGTAATAAATATTATTGGCATCACTGCCTACCCTGTTCACACCAACAACATAACATTGGTTTTCGATGGCCCTTGCACACAATAATGTTTTCCAGGCATGGCTGCGGCGCTCGGGCCAGTTGGCAACATAAATCAGTACATCATATTCAGCCTCACCCCCAACACTCCTGGAGGAGAGGGGTGCCTGCCTTGCCCAAACCGGGAACCTCAGATCATAACAAACCAATAAATTTATTTTCCATCCTTTTACAGATGCGATCAACCTTTTATTTCCAGGGCTGTAATGTTTATCTTCTTCTGCATAACCAAACAAATGGCGTTTATCATAATAACCATATTGCCCGTTAGGTAACATCCATACAAGGCGGTTATAATAATTTCCTTCGTCTGCGATCATGATACTTCCTGTGAGTATGATCCCATTTTCGCGGCTTACCCTTTTCATCCACTCAACCGTTTCGCCATCCATGGTTTCGGCAAGAACTTCGGGCCTCATACTAAATCCGGTATTGAACATTTCGGGTAAAACAACAATTTCTGTTTTTTCTTCAATGCCGGCGATCTTTTGCTCCAGCAAACGCAGGTTAGCCGTTCTTTCTTCCCAGATCAAATTGCTTTGTATGGTAGTAATGGTAAGGGTTGGCATAAGTTTGAGTTATACACGAATTTACGAACAGAATTTGTATAATACCCTGCTGTTTAGCCGTTCTTATGATGTTTTATCGGCCATTAAAAAACAAAACTGTACTTTTGCGTTCCACTTCCTTTCACAAGACGGCCTGTTGCAGGCTACGTGGTACAAATAATTTTCCTGCTGATTCAGAAAATGCAACGTCTTTGCCAGCCCACAAAACATAAATAAACCATTTAATGCCATTTAAAAAATTAGATCTAATTGATCCTATCCTGAAAGCATTGAGCACAGAAGGATACACTACCCCAACACCCATACAGGCACAAAGCATTCCTTTGATCCTGGAAGAACGTGACCTGCTTGGTTGTGCACAAACCGGCACCGGAAAAACGGCAGCATTTGCCATTCCTATTTTACAGTTACTCTATAAAAACAAGACCGAAGAACGTGGCCCGCATAAAATAAAAGTGTTGATATTGACACCTACACGTGAGCTGGCCATACAAATAGACGAAAGCTTTGCCGCCTATGGCAAACATACCGGCCTAAGCCATACCGTAATATTTGGCGGTGTTTCACAATTGCACCAAACCAATATTTTAAGGCGTGGTGTAGATATATTGGTGGCAACACCCGGCCGTTTACTGGACCTGATAGGCCAGGGTTTTATTGACCTGAAATTTCTTAAGATATTTGTACTTGATGAGGCAGACCGTATGCTTGACATGGGTTTTATACACGATGTAAAAAGGATCATCACCAAATTGCCGGCAAAAAGGCAAACCTTGTTCTTTTCTGCAACCATGCCCCCCGAGATCCAAAAGCTGGCCAATGTTTTATTAACCAATCCTGCAAAGGTAGAGGTTACGCCGGCATCATCAACAGTTGATGCGATAGAACAAAGTTTATATCATGTTGATAAACCAAACAAGCCCAACCTGCTCCTGTATCTATTGAAAGATAAAGCAATTGTTACTGCGTTGGTGTTTACCAGGACCAAGCACGGTGCCGATAAGGTTGTAAAATTTTTACACCGAAATGAAATAACGGCAGCGGCCATTCATGGTAATAAATCTCAAAATGCACGTCAAAATGCATTGAGCAATTTTAAAAGCGGGCACTTGCGTGTTTTGGTTGCAACAGATATTGCGGCCCGGGGAATTGATATCGATGACCTGACCCACGTTATTAATTTTGAGTTGCCCAATGTGCCTGAAACTTATGTACACCGTATTGGCCGTACCGGAAGAGCAGGTAATACCGGGATCGCCATTTCCTTTTGCGATGCAGAAGAAAGAGGCGAATTAAAAGATATTCAAAAACTGATCTCCATCAATATTCCGTTGGTTAATGATCATCCTTATCCTTTGAGTAATGCTAATTTTTCATCTCCTGCCGCCCCTCTACAAAAACCCGGTCCGAAACGTTCCAGGGGTTTTGGTTCTTATGATAAAGGCAAGAGCAGGAATTTTAACAGCAGAAGACAGGGATAAAAATACCCAACAGCCGTATCGTAGGGTATGTATTAAAGATTGTATATTCAGTTTCTAAAACTAATTAAAATATGAAACATTCTTTTGTAAAGCTCCTGGGCATTGTTGTATTAACAGCCTTTATCAGTTCATGTAATAGTGAAACCACCAAGACCGAATCTGCTACAGCGGAATCAGCCGGTTTTAACTTAGATAGCGCCAGGTCGGCCATAATAGCCAGTAATAAAATATTTGGTGAAACTTTTGCAACCGGGGATTCTACTACGTTTGCGGGGCTTTATACCAGCGATGCATGTCTTAGTGTGACCGGCATGCCCAGGATGTGCGGAACTGCAGCTATCACAGCTTTTTTTAATGGCGGCTATCAAATGGGTATGAGAAAATTAGCGATCACCACTGAAGAGGTAATGGGAGGCAAAGAAGCTGTTGTGGAAACCGGGAAATACGAGGTGTTCATGGCAGAGAATGTTTCGGTTGATAAAGGAAAGTTTATTGTAGTTTGGAAGGAAGAGAACGGCAAATGGAAAATGCACAGGGATATCTGGAATTCAGATCTTCCACAAGCGCCTGCCGCAAAATAATAACTCGTTTATATAATCAACCCGTTACGCCAATGGCGTAACGGGTTTTTATTTGAGTCTATTTCTTAAATAAAAATCTTATTTTCAAATAGTTTTATTAAAAACACCGTTTGGTCCCTAAATAATTTAATATGGCTGTCAAGGATTATTTTTCTTATTTATTAAACCCGTTGGAATTATTGCGTACTAAAAAAGTACTGCAGGTAAACCCAACTGTTGCTGCACCCAGGAAAGAGCTTGAAGAGATAAAGATTTTTGTGCATGATTATGATAACTCAACCTTTCTTGTAAAGGAATTAAAATCTGTTTCTGAATCTTTTCCGTTTCTTAATTCGCCAACCACAACCTGGATAAATTTAGATGGTTTGAGGAAAGATGATGTAGAAGAACTGAGCAATCATTATGGGATTCATTATTTAATAACAGAAGATATTCTCAGTATGGGCCAGCGCCCTAAAATGGATGATATAAACGGGCTGATATATTGTGTGTTGAATATGTTGTATTTTAATGAACGGGATTCAAGCGTAGAAACAGAACAGATCAGTATTGTATTAGGTAAAAATTTTGTTATCAGTTACCAGGAAGATGCGTCAAGAGATGTTTTTAACCCGTTAAGGGAGCGGCTAAAGATAGGCAACAGCAAAGTAAGGCAGAATGGTGCAGATTTTCTTTTTTATTCATTGATAGATATGATCGTTGATAATTATTACCTGGTGATGGAAAAACTGGGAGAAAAAATAGAAGGGCTGGAAGAAGATATCATCAGGAATGCAAACACCCGAACACTTGCCAGGATAAACCTGCTAAGGAAAGAGATGATCATTTTAAAAAGAAGCATTGGGCCGGTTAGGGAATTGGTAAACGGTGTTTTAAGAAGCGAAAGTGACCTTATTGAAGAGCGGACTGAAAAATATTTCAAGGATGTGTATGACCATATCATACAGGCAAACGACCTTTCTGAAAACTATCGTGATATGATGATGAACCTGCAGGACCTGTACCTGAGCAATGTGAACTTAAAAATGAATGAAGTAATGAAGGTGATGGCTGTGGTAACCTGCTTATTGGCTCCAGCTACGGTAATTGGCGGAATATTTGGGATGAATTTTGACGTGATCCCTTTCTCACATAATACCACAGGATTTTATCTTATAGTAAGCATAATGGTTTTTGTGCCCATTATTATGTTATATATATTTAAGAAAAGAGGCTGGTTTTAAAATTACAGGGCCCTTGGTTTTTTAAAGATAGGTACCGTACTGCAGGGCTCACCGTACATAATACTTTTTACCACCGGCCTGAGTAAAGCCGTAACGGCAACATAAGCCGTTTCAGAAATGGGTAATTCGCCGCAACCTTTTATCACCACTCTTTTATCTTCATAATCGGCTACATTTATTTTTGTTAGGTTCTTTAAGAAAATCGTTCTGTGTAAAAAATCACTGTCACCAAAAACAATTTCATTGGCAATCGGTTCCAGGTAACTTGCTGCCAGCATATAGGCCCAGATGGGTATAATCGCATCCGCTGAGCATGTAAGGGCTACATTCTTCCCTTGGTAAGCTGATGTGTCGAGTGATTTCATGGCCTCCCGAAAA
Source organism: Ferruginibacter sp. (assembly GCA_039919015.1). GTDB lineage: Bacteria > Bacteroidota > Bacteroidia > Chitinophagales > Chitinophagaceae > Ferruginibacter. The sequence continues at coordinate 23,563 of JBDSGK010000282.1, forward strand.
TCTTTCTCTTTCAATATCAGGCCCATAAATAAATGTTCCTTCATATCAAAGACCGCGGTTTCTTCTTTTGGATAAAACTCCTCCAGGTCTAAGGTGATAAGACCACTCTCTGAAACTTTATTTACAATTACTTCATCCATACCGCAAAGATAACAAAACAGCCATCACTTTTGTTGTGATGGCTGCTTCAATGGTCTATTTAACAGTTCCGTTAAAAGAATTTGCTCCTGTTGTCTTTAATGGTTGCTTTTTTTCTGAGGCCCTCAAACCAGTTTGCTACAGCCTGGTTACGCAAGGCTGTTGTTTGTTGCAGCCTCATTTGAATTTTATCTTCGTTTGGATCAACTGCTTTTTCTGCAATATTGTTAACTTTAAAAACATATACTGCAGTTTTACCTGCTATAGGAGCTGATACTTTGTTCAGGTTTGCCTTATTAAATATGGCTCCAATTAATTTTGGTTCGTTACCTACTGTATTAATGATCTGTGATTTGAATGTTATTGATGAATCAGCCCCGGCAGTTAAAATTTCCTTTGCATATTTTGCAGATGCGCTTTCCAGAGTTGGGTTGGTACCCAGCGCCTTAATTATCATTTCGGCTTTCTTTTCTTCCTTAATTGTCCGTTCTGCCATTGGCCTGGCTGTTTCTACATCCTGTGTTCCTTCTTCGTAAACTTTATCTACAATAGCTACAACAAACTGGTTTCCAACAGGCATCGGGTCACTAACATCAGCTTTTTTTGCTTCGTATATCCAGCGCACCAAAGCCCTGGCGTCCTGCATCTGTTGGCCAATCTGTGCATCGTTCTCTTTTACCAAAGTGGGCGCAGTCACTTTTACCAATCCATGGGTTTTTAAATATTCATCGAATTTTTTAAGATCTTTTATAGCAGCAAGTTTAATGGCGTCATTGCTGGCTTTATTAACCGTTTCTTCACTGGAAATAATTTCTTTAGCCAAAAATCCTATTTTATATTTAGGGCTTTCTCCTTTCCGGCTTATTACTTCAATAATATGATATCCATAACTGGTTTTAACTACACCTCTTGACCCGATAGGCTTGTCAAAACTATAAGCATTAAACTCCGGAACCATGTCACCATAGCCAAATGTTCCCAGGTCGCCGCCCTTATCTTTACTACCATCTGAAGAATATTGTAAGGCCAAAAGTGAAAAATTTGCTCCCCCGTTTATTGCATTATAAACACTGTCGGCACGCTTTCGGGCAATACTGTCTTCCAATATAGGCTCACCTGTTTGAGGGTTTATGGTTGCGATCAATATGTGTTTTGCATGAGCACTGTCAGGCAATATTTTGCTGCCCAGTATTTTTGCCATCACGTAATTTTTATTATCTATATATGGGCCATAAACAGATCCGGCTGATAGCCTTACAATAGAATCAATAGCTACACTCTGGATTTTTGATTTTGCACGATAGTTTGTATCAAAATCTATTGCAGATCCATTTCTGGCTAAAAATGTTTTTACATTGGTTTCATTTGCAAATTCATTTTTTAAACCTTCTACTGCGGCTTTGGTCCTGGCACTATCAGCTGCACTTGGCAACTGGCTAAAAGCAACATAAGAGATCATACGTCCTGCTTCCTGCTTAAACTCGTCTTTATGTTTTTTTACAAACGTTTCAATTTCGGCATCAGTTACTTTGATCGTGCTGTCGCCAATGGTTTGATAAGGTATCTGTACATAAGAAATGGTAGCAAATCCTTTGCTTTCCTTTGCGTCTTTTTCTTCCATCCAGGTTGGATAGTATGCACTTGCATTTAATAAAGCAAAATATTTGGTAGACACGCTGGTTAATTTTTGGGGCTCAATTATTTGTGCATTGATCGCATCCCACTGTTCGCCTTTCATTTTTTTAATACTCACCAATGCCTGGGCCAATTTGCTCCTGTCTAATTTACCGGTTGCAGGATCAATCATTGACCTGTCCTGCATTAATGGGTTTGATTGATCATCACTCTTTAATATATTGTCCAGCTCCTTAGATGTAAACTCAATGCCCAGTTTTTCTGCCTCAGCATAAAATACTCTTTCTGCTACTATTTGGTTCCAAACCTGTTCGCGTATCTCAGCCGAACGACTATTGGTTGGTTTCTGACCGGACTGCTGCTCTTCCTGGTTTTCCAAAAGCCTCACTTTCTTACTAAATTCAGCCTGGTCAATGGCATTACCGTTCACTTTACCAATACTATCACTGGGAGATGGGCCATTACCATCCTGTTTTGCATCCATTAAAATAAAGGCGATCAAAGCAAGTGCAATTAGGGTAATTGTTATTGGGGCTCCTTTATCACGTATTGTCTGAATAATTTGCATATCTGTCTTAAATTAAATTTTGGAGGGCAAAAATAGGGGAAAATTGTATATAAAATCTGTTTTTAAGGCCTGTAAATGCATTATAATGCAGGTTGTAGAAGATTTATATACTTTACTAATAAGCCCGTATTCTCCTTTTTACTGTGTTTTATAACCTGATCTGGAGTTTTTAACAGCCTTTTGTTGATAAGGTTGAATTTCTGTTGGTAACCCTGCTTTTTTCAATTGAAAACTAGGGGTAAAATGATCAAAGCTTTAATACTTGATCGATTTGGAATATAAAGCTGTTATTAAACATGGGTTTATACAAAGATTATCAACAGGGTTTAATTAACCATATGTATTTATTCTTTTCACGCCCTTACTTATTAACTGCTGTTAAAAAGTAAATATGGTTAAGTGGTGTTTTGTTACCAGGGTTGTATTTATGTCTACAATCTTTAAATATTAACATGTTAATTTACTGTGGATGAGTGTTAATAAACTAAAGGTTTTAATTTTGCAACAGTACCTGTTATTTTCTTTCCCACAAATTAACAGCCCTAGTAGTAGTAGATGATTATATAAATAAGTAGTATTAATACATATTATGGTAGATATTAACACAGCTGTTGAAGCAATACATGTAAACGGTTTTTTGGATATTGATATAGATCCAACTATTGATCTGTTTGCAGAAATTGAAAAACTTAAAAAAGAAAAGAATGCAATCATCCTGGCGCATTATTACCAGGAACCTGATATACAGGATGTAGCAGATTATATCGGGGATAGTTTAGGTCTGGCCCAGCAGGCAGAGAAAACAAAAGCAGATATCATTGTTTTTGCAGGCGTACATTTCATGGCCGAAACGGCGAAGATCCTGAATCCATCAAAAAAAGTTTTATTACCTGACCTCAAAGCCGGTTGTTCTTTAAGTGATTCGGCACCACCACCGCTGTTTAAATTATTTAAGGATAAACATCCCGGGCATAAAGTAATTACTTACATAAATTGTTCTGCAGGTATTAAAGCTTTAAGTGATATTATCTGCACGTCCTCTAATGCTCAAAAAATCGTTGAAAGTTTACCGGCTGATCAACCTATCATTTTTGCTCCTGATAAGAACCTTGGGGCTTATATCAACAAACACACAGGTAGAAACATGGTTCTATGGAACGGGGCTTGTATGGTTCATGAAATTTTTAGCATGGAGAAAATAACCAAATTAAAAATACGGCATCCGCAGGCGAAAGTTATTGCCCATCCTGAATGTGAAGACCCTGTTTTACAAATTGCAGATTTTATTGGTAGCACGACCGGTTTATTGAATTTTACAAAAAAGGATAGTGCTAAAGAATTTATAGTTGCAACCGAAACAGGAATTTTACACCAGATGCAGAAATCAAGCCCGGATAAAACATTTATCCCGGCACCACCCAATAACAGTTGTGCATGTAACGATTGCCCACATATGAAATTAAACACACTGGAAAAATTATATTTGTGTCTTAAATATGAACTACCTGAAATTTTAATGGATGAAGATCTGAGGTTAGCTGCAAAAAAACCTATTGATGAAATGCTAAAAATAAGTGCACAGTATGGACTTTAAAAAATTATATAAATATTTCCCAGGTTTATTGATCATCAGCTTTATTTTACCGCTTACAAATGGTTGCTCTGAAGTTGACAAAAAAAATATTGATAATACGTATTATGTGGAATTGGTAAATTTCAGTAAGGATAGCCTGAAACAGGTTGTTTCGGATAAATTATTTGGTAAAGTAGCTTTCTATAAAAATAATAAACTGGAGATAATGTCTTTAAATTATGTTACAGAGGATTATCCGGATATGCATTATTTTAATAATTCACAAGGGTTGGGAAAAGAAATAAAACCCGAAACTAAAAAAATAAAAATTGAGTTTTTGGGAGAATATGCTGTTGATAGTATAAGTTATTCACTGCAAAAATTCAGGTATAGAAATAACCAATGGGTTAAAACTTCCGACATGGGGTTCCTGCAGGCGAGGAATGAGTATAAGAATTTTATTATCGAAGAATTTGCCAGGCAAATTATGTACAATACAGTTTTGTACACCTATGATCAATAGATTAAAACCGCACTAGAAAAAATAAAGGTAAATATTATGTCTATTCCATCTGTTGATCTGAATGATTTTTTATCCGGTGATGCCGGAAAGAAAACCGCTTTTGTACAAAGTTTAGGCAAAGCATATGAAGAAATAGGTTTTGTTGCCGTTAAGAATCATGGTATTTCAGACAACCTGATCGCTGATCTGTATAAATATGTGCAGCATTTTTTTTCACTGCCGCTTGAGCAAAAGAAAAATTATGAAATTAAAGGATTGGCCGGGCAAAGGGGGTATACCAGCTTTGGTAAAGAGCATGCCAAAGGTAGCGAGGCACCGGATCTTAAAGAGTTTTTTCAGTATGGACAGATCGCCAGGGAAAATTTTAGTGAAGAGATATATCCTGAAAATGTTTCAGTAAAAGAAATTGAACATTTCGACAGAACGATTGCGGAAGCCTATAGGGCATTTGAAAAATCAGGAACCGCATTATTACAGGCAATAGCTTTGTACCTGGGACTTGATGAAAATTATTTTGATAAGTTTGTTTTTAACGGTAACTCCATTTTAAGATCCATTCATTACCCCCCTATAACAACAGCGCCGGTAAGCGCCATACGTGCAGAGCAACACGAAGATATCAACCTGATCACTTTATTGGTTGGGGCCTCTGCCGACGGCCTGGAGATCTTATCAAAGCAGGATGAATGGGTGCCTGTTACTTCTTTACCTGAGCAGATCGTTGTAAACGTTGGCGATATGTTACAGCGTCTGACTAATAATAAATTGTGCAGCACAACGCATCGTGTTGTTAATCCTGCAAGACAGTTTTGGCATACTTCACGCTTTTCTATTCCCTTTTTTCTACACCCTAAAACATCCATGAGTTTGCGTTGCCTGGATAATTGTATTGACGATCAGCATCCTAAATTATATGAAGACAGCAGCGCAGGAGAATATCTTGATGAAAGGCTTAGAGAGATTGGATTAAAAGCTTAAACTTACTGAACAGGATTTTATATTGGATGGTTTCTTAACTGCTAATACTATTATTGAAAAAACTGCTTAGGCATATTCCTTTTTTAAAAGCGGTGTTTTTACACAGCATCTCTGCATTTGGCGGTCCGCAAGGACACGTGGGTATGGTTTTAAAAACTTTTGTTGACCGGCGTAAGGATCTTACAAAAGAAGAGTTGATGGAGTATATATCTTTTTGTCAGCTTTTGCCTGGGGCTTCTTCCACACAAACACTCACCCTTATAGGATATAAACGGGGTGGAATAAAACTTGCTATTCTCACATTACTCATTTGGATCTTTCCTGCCTGTGCTTTAATGGGAGGATTGTCATTTATAGTTAGCGATACAGATAATAATGCTATGAAGACATCCCTATTTCAGTTTATTCAACCAATGGCGATTGGCTTTTTAGCGTATGCGGCATTTAAAGCCTACCAAATAAGTATAAAAAATACCATTACCCAGATCATCATGCTGGTTGCACTTTTTGCCACTTTTTTTCTTTTTAAAACTCCCTGGATCATTCCTGTGCTGATTATTTGTGGTGGCATTGTTACAAATTTCAGCGACAGGCGAATACCTGAAAAGGAAGTCGTAAAACCTAAACAAATACGCTGGACCAATATATGGCTCTTTGTATTAATTTTTGCTGCCGCAGGATTATTAAGTGAAACAGCAAGAAAGCAAAATTGGGAAAACAAAAAACCATACAATCTCTTTGAGAACTTTTATCGCTTCGGCTCTTTTGTTTTTGGCGGCGGCGATGTATTAATTCCCCTGATGCTTGATCAGTATGTAGTAAGACCAACGTCAGAAAGGATTGCTAAGAAAAATCCGGATATAATAAAAGTAGAAAGAGAAGAATTGTTGACCGGCGCAGGAATGGTAAGAGCAATACCGGGCCCTGTGTTTTCAATTGCATCCTTTATGGGGGGAATTGCTTTAAAAAACGAGGGTGCCGGGGGACAACTACTGGGATGTATAATTGGTTCAATAGCCATATTCCTGCCCAGCGCATTGCTTGTGCTATTCTTTTTCCCGGTCTGGCAGAATTTAAAAAAATTTGTCGTCGTCTTTCGCTCACTGGAAGGAATAAACGCCTCTGTAGTAGGTATCATGATAGCCGCAACAATGTATTTACTAAAGGATGTTTCTATCATGTCTTTCAGCACAGTCAGTTATCTTAACATAGGTGTTATCCTGGGAACTTTTTTAATTTTACAGTACTCTAAAATTCCCCCGCCATTGATCGTTTTATTTTGTCTTTTATTCGGGCTTATCTTTTGATCAGTTTCGGTAATACCCTCCAATTTCGATTTCTTCCTTAACAATATCGGGCACCAAAAACCGAATGGATTTTTTCTCCTTAATCAAATCACGAATATGCGTAGACGAAATCTCAAGAAGTGGCGCTTCTAGTATTTGTACAGTGGCTTTATGGGTGTCTGTTATTTCAAACCCCGGCCTCTTATAAATATATATTTTATGATTATTTACAATAACCTCATAATTCTTCCATTTATTCAGATTTTGAAATCCATCACTTCCCATCAGGATAGAAAATTCATGTTCGGGATGCTTTTCTTTTAGATAAGCCAGGCTGTCTACTGTGTATGAGGGCTTCGGTAAATTAAATTCAACGCTGCTAACCCTTAAATTATTCTCTCCTTCAATGGCAGATTTTAGTAAGTGGAGGCGGTGATATTCATTAAGTAAAGAAGAAGATTGTTTAAAAGGGTTCTGGGGAGACACTACAAACCAGACCTGTTTCAAGTCTGTTTCATTAACCACATGGTTGGCAATAATCAGGTGCCCCACATGAACAGGATTAAAAGAGCCAAAATAAAGTCCAATTTTCATCGCCGAATTAATGAATATTTTATAAGATCAGTTTGAGTTGCTACGCAACTGTTTCTTCAACCCATATCATTTCGGCTTCATCAAGCCTTAAACTTAAACGGTAGCCAGCAACAGTAATTGAGATTGGATCTCCTAATGGGGCTTTTTGATCAACTTTTATTTTTTCCCCGGGAATACAACCCATTTCCATCAATTTTAAAAAAATATCATCATTTTCAAATTCTGTTATTATTGCTGTTTTTCCTACGGCTATTTGTGATAATCTTTTCTTCATTTCAACACTTCAATATGTTTAAGAGGATACAAATGTATCAAATGAATATTGTTATCTAATTTCGATATTAGAAATAACAGTATGCAAAAAATTCATTTTTATTTTCACGACCGCAATCCGATCTTAAAGGACAGGAAAAAACTGAAAGTATATATAGAGAATCTATTCATTAGTGAAAAAAAGGGGTTTAAAACCCTGGCGTACATATTCTGTTCTGACAAGTATCTATTGGAAATTAATAAAGGGTTTTTAAAACATGATTTTTATACCGATGTAATTACGTTCGACCTTAGTGAAATTAAAACCGAGATAGAAGGGGAGATCTATATAAGCATTGATCGAATAAATGAGAATGCAAAGGGAATGGGAATATCATTTACAGACGAGCTACACCGGGTTATTTTTCACGGAGCTTTGCATTTGTGTGGTTATAAAGACAAAAACAAAACAGATCAATCCCGAATGAGATTAGCAGAAAACAGGTATTTGAAGCAGTATTTCAAATAAATAGTGTTTCACGGAGAACAGTTCCTTCATGGAACTGTTCTCCGTGAAACACTATATTTGCTTTTAAAAATACGAAATGCCAAATCTTCATCTAATAGGAACACCAGAATCACTAGTTAAAAAAAGAGAAAAACGCAAGTGGCAAATAGCTTTACGTCGTTATGTGATACAAAAAGCCCTAAGCGGAGCGTATGCCAGGTATTTTGGTCTTGATATCGAATTTTTTAGAGAATGGATTGCTATTCAGTTTAAAGATGGCCTCTCATGGGATAATTTTGCAGAAAAATGGCAGTTTGATCATATTGTACCAGTTGCTTATTTTGATTTTACGAATGAAGAGGACCTGCTTTTGTGCTGGAATTTTATAAATATACGTGTAGAAAAGATTGAGCATGATAAAACAAGTGGAAATAGAATAGATGTGATAGGGGTAAGGGCTTACTTTGAAGACCTTTACGATCGAACAAAATATCCATTTTGCTTAAGAATGCTTCAAAAAATAAAAACTATTGAAGGAAATAGTATAGAAAGTAATAAAGAACTGGAAGCCTTCATTATTAATAATCAATTCTACTTTGAGCAAATTGCCTCTTTTGACCAGGCCGATTTTCATCGTCTAAACCAGGGAGCTTCTATCAGCACCGTCCTTGCAGAAAAGGAAATAGTTAGAAAATTTGGCAGCTGATTAAACTACCTTTGCAAGCTAATGTTTCAGAATTACGATATAATAGTAGTTGGCGCAGGCCATGCCGGGTGCGAAGCCGCCGCCGCCGCCGCCAATTTGGGCAGCAAGGTTTTGCTAATAACCATGAATTTGCAAACTATTGCTCAAATGAGTTGTAATCCCGCTATGGGCGGAATTGCAAAAGGGCAAATTGTAAGAGAAATAGACGCTATGGGAGGATATAGCGGAATAGTCACGGATAAAAGCATGATCCAGTTTAGGATGCTAAACAGGTCAAAAGGTCCTGCTATGTGGAGTCCGAGGGTACAGAGCGACAGGATGTTATTTGCCGCCACCTGGAGGGAAATGCTTGAACAAACACCCAATGTGGATTTTTACCAGGATACCGTAAAGGGAATTTTAGTAAAAGACGGAATGGTTATAGGCGTAAGTACTGGTCTTGGGCATGAAATAAAGGCAAAAGCCGTGGTTTTAACTAATGGGACCTTTTTAAATGGAGTAATACATATAGGAGAAAAAAATTTTGGAGGGGGAAGAATGGCTGAAAAATCCTCAACCGGAATCACCGAACAGTTAGTGTCTTTAGGATTTGAAACAGATAGGCTGAAAACTGGAACCCCGCCAAGAATTGATGGGAGAAGCCTTGATTATTCCAAAATGGAAGAACAAAAGGGTGACGATGGAATTGTGGGATTTAGCTATCTGGACATTGATAAGATAAAACCAGAACAGCAAAAAAGCTGCTGGATCACTTATACAAATGATAAGGTTCACGAACTTTTAAAAACCGGCTTTGAACAAAGCCCTATGTATCAGGGAAGGATACAGGGAACAGGACCAAGATATTGCCCGAGCATAGAAGATAAGATCAGCAGATTTGCACAAAGAGACCGGCATCAGCTATTTGTTGAACCAGAGGGAAATAACACAATTGAAATATATGTTAATGGGTTTTCAACCTCTTTGCCAGAAAATGTTCAATATCAATCACTTAGAATGGTGCCTGGGTTTGAAAAATGTAAGATGTTCAGACCCGGCTATGCTATAGAGTATGATTTCTTCCCTCCAACCCAATTAAAATTCAGTCTTGAAACAAAATTAATACAAAACCTTTTTTTTGCTGGCCAGATCAATGGAACAACAGGTTATGAAGAGGCTGCTTGCCAGGGTTTAATGGCAGGCATTAATGCTCATCAGAAAACCAGAGAACTTGAACCGGTAATTTTGAAAAGAAGTGAAGCATATATTGGCGTACTAATTGATGATTTGATCAATAAAGGAACTGATGAGCCGTATCGAATGTTTACCAGCAGGGCCGAATTCAGGACTTTGTTGAGGCAGGATAATGCGGACCTGAGATTAACTGAAAAAAGCTATCGTTTTGGACTTGCATCGCAGGAAAGAATGGATAAAGTGAGGAATAAAAGAGAAAATGTTGAAAAGGTAAAAGGAATATTGGCTTCCCTTACACTTGATCCTGAAGAAACGGGCGGATTTTTAGAAAGCGTACAATCATCAGCGTTATTAAACAAACAAAAAGCAGCACAGGTATTGTTAAGGCCAATGATTGGTTTGAAGGAGATGATGCATAGTATTGTAAAAGTAAAAGATTCGCTTGCAGGATTTGATAATGAAACCCTGGAACAGGCAGAAATACAGATCAAGTACGATACCTATATTGAAAAAGAAAAAGAGTTGGTTTCTAAAATGAGCCAGCTGGAAGATCTAATAATTCCGGATAATTTTAATTACGAAAAACTGGTTTCTTTAAGCAATGAAGCCCGCCAGAAATTTAATAAAATAAAACCGCGAACATTGGGACAGGCATCGCGAATTTCGGGGGTTAATCCCAGCGACGTGCAAATACTAATGGTTTTTATGGGTAGATAAAATAATAATTATGAGCTTGAATTTTAAAAGCAATACTCCCAAAGAATTAATTTTTGAGCATATTGCAGAATACCTTCACCTTCAAAACATAAAAATTAACAGTCAGGATAATACCCGGCCCTGGGGTGGTTTTTTTGTTATTGAAGAATTCGAATCCGAAAAATTCATTAAACTTTATTTTCCTCACCTAACCCAGGAAGAATTAAATATATCAGGTAAACTTAGCCCTAAGATCCTGGTTGTAGGACCGGAAAAAAGATTGAGCTGGCAGTATCATTACCGCCGTGCAGAGATCTGGAAACTGATTGGTGGAACAGCGGGGGTTATAACCAGCGATACCGATGAAGAAAAAGAAACCCAATATTTAAAAACCGGGGACATTATTCAACTTAAACAGGGCGAACGACACAGGCTGATCGGTTTGGAAAGCTGGGGAATTGTTGCAGAAATATGGCGGCATACAGACCCGGAAAACCCAAGTGATGAGGAGGATATTGTAAGGGTGCAGGACGATTTTGGAAGATAGCCCTATTTCTAAAAAAGAGAACGTAGGCTCAAAACTACCCACCATCAACAGTTTCAGAAGTTTTGATTGTTGACAAAACCATCCTCAGTTCTCCATAACTTATATTTTTTGGCAAATTATCTATCAGCGTTTTATGACTAAGCGTACCATATAAGTTAACTGCATCACTAATCAATTTTTGTTTTTCTTTATTTACCAGGTCATTAATGTCAATTTCACCATTACCTACAAAGTATGCCAGGTGCCCTTCAATAGTGCCGGTTGTAAAGTTTCTTTCTTTGGCAATGGCAGGGATATCTTTACCCTCTTTATACAACTCAAAAGAAACTGTTTTTGTATCCGCTTTTGATTCATTTGGTTTTAGCTTCCTTTCTTTTTTTGGATTATTTTTTTTAACAGACATATTTGTTTCCAGGCCATGCCTTTCGCAATAACTTTCAACAGCCTCTAATATTTCATCACCATATTTTTCTGCCTTTGCTTTCCCAAAACCACTGATCATCATCAGGTCTTTTTTTGTTAATGGCAGGTAAGTGCAAATTTCCTGTAGCGAAGCCTGGTTGGCTACCATATAAATTGGCTGGCCCTTTTCAGAACAGATCATATTGCGCCAGCGCTTGAGCGTTTCAAACAATTCTGCATTAGAAAGATCAACATTAACCGGAGAAACGTCACTGGCATAACAGGTTATATTAAAACGGGGTACAACATATTTTAATTTATGTTGTAAAAAACCGGTAACAGAAAAAGGCTGTTTACAATATTGCATATAAAAATTACTATTATAAAGAGCCAAAGCAAGTTCGTTTAGTTTTTCATTAAGCGGGGTTGCGGCTTCTTTGTGCTCTGTATTTATAGGATGCGATCTTAATTCTTTAATATATGCTTCCATTTCTGGGAAAAAATGATTGGCAGCATCTGAAATTCTTTTCTGCAGTAAAAAATTCTTTTCTATAACGGCTTCATCTTTCATTAATTGGGCAACCAGTCCTATGAATTTTAAACCCACCACTTTAGCCGAAGCGACATGGCTTTTAAAATTTTCTATCCAGCCTTTAGCACCCGGATTCAATTTATCCTGATATTGATTTATTTGAAACAGAACCTGGTCAATGGTAAAACTTATCTCACTGAAAGAAAAAATCTCTTCCAGTAATTGTTGTGTAAACAATTGCCTGGCCCCGTCAAAACGATCGGCCAACGAGCCCTTATAAGAAAGCGATTGTTGCCCCTTGATCACATTTTCATTGCTGTGTATAGCAGCGGGGGCGATCTTACTTAACAAAACAATTCCCGCTAAACTGGTACAACGGCTCAATGCGACATAAACCTGACCGCTGCTGAAAGCTGCTCCGGCATCGATCATTACTTTTTCAAAGGTCAACCCCTGGCTTTTGTGTATGGTGATTGCCCAGGCAAGACGTAAAGGATATTGTGTAAATGTGCCCAGTGTTTCCTGCTCCAGCTTTCCATCTGCACGGTTGAGGGTATATCGGCTATTATCCCAGGTTTCCAATCCAACTTCAATTTCAGTTCCGTCGCAATCCACAAGAATTTTATCTTTTGACAACAGCTTTATGACCCCGATCTTACCATTGTAATACCTTTTTTGGATAAGGTCATTTTTTAAGAACATTACCTGTGCACCCTCTTTTAAACTTAGTTCAAATTCTACGGGGTACATATTTTCCGGAAAATCTTCTTCTATTACCGCCTTGTAAGAAAATCTTGCTGCATCAAGTTTATATAACTCCTGTTCGTTGATCTGGTCTGCCTGTTTATTGTGCGACGTCAGCGTAATATATTTCTCATCCCGGTTGGGGCGAAAATTTGGCTCATACCGCAAATGCAGGTCTTCAAAATCATCCGCATCCATTTGATTGTTGCGAACTTTGTTTAAAAGCCTTACAAAACTTTCTTCTTTCTGGCGGTAAATTTTATCTAATTCAATTAATAAAGGAGACTGTTCTTTTATTGCCAGGCTGTCGAAAAAGAAAGGAGATTGATAATACTCATTTAGAATATTCCACTCATGATTTTGTGCTACGGGTGGCAATTGATGCAGATCGCCTATGCATAATAATTGAACGCCACCAAAAGGCAGGCGATAGTTTCTTCTTACATTTTTTAAAATAGTATCAATGGCATCCATCACGTCGCACCTAACCATGCTGATCTCGTCTATTACCAGCAACTCCATTTTGCGCAATAATTGTTGCCGCTGTTTATTATACCGGATCTTTGCCAATAATTCTTCCTTATAATTCTTTGTGGGTAAAAAAGGATGAAATGGTAACTGAAACAAACTGTGTAGCGTAACTCCCCCTGCATTTATTGCGGCAACACCGGTTGGGGCCGCCACCACAATATTTTTTGTAGAATTATCTTTCAGGTATTTTAAGAAAGTGGTTTTCCCCGTCCCTGCTTTCCCGGTTAAGAAAATGTTTTCGCTTGTTTCTGTAACAAAGCGATAAGCCAGGTCAAAGACTTCGTTATGTTCAATGGAATGCATGATGATAAAGATAGCTCATAGAAAGAAATTGATACCATTTAAATGATAGGTAGCCATTGACAACCGGTGTTTTTTCTCAATTAAAACCGGTGTTTTTCCGTTTGTATTTTAACCGGATTTTTATAGCATTGCCTTGGGGAATTAAAAAAAGATAGAACGGCTTTCACAAAAACGCGATTGCAAAAACCATTCTATCTTAACATAGGAATTATGCAGTGGCCTTACTACCCAGCATCAGTAATTCATTAACTTCTACTTCAGTAATGAATTTCTTGGTGCCCTCTTTGTCGGTATAGCTGCGGCTGATGAGTTTGCCTTCTATAGCAACCTCGCTTCCTTTGTTCAAATATTTCTCAACGATGTCTGCAATTTTGCCCCAGGCTACAAGGCTGTGCCAGGTTGTTTCTTTAACCTTTTCGCCTTTGGCATTACGGTAAACCTCGTTTGTGGCAATACTGAAACGGGCCAGTTTCTTCCCGCTTTGAGTGGTTTTAACTTCTGGTGCGTTACCCAGGTTGCCGATAAGTTGAACTTTGTTCTTTAATGCGTACATGATTTTAAGTTTTGTGTCCGGCCTAAGGCAGAACGGTTTTTAATTTATTTCAACCAACCGGATCAGACGTCATTTCCGGTTGACAAAGCAAAGATGGGGTTGCCAAAAAGACAAAGCCGGAACTTATCCTTTTACTTACATATATATGCGTGTGTAAACGACTGTATAGAAAAAATAATGTTACTTCTCTATTAAAACCTAAGCATCTATGGTAAAACAAAAAGAAATAAAAAGCTGCGGGCTTTGCGAGAAGCCGCTGAAAGGCAGAAGTGATAAGAAATTTTGCGACGATTATTGCCGGGCAGCTTACAATAATGAACTCAAAAGCGCATCTAATAATTATATACGCAACGTAAACAATGCACTTGGGAAAAACCGGAGGATACTTGAAAACCTTCTTCGTGACGGGGAGCAAATGGCCAAAACAAACCAGGACAAATTACTTAGCGCCGGATTTCAGTTTAGATATATCACTCATACATATACCAATCAAAAAGGCAAGTTGTATCATTTTTGCTATGAATACGGATATTTATCCCTGGAAAATAACTGGTTTTTAATAGTAAAACGCAATGAAGAATAGACAATTCTTTATTATTTGCTAAAGCAGCAATAGATTCAATCCTGTAATCTGTGTTATGCAGGAATAATGAAGTATTTTTGCAGGCTTAATTAATGAATTTGCGATTGTTGTTACATAGAACCACCAGGATTATTTTTTTATTTGTATGTGCATTTTGCATTTCGCCAATATCAAATGCACAATGCGGCACTCCAATTTCAACATTTCCTTATAACGAAGGGTTTGAATCAACAGACGGCAGTTGGACACCCGGAGGGTCTTTATCAGACTGGGCATGGGGCATCCCTGCAAAACCAGTGATCAACGGCGCTGCCACCGGAGCAAAATGCTGGATAGTTGGCGGGCTATCGGGCAGTTCATACAATGATGCAGAAGCATCCTGGTTACAAAGCCCTTGTTTTGATTTTACGTCGCTTCAATATCCCTATATCTCGTTCAACGTTTTTTGGGAAACAGAACGAAGATTTGATGGCGCCGGGTTTCAATACTCAACAAACAACGGGGCTACCTGGACAAATGTTGGAAGTGTTTCCGAACCGCCCAACTGTTTAAATGACAAATGGTTTAATTATTCACCGATAACTTATTTAAATGGGCTTGCTACAGTAAGAGATGGCTGGTCGGGCAATATTCAAACAACGGGCGGTAGTTGTGTGGCTGGTGGCGGAAGTGGAAACTGGGTAAATGCACACCATACGTTGATTAATCTTGCCGGTACACCCAATGTT
>JBDSGK010000283.1:0-7916 GCA_039919015.1 Ferruginibacter sp.
GTTGGTTTAAGGAAAGGATCTTTACTTTGATCTCCTCTTCACCCATTTTATCAATATGGGAAATTTTGAAACCAAATTTATTGAGCAAAGCAACATTGAGTAATTTCTTTAATTCTTCATTGCTGTAGAAACGAATATTTGTGCCGGTACGGCTGGGCTTTAAAAAGGAATAGCGCTGCTCCCATATGCGTATGGTGTGCGCTTTTATACCCGACAGATTCTCAAGATCCTTAATGGTGAACGAATGCATGTACTAAATTTTTCTACACATAAAACAACAATAAGCCCAGGTTGTTTAAAATCAAACCAGAAATGTTTAACAAAGTTAGTGTATTGGCTTAAAATGGGCGGATGGGTAGGTCTTTGAATATCCTATGGGTCAACTGGTTTTTAGGCACCAGTATGGACCAGGCTGTAAGAAAAATGATCATAAAGTCGGTATACAGCGATGCGTTCTTTTGATACCATAATTCCAGTGCGCCTTTATAAGGGTAGATGGTTGCATACATGGCTTTGGGGTCTTCTGCATCAGAAACGATCTTTTCTTCATCCCTGAAAATGAGTGAGCCGATGCCTGTCATGCCGGGTTTGCAATCGTAAATAACCTCCTGCACATGTTGCGGGTATAATTTAAAACTTACATCCATCAATGGTCTTGGCCCTACAATACTCATGTCTCCTTTAAAAACATTGATGATCTGCGGTAATTCATTGATCTTGGTCATGCGCAGGATCTTCCCAAATTTTGTAACCCTTGGGTCGTTTCGCAGGGTTATTTCCCCGGTTCCCATATTCGGACTGTTCTTTGCCATGGTCGCAAATTTCCAGATATTGAAAAGTTTGTTTTTATACCCGATCCTTTTTTGAAAATAAAAAACTTCGTGCTCACCGGTCAGCAACAGTATGATAATAGAAGGAACGAGTAAAGGAGATAGCAGGATCAATGCAATGGTTGCAATGAGGATATCAATAAGCCTTTTAAGGAATTTGTACATAGTTAACAGTTGGCAGTGGGCGGTTGGCAGTGGGCAATCGACAGCAGGCTGCAAACTGCCAACTGCTGACTGTTAACTGCCAACTGCTAAAAAACTTCTTTTATCTTTTCGCAAACCGCTTTCAAATCTTCATTGGTAATATTTGTTGAGCATGGAATACTTAAGCAACGCTGGTAAACAAAATTTGACCGGTCGCTTTTATTAAAAAAAATATTGCTGGTGAACATCCTAAGCTGGTTCATTGGCACCCAGAAAGGGCGGCTCTGCATTTTATTATCATTCAGAATTTTCAGCACTTCTTTTTGTTTTTTCGTCATGATGGTAGGTAACCAGCAATTGGGGTCAACAGCTGTACTTACTTCCTGGAATTTAATATCTCCAATGCCATGCAATTCTTTTTTATAGAACGCCATTATCTCCTGCTTGCGTTTTATAAAGCCGGGTAATTGTTCCATCTGTGCTACACCCATGGCAGCAGCCACATTTACCAGCCTGTAGTTATAGCCGATCTCATCATGTACGTATTCAAAGGGGTCGCTCTTCGCCTGCGTGGTTAAATGTTTGGCTTTTTTTGCCAATGCTTCATCATTGGTAACGATCATGCCACCTCCACCTGTTGTAATTATTTTATTCCCGTTGTAACTGAAAGTACCCATCAAACCAAAACTACCCGAATGCTTTCCTTTGTAATAAGAACCCAGGGCTTCTGTGCTGTCTTCTATAACGATGAGGTTATGTTGTTTGGCTAATGCCATAAGCCTGTCCATATCACAGATGTTACCCAACACATGTACCGGCATTAATACCGGGATTCTCCGCCCGTCTTTTTTATAATGACAAACACCGTTTCGTTGCTCTGTTTCTTCAGTTAAAAATTTTTCCAACAGGTCAAGGTCCATTTGCCAGCTACCGGGGTCCGTATCGATCAATATTGGATCGGCTCCGGTATACTTGATCGAATTACAGGTGGCTATAAAAGTTATGTTTGGTGTGATCACATAATCATCGGCATTAACGCCCATCATCACCAAACAGATATGCAATGCAGTAGTACCGCTGCTGGTGGCCACTGCATATTTGGTACCTGCAAATTCGGCACTCATTTTTTCAAACTGGTCCACATAAGCACCCACGCTGCTTACCCAGCCGGTGTCTAAACAATCTTTAACGTATTTCCATTCGTTGCCAGCCATATTTGGGCCACTGAGTAAAAGCATAGTCTTGTTTTTTTTAATAACCGGATCGGGCATCCCGTTTAGTATTGCCATGCAAACCTATTAAAAAAAAACGCTCCAGCCTAAAGCTAAAAGAGGTGTCACCTTTTAAAAAGCTGACACCTCTGTGCGGCATATATCGGGGAATCAAATATTCCTGAATTTTTGTGCAAACGAATCTGTAACGATCCCCGTCTTCAACAAAGTATAAATTTCTTTCACCCCATCAGGTACAGTTTTGGTGATGGTAAAGCCCAGTTCACTTTTTATTTTATCAAAATTTACGCGGTAGTCACGTGGGTCTTCGCTACTGTCAACATAGATCACATTTACATTTGGTACAACTTTACAAACTTCCCTGATGACCATTCCTTTATTATAATTCTCTTCGGTAGTGCCCACATTAAAAACATTGGCCCTTACTTTTTCTTCAGGACTTTCCAGCACCAGCACCACGGCCCTGGCCAGGTCATCTACATGGCAATAAGGCCTCCAGAACTGTTGCCCCCAAATTTCCTGTTCACCATGTACGGCTGCATTGCGGGTAAATTCATTTACTGTCAGGTCAAAGCGTATCCTTGGAGAAAAACCATACACGGTGCTGAAGCGTAAGGCAGTACTGCACATCGGGCTGTCTTTTTTATCTTCGAGCAAATATTTTTCAAACTTAACTTTCAGCTCTGCATACAACGATACCGGGTTCAATTCAGATGTTTCTAGAACAAATGAATCGGGATCGGCCATTTTTCCATAATTGCTGCAGGTACTGGAAAACACAAATCTTTTTACACCGGCAGCTTCGGCTTTATTAAATAACAGCACAGCACCATCCCAGTTTGTTTCCTGTGCTTCCTCGCTGAATTTTTTACACGCAGGATCTCCTACAATAGCTGCCAGGTGAGCAACCGCGTCGATCCCTTCAAGCGCTTTGGCTACATCATCCCCGTTACGTATGTCTCCTTTCAAAAATTCAAAGTTGGGATTCAGCATCACATCATATAATGCATCCCCCCCAAATTTTAAAGAGTCGATAGCTCTTACCTGGTAACCTTTGTTTAATAACTGGCGAACCAAAACGGAACCAATATACCCGGCTCCTCCTGTAACTAATACTTTCATAGATTTGATTTTTGCGTTGCAAAGATAAGCAGTTAACAGTTGGCAGTTGGCAGAATTGACTTTACTTTGCCGGTACACCAATTACCGTAACGTTATCCGGCACATCTTTAACTACCACAGCACCGGCACCTATCATAGCATTTTTACCTACTGTTATTCCCTGCTTGATAACAGCATTGGCTCCTACAAATGTACCTTCCCCGATCTTTACATTACCACACAATACAGCACCGGGGCCGATATGGGCAAAATCGCCAACCATACATTCATGTTCTATAATACATCCCGTATTGCAGATAGCGGCTTTGCCGATCACTGCCAATGGATTGATGATAACACCTGCCGCGATCATTACCCCATGCGTTGCAATGGTTGCTGAAGCATCTACCATGGAAAAAGGATGAATAGCATTTACAGGAGTAAGTTCTTTTTGGAACAGCTGGTCATATATTTTATGACGGGTATTATTATCTCCTATGGCAATAAAAAAATGATTTTCTTTTAAAGCATTCAATGCATCTGCAGAAGTTTCTGTTCCAAAATAAATAAGGTTAAAAGGATTGTGATCTTTTTCTGTCATATCGCAATATCCAATCACTTTTTTACCGGCAGCGCGTAAAATTCCGTAAACCACAAATGCATGACCACTATATCCTATTACAATCATTTTCGTTTTATTAATCATCTAATTTACCAAGG
The DNA here is from genome assembly GCA_039919015.1 of Ferruginibacter sp. Classification (GTDB taxonomy): domain Bacteria; phylum Bacteroidota; class Bacteroidia; order Chitinophagales; family Chitinophagaceae; genus Ferruginibacter. The sequence goes on from JBDSGK010000283.1 coordinate 4,028, forward strand.
TTTTGTAAGCCTCCAGCATATTTTGCCAGATATTTTCCCGGCGGTAATTTTCGTTGATATACTGCTGCAATTGTTTTGCCATGTCATGCATATGCTGCGGATGTGCCAGTGCATACTGCAAAAGCTTAAGCATTTGCTGTTCATTGCCACTGTCGAAGATCAAGCCCGTTTCATTGTTTGTTACAATATCAATATTACCGGTGATTTGGCTGCAGATGACCGGCAGCCCCATGGCGCCTGCCTGTAACAGTACATTGGGAAACCCTTCGCGGTGCGATGGAAAAACAAAAAGATCAGCAATATGCATATAATACGCTACCTGGTTGGTCCAGTTAACATGAATAATGGAAGGATTAGAATTAATTTCATTTAAAGTAGCTGCAGGCAAGGGATCTAAGGCATGTTCGTATTCGCCAACCAATATCAGTATCAGTTGTTCGTTGTTTTTTTTGAGCTCTACAAAAACGTTGACCAATTCTACAATACCCTTATCTTTTACAAGCCTGCCAATGCAAAGCAGGTATTTATTTTGCTGCCGGAAATTGATCTGCTGCCTGACCTGGGTAAGCATATTTTCATCAAGTGCAACTGTATTAAACCGTTCAAGATTGATCCCATTTGTTGAGCCTTTGCCAATGATATGGAGCTTTTTGGTTTTGCAGAGTTTTTTTGCAGTGATGAACCGCTTTAAAGAATCACTGTTAGGCCAAACCTGGGTGGCAGCTGAGTAAGTAAGCTTTTCAATAAATTTCAAAAGCTGGTATTTAAATCCTTTCTCTACCATTAAAGGCAAACCGGCAACCGTATGTATCCTTGTTTTTACGCCACAATACCTTGCAGCCAGCATACCCAGCAAACCAGCTTTGGGTGTATGTGTATGTACAATATCCGGCTTCTCTTTCCTGAATATCCCGATCAGCTTAAACAAACATCTCAGGTCCTGTAATGGAGTTATCTTCCTGGTCATGGGCACTACCAGGTGCCGGCATTGTTCGCTTTCAATTACTTCCCGAAGCTCTTTTCCATCGGCACTGATCATCAACACATCAAACCCATTTGCAGCCATAAAACGCATTTGCCCGGGTAACAGGTATCTCAATGCCATGGGCACAGTTGTTATGCGGATAAGTTTTTTATTATTGGAATGTTGAGGCAATGGAGTTTATTAAAGGTTGATGTGGTTATTCAGTTGCATTTCATTTTTAAAAGTTGTCAGTCCCGATAGCTATTGGGATGTCGAAGCTGGTATTTTCTAACGAACCCACCTTCGACAAGCCTGTCTGCCGACAAAGGCAGGCTCAGGTTTGACGATCTACTGATATAAAAAATCATACAAACTAAAATACTACTGGTTATATATTTATATCTGTAACTCAAAAATAACTTCATATTATTGAAAGACAAGTTAGAATTTTAAGATAAATTTGAGTTTAATAAATAATTGTTGAATAAATTATTTGCCATTAAGTCTAATTCCATCCCATATAAAATCAAAGCATATTAATGGGTTTTGTTGAATTCATATTATACCCCGTTTACGTTGCCTTATTTTATTTTTTATTCAGCGCCCGGAGAAAAAATTATAATGATCCTGTTCTTCAATATTATCACAAACAGGGATTTTGGATTAAAGCGCTTGCTGTACTCCCTTTTACCTTATTTAATACCATTCTCTCTCCCGGCGATTCATTTGGCTTATTCTATACCGAAGGGACGAATATTTATTATATGATCCTCAAGGATGTATCCCATATTAAGTGGCTTTATCTATCCGGTCCCGAATTTGACCAGACACTTTTAAGAAACCCGCTTAACCAGGGTTATTTCAGGGCAGAGAACAATTATATGGTTACCCGTATTGTCGCCATGGTATCGTTCTTTAGTTTCGGAAAATACCTGATCACAAACCTGTTCTTCTCAATGATTGCTTTTACAGGTGTTTGGCGCTTATACCGTTTTTTTTACGAGCAGTACCCGCATTTACATAAACAACTTGCCATTGCCATCCTGTACCTGCCCACTGTTGTTTTCTGGAGTTCGGGTATTTTAAAAGACTCCCTCTGTATCAGTGCCATTGGCTGGATAACCTATGCCCTCTATGAAGCCTTTTATAAAAAGAAGAGCCTGGTTAAAAACATCATTATACTTTTTGTGTTTGGCTATTTACTGGGTGTATTAAAAATTTATATCCTCATTTCTTATGTTCCTTTTTTCATTCTCTACCTGATACTCAAAAATGTTAACCTGGTAAAAAGCCGAATACTGAAATGGGTACTGGGCCCGGCATTAATTGTTGGAAGTGTACTTGCGGGTCAACAGGTAATGATAAAATTCCAGGACGAACTGGGAACATTTGCGGCTGAAGGTCTTACTGAACAGATAGGTAAGCAGCGGAGTAATTTCAGGGATGAGACCAAAGCAGGCGGTGGAGAATCCAGTTTTTCGCTTGGTGTAGAGTTTGACGGATCTATAACGAGTTTAATAAAAATGGCGCCTGCCGCAGTGATCGCTACTTTTTACCGCCCGTTTATCTGGGAGTCCAGGAAGATATCAACACTGCTTTCTTCACTGGAAAGTATGATGATCATGTTCTTCACATTGTATGTTTTTTTTAAAGCAGGCCCTATCCAATTCTTCCAGGCTATACGAAAAGATCCTGTGATCTTATACTGCATTTTGTTTGCTTTACTATTCGGCCTCTTTGTTGGAGCCACTACACCCAATTTCGGCTCCCTGGTACGTTACAAAATTCCCTGCATGCCTTTTTATGTTATCGCTTTATTTCTTATACAGGACTGGGTCAGCAAAAATAAAAACAGTCCCGCCATAAGCGAGACTGCGTGATTTCAGAGGGGTTATACATTTAACCATTAAGCGGCAGCTCTTCCGGCACGTTCTGTCGAAAATGGAGTTAATATTGCCGACCAGGTGTTTTTCAAATAATTATTTATCGACCCGGTTAAAGAAAAAGTTTCCCTGGCCTTTAACCTTGATAAGATCGTTGGTGGTGTTGCTTCAAAATTTTTAGTGAATGCGTCTGCTACAGGCCACATGATAAAACTCAGTTTTTTCAGTTTATCAGTTTTCTGAAACAGCATAACAATACCTGCAAAAGCGACTAAAAAACAACAGTAGTGAAGTAACGCAATAATTTTGTTGTTGAATTTTGCCTGGTGAATATGAAAACGGTTGCGGATGTAGAAATACATTTTCCAGCCGGATCCATAATCCCAATCCTTTTTAATTGAGAATGCAGTTGAAGGATGATAATGAATACTGTCGGCAACAGTACAAACCGGTATCTCATTGCGCCTTACAATACGGTAATAATATTCTGTCTCATCGCCCCATAAAAAATATTTTGGTTTTGGAACCCCAACTCTTTCTACAATTTTCCTGTGCAGCATAGTGCCGTTAAAAGGATGGCCAATGCCTTCTATGATCTTACAATCAACTTCATCCAGTGTTTTATATTGTTTGGTTTTCCAGACAAATGATTTTTTATCAGCTTTATCAATCACCGCACAATTCAACAAACGTAAACATCCGTCGTCGGCCGCCAATAAATTTTCAAGGGCGTCTTCTTTTGAATAACCATCATCGTCCATACACCATATCCAGGCATACCCATTTTGATAAGCCCAGTTTATGCCGGTACTAAAACCTCCGCTTGAACCGAGGTTTTCCTGGTTAATAAAATGGATACCTTCCTGCCCGGCTAACCACTTTTCTGTACCATCTGTACTACCATTATTTACAATGAGAATAGCATCTAAAGGGCGGGATTGTTTGCGTAATGCAGTTATGCATTCGGAAAGCAGTGCCTGACGGTTGTAGGTTACAACCACAGCGATTACCTTTTCCATGGGAATGGTGTTTGGTTTTAATT
>JBDSGK010000284.1:0-20308 GCA_039919015.1 Ferruginibacter sp.
TTGCTAAATCGTCGTACGGGTTAAACTGTACCGTGGGTTCGAATCCCACCCTCTCCGCAAAATTTCGAAGAGTATGGGTTAAACTGTTCCGCCGGTTGGCGGATCGAATCCCACCCTCTCCGCAAAATTTTGAAGAGTATGGGTTAAACTGTTCCGCCAGTTGGCGGATCGAATCCCACCCTCTCCGCAAAATTTCGAAGAGTATGGGTTAAACTGTTCTGCCGGTTGGCGGATCGAATCCCACCCTCTCCGCAAAATTTCGAAGAGTATGGGTTAAACTGTTCCGCCGGTTGGCGGATCGAATCCCACCCTCTCCGCAAAAGTTCTTATAAGTTTTCATTGATCGGTTCTCCCAATAAGCCCATCAAATATTTTTCAGTTCGGGATGTAGCGTAGCCCGGTTATCGCGCCTGGTTTGGGACCAGGAGGTCGCAAGTTCGAATCTTGCCATCCCGACAAATCACCCAATGCAAAGCCCTTCATTTTAAATGGAGGGCTTTTTTATTTTAAAAAATTTGTGTTCAGGAGATCCTCCCGATAGTAATTGGGACTATCCAGACAAATCAACAAAAGTCTTCGATTTATTTAGATGAGTTTTTTTAAGGTAGTATATTTTAATTATTAGTGCGCCAATCCTGCGGCGTTACTCCATACTCCTGCTTAAATACCCTGGCAAAGTAACCTGGGTCGTTATAACCACAATCCAAAGCGATGGAAGCAATACTGCCGGCAGAATGTTTCAACATCTCCCGGGCTTTATTTAACCGGATGATCCGGATAAATTTATTAGGAGAGCATCCGGTTAAAGCGTCCAGTTTGCGGTGCAACTGAGAATGACTCATGAATACCATTTTACACAATTGTTCAACAGAAAAGCCGGTATCAGACAAATTTATTTCAATAGCTTCCCTTACCCTTTTTACAAACTCGTCTTCTGTTTTATTTTCAGGGATCATTTCTTCAATGTGTGAAACATTTTCTGCTGTTGCTGAATTATTATTAAGACCTGCTTTTTTTAAATAAAACTGTTGCAGATTTTTTCTTAACTCCAGTAATTTTTTTATTCGTAACAATAACTCTTCCCGGTTGAATGGCTTTTCAAGATATGCATCAGCACCTTTTTCCAGTCCCTCCATTTTACTTTCTATATCTGCTTTGGCTGTAAGCATAATAATGGGTATATGGCTGGTAGGCTCATGGTTGCGCAGTTGCATGCATAACTCAAATCCATCCACAAAAGGCATCATCACATCCGTAATGATCAGGTCAGGAATTATTTCTGAAGCTATTTCAAAACCTTCTCTTCCATCCTGGCCAACTGCAAGCCGGTAGTCGGGCAGGCAGGATGCCGTGTATGCTACCACATCCGCATTGTCTTCTACCAGGAGGATCAGCGGTTTTTCTTTAGCCTGTTTTTCTTCATCTGGATTCTGGGTATTGAAAGATGCTGTATGTATTTGTTTAGATACGGCGTCTTTTATATCCGGGTAAATACTATTTTCTGCTGCAGGTGTAATTACCAGGGGGAGTGTTACTGTGAATTCTGTTCCCCTGTTGGAGCCTGTTGGCGGACTTTTAACCGTAATATCTCCCTCCATTAATTTAACCAGTTCTTTGGTAAGTGCCAGTCCAATGCCGGTTCCTTCCGTTTTACGTGTGTGGCTGTTATCTAGCTGATAAAATCTTTCAAAAATATGTTCCACCTGGCTTTCGGGAATTCCAATGCCGGTATCTTTTACTTTAATAATTATCGTTGATTTGCCAGCTTCATGTAACGCATTATTTTCGCTAACTGAAATGTAAATATTCCCCTTTGGGGGAGTAAATTTTAATGCATTGGATAAAAGATTCGCAACGATCTGCCTTACTTTTTCGGGATCATACGCTACGTATGAAGTATCCATCTCGGCTAAAAAATGCAATTGCTTTTTCTGGCTTTCAGCCAGCGATTGAAATGATTCTACAATGTACCGGAGAAAATTAATGATATCACCATTCACCAGTTGAAGCGTCATTTTACCAGTTTCCAGTTTCGACAGATCAAGCATTTCATTTACCAGGTTCAACAGGCTTTGCCCGTTTCGTATGATCATGTCTATACCGTTATCCAAATGCTGCGGAGGATTACTTTTAACCTGCTGCGCCATACCCAGTATAACGGTTAACGGGGTGCGGAATTCGTGGGTGATATTTGTGTAAAGTTGTGTTTTTACCGAATCTAATTCCTTTACCCTTTTGGCTTCCAGTTGCTCAAAATTTAATTGTGATTTAAGTTTGGCCCGGTTTACCGTGAATTTAAAATAAGCCCTGATGCCAAAGCCAAGGAGAACAATGTAGGCCATGTAAGCCCACCAGCTGCGCCACCAGGGCGGCAACACTGTGATCTGCAGTTCTGCGATCTTATCGCTCCAGATGCCCTGGCTGTTGCTGCCTTGTACTTTAAAAATATATTTTCCTGCCGGTAAATGTAAGTAGGTTGCCGTGCGGCGGGTGCCGGATTCAACCCAATCCTTATCAACACCAACCAACTGGAAACGGTATTTATTTTGAGCAGAAGCAGTAAGGTCAAGCGATGAAAATTCAAGCGTAAGAATATCCTGCAAATGGGTAAGTGTAATTTTTTTTGACTGCTCAATGGTATTTTGCAGTACACCTGTATTATCTCCGGGAGCAATGGATTGGTTATTGATGAGGATATCAGTGATAAATACATTGGGCATAAAACCCGGCACCAGTATTTCTTTGGGATCAAAAATATTAATCCCTTTTACTCCGCCAAAGGCAAGATGGCTATTGGGCAACCTGGCATAGGCACCGGTATTAAATTCATCATCCTGCAAACCATTTGCTTTTGTAAAATTGTGAAAAATCCATTTGCTGTTGGTATTATTTTTTGCTGGCGTAAGGCAAAAAACTCCTTTATTGGTACTGCCCCATATATTGCCGTCATTATCGGATAATATACCATACACCACATCATCAGGCAAACCATCTTTTGTGGTAAGGTGAAAAAAATCGCCGGTGATTTTGTCAAGCCTGTTTAAACCACCTCCTTTTGTTGAAATCCATAAATATTTATTTGGTTCATTGGGGTCATCTAAAAAACAAGACACATGGTTATAATTAAGCGAATTGCGGTTGTTGTTATTATTATAAAACCATTTTACGGGTGAGGCAGCAATTTGGTTATAATTTAAAATGACTTTGGCAAAACCTTTTTCTGTGCCTATCCAAAAAGTACCCTGTTTATCTTCAAACAAAGTGGTACAAATAATTTTAGAACCATCTTTATTTATAGTAAAGCTATCCAGCTTTTCGGTTTTTGTATTCAATATGGTTATAGCTCCGTCCTGGCCTGGAAACCAAAGGTTTGCTTTACGGTCTTCAATAAAAGGTTGTTTTTTACCAAATTTCTGGTTTGCATTAATACCCCGCCATGCTGTAACTGTATTGGAAGCAGGATTGTATTTAAAATATCCTTTCTCATCACATTTAAACCAGTAATCGCCTGTAGAAGCAATGATAAAATTATCTACCTGGTTTAGTGATGGATCTTTTTTAAAAGCATCTGTTATCGTTCCGTCTTCTTTCAGGTTCATCCAGTTATAATCATAACTCACCAAATAAATGTCTTTACCAGTGCCAGGCATAATAAGGCGGATAGTTTTACTACTTGCTTTTGTTTCGAACTTACTACGTATTGTATTGTATTTGCGCAAACCCCATCCCACAGAGCCTGACCATAATATTCCTGACCGGTCAATTATAAAAGGATAGCATATTCTGATGGTTGTTTTGGGTAAGGGCTCATCCCATTTTATAGTTTTACCGGGTTCATTTTTAAATACGTCATAAAAGTGTTCCTCCCGGTGGTGATTTTCCCAGGGTTGTTCTTTGAGTTTAAAAATAATATTGCCTGCAGGTGTTTTATTACTGTTGAATAAAGGAAAAATATTTTTTCCGTCTGAGAGGTAAAGTTTGCTATTTATCAATTTACTGCTATCCAGGTTCAGGTAACCATCATTAAGCAGTATTCCATTATTCAGTTTTATAAAACTGTTTTTTAAAGGCTCAAAGCGGTACACCGAACCATCCATCCCGCCAATCCAGATAATTCCATTCTTATCTTTTCCGATACCGTAAACCTGAGATGCATTGGGTAAGCTTAGCCTGGTAATAACAGGTGCGGCACCTTTTGCAAAAAAACTATTATTGAGTTCAACAATGTTTAAGCCGGCATCATCTGTACCTACCAGTATCCTGCCATCGGGCATTTCTTCAATTGCTTTAATGCCATTACCCGAAAGGCTGGCCGCATTGGTGTTACTGTGGGCAATGCGATAAAATTTACCGCTCTGTTTATCATAAATATTTAAACCGGCGTTTTCGGTACCGGCCCATATCCTGCCTTTCGAATCTTCAAAAAGTTTTAAGATGGTGTTGCTGCTAAGGCTTTGGGCATTGTAGGGATCGTTAGTAAAAATCTTAAAGGTATAACCATCATAACGGTTCAACCCGTTTTTGGTAGCCACCCAAATAAAGCCTTCTTTATCCTGCAGCAAATCAAAAACCATTCCCTGCGATAAGCCCTGTGCAGTAGAAATGGTTTCGTAAGCGGGAGGGGTTTGTGCAGATGTAACCAATACCCACCAAACCATGGAAACAGTAAGTAATGTTTTTATGCTGATGACGGTTTTGTGCATTTGCTTATAAAGATAAATGGAACACTCATTTATTATGCATGGTTTAAAAAGAAACTACAGCTCATCGGGTAAAATGACGAATTAATCCTGACGTTGCACAATTTGTCCGGTCAATAGGGCAGTATGTGATATATAATGGTGGATTTGTACTCACAAAAAAATGCGGAATGGCAGAATTTTACACGATCACCCATAACCGCTGTAAACAGTAAAAAACAAACAAGCAAACTATTCTTTTTAACCAATAAACCAATCTAACATGAACACGAATCTCTTTTTTAAGGCAAAGATGTTTTTTCTTCTTTGTATGCTTATCCCCTTTGCAGGCATAAGCCAAACCAAAAATCTGATTTCAACCAATCGGGTATTTCCAAAAGTAGACAAAGTGCTTGAGTTTGAAAAAGCCATTGCTGCCCATGCTCAAAAGTATCACACCGGTACGGCCCATTGGAGGGTATTTAACATACAATCCGGACCAGATGCCGGAGGTTATCATATTACTGAAGGACCAACAAGCTGGGAGATAGAAGACGTAAGGGGTAATTTAGGAAACGAGCATAACCTGGATTGGAACAAGAGTGTGGCTATTTATTTAACAGAAAGGGGATCAACCGGCTATTCTGTTTATCAGGATTCTTTAAGCACAGTAGCATTGGGTGATTTTTCTGACAAAATCAATATTACACATCTGTATCCTAAAATGGGCAAGGGGGATAATGTAGTAAGTATGATAAAGAAATTAAAGAAAAACTGGGTTGCGGCTGGGGTAACAGTTGCAGTTTATACAGCCAGTTCTTCGGGGCCGGCTCAGTACACATTGGTAACCAGGTATAAGCAAGGTTTAAAAGAAAGAACACCGGGTTTTCGTAAACCATTTAAAGAATCATATGAATCTGTAAACGGAGAAGGTTCTTATGCACAGTTCCAAAATGATTTGGCTGACTATGTTGGTGAAACCTGGAGTGAATTACTTTTTCTGCGGGCTGATTTAAGTTCTAAATAAGCCTATTAATATGGTAAAGTTCTTAGGGTGTAAAGCTTTGAGGACTTTATTAAAACTACAGCAGCATAGCCGACCTTCTAAAATCTAACTTATAATGAGAACAACCATCGATATTCCACTAAAGCAAAGCAGCACAATTCCTGCGCTTTCTGAAAATAGTTTTTTAAGATATTTTAATTTTATTGCCTTGTATTTTGCGCAAGGCGTGCCGGAGGGTATGTTGTTTTTTGGCATACCTGCCTGGATGGCAATGAATGGCAAATCGCCTGGAGAAATAGCAGGCTTTGCCGTAGCATGCGGATTGCCCTGGAGTTTTAAATTTATTGTGGCACCACTTATGGATCGTTATACCTACTTACCCATGGGGCGCAAAAGGCCCTGGGTGCTTTTGGGTCAACTAGGATTAATAGTAAGCTGTATTGCCATGGCGTATGTACCTGATCCGTTAAATAATTTAAACGGGTTAATGGCAGCAGGTTTTGTGGTATCTTTCTTTGGAGCTTTTCAGGATGTGGCTACCGATGGTATGGCTGTAGACATAATACCAATAAACCAGCAGGCCCGTGCCAATGGTTTCATGTGGGGCTCAAAAATTATTGCCATTTCAACAACCCTTGCATTAGGAACCTGGCTTTTAAATAAATACGATTTTACCACTTCCATACTTATGCTTGCGGTTATGATAGGAATTATTATGCTGGTGCCTTTATTTTTAAGAGAGCGGCAAAATGAAAAGATATTGCCCTGGACATCTGGCTCAGCATCACCGGAAACTAAAAAAATGCAATTAACCAGCTGGACTTCTATTTTCAAATCTTTATACAGTGTACTTAGGTTACGCAACTCTTTATTGCTTATTTTAATATTGTTTATAGCACAGGGCGCTTACAATTATATTGATACACTACTGCCCATTTTTACGGTAAAAGAATTGAATTGGTCGAATGGCAGTTACTCACAATTTTATGCAACTGCAAAAATAATAGGTGGTTTTGGAGGAATGCTGATTGGAGGTATCCTCATTGACAGGTTTGGTAAAAAGCGCATGATGAATATTTATTTTTTAGGCATGGTACTTTTTACAACTGCTTTGGCATTTTTAAAAATGTATTGGGCCAATACGAGTTTTATTTATGCTTTTATGATGCTGTATAATATAGTTTACACATTTGCCTGCATTGGTATTTTTGCCATTGCCATGCAATGTTGCTGGAAAAAAGTTTCGGCAAGCCAGTTTACGTTGTATATGACCATTGGTAACCTGGGGCGTATTGCATTAGCAGCATTGATAGGCCCAATAACTTCAAATTTCAACTGGCAGGTTGCGCTGATGGCCTTTGCTGTAATGATTGCGCTTGCCTGGTTGCTGTTGCAGTTTTTAAACATTAACAGGCAGGTAGAGCGGGTGGTTGATTTAGAAAATAGTGATACGGAAAATAAAATGGCAATAGTGAATTAATTATCAGCCGTCAATAATTTTTAAATACCAACGGTTTTACGCAAACAAACAATTTTTATATTAAATTTAATAAACCATGACTAAAATAATTTTATTAGCAGCCACCCTGTTTGTGAGTTCACCTTTATTCACCAGTTGCAACAATGCCGACACAAAAAAAACTACAGCAACTGAACCTGTAACCGGTGAAGCACCTGAATATTTCAATCTGCGACCAAAACTTGAAAAGGAATACGGCTACACACATGCAGTAAGAATTGGTGATGACCTTAAAATTTCCGGTGCAGTAAGTATGAACGATTCCGGAATGATAGTAGCCCCTGGCAATATGGAGCAGCAGATGAAAAATTGCTATGCCGACCTGCAAAAAATATTACAGCATTATGGTTACACTGTTGATGATGTGGTGGCAGAAAATATTTATACCACCAACATGGCAGAGTTCATCAAAGTATCAGGTTTTCGTAATTCTATTTATAAAAAACAATTCCCAACAGGCACCTGGCTCGAAGTAAAAGGACTGGCGGTAGCAGGGCAGTTGATTGAGATTGATATGGAAGCACATAAAGCGAAATAAAAAATATCAATTGGTTACCAGTTTAATCACCCGGCCATGACAACACTAAAAAAAAGTAGAATACGATCCATCGACTTGCTCCGTGGTATCATCATGATCATTATGGCGTTGGATCACTGCCGGGATTATTTTCACAGTGCGGCATTGGTAGATGATCCTTTGAATCTTGCTACAACCAGTCCTTTCCTGTACTTCACCCGGTGGATTACGCATTTTTGTGCGCCCATTTTTTTATTCCTGTCCGGCACTTCTGCCTGGTTGCAGAGCGGCAGAAAAACAAAAAAAGAACTCAGCCAGTTTTTAATTACCCGTGGGCTTTGGTTAATATTAGTTGATCTTATTATCATTACATTAGGTACTACAGGCGATATCTTTTTCAGTTATTTTATTATTCAAACATTATGGGCTATCGGTATCAGTATGGCCATACTGGGCATAATGATTTGGCTACCCTTTTATGTTATTTTAATAACAGGTCTGGTGATTGTACTCGGGCATAATTCGCTTGATTTTGCAGAAGCTAATCATCAGGGTGATCTTCCATTTTGGTGGCACCTGTTGCACAAGCAGGGCGATTTTTCTTTGTGGCCCGGGCACCATTTATTTATATTTTATCCTTTTCTATCCTGGAGTGGGTTAATGATGCTGGGCTATTGTTTTGGTAAGGTTTTTACTGATTATGAAGTACCGCAGCGAGATAAAATTCTTTTAGGAACGGGAGTAGGATTACTGGTGTTTTTTGCAGTACTACGTTTTACAAATCTTTATGGTGACCCGGTGGATTGGTCCACACAAAAAAATGCCTTGTACACTTTTTTATCTTTTATGAATGTACAAAAATATCCACCTTCGTTGTTGTATATGTGCGCCACCATTGGCCCTGCGCTTATCTTTCTTGGACTGGTTAAAAATACCGAAAGCCGGCTTTCAAAAATATTTATTATTTATGGCAGGGTACCCATGTTCTATTATATCATCCACTTTTATGTGTTGTCCTGCATCAATATTATACTATACCTGTCCCGGGGGCATACTGTTGCTGAAGGATTAAAGGGAGTACCGGGAATGCCGTGGAAATTTGTAGCGCCTGGCGAAGGTTTTAGCCTGGCTGTAGCCTATGCCATCTGGATAGCTGTTGTAATTGCTTTATACCCTTTGTGCAAATGGTATGATAAATACAAGAGCAGCCATCCCGAAAAAAAGTGGCTGAGTTATTTGTAACTCAACTAATTTTTTTATTTATTATTAATCTAAAAATAAAACAAAATGAAAAAATCAATCCTTCTCGTTGCCTACGCTTCCTGCGTATTACTATTTGCTTCCTGCCAGGAAGCAGAAAAAAAAGAAACCACGGAAACAGCCACTGTTGCGGAACCGTCTAAACCAGATCTTACACAGATACGTTCCGAAATCGTTGCAATTGAAAATGCATGGGCAGCTGCCCAGAATGCAAAAGACGTAAATGCGTTAATGGCCATGTATGCCGATGATGCAGTGAGTATGCCCGATAGCGAACCAATGCTTACAGGCAAAGCCGCTATTCAAAAAAAGCAGGAAGCTGATTTCGCCAAACCATCAAAATATGCCAGCATTGCTTTTGAAACTTTAGATGTGTATGCACAGGGTGATGTGGTAACCGAAGTAGGAAAAACGATGTATAAAGATGCCGCCGGTAAAACTACAGCAGGTGGAAAGTATATCGCTGTATTTGAAAAACGTGCTGGCAAATATCTTTGTATCCGGGAGATATATAACCAGGATTCAAAATAATTATTAAAGAAAACAGGCGACTAAATATATCGCCTGTTTTTTTACTGCTGTATTTCATATTGTTCAACAAAAGGGAATAGAAATTAATTGTATTAAATTTTGCAACATGAAAAAAAATATCATCAGTACACTCGTATCCATAATCCTTACCGTATTTGCACATGCACAAACTGTACCTGATTATGGGAACAACCCTAAAGCAGCCTACCAACTTAATACACGTGGATTTTTTTAAAACACCTTACAGAAGAATAGAAGTTATGGACAGGTTAAATTAATTTAAAAAATTGTAAAATCAAAAATAATGAAATCAGTAATCATTACAGGAACAAGTAAAGGGATCGGGCTGGAAACTGCGCTGGCATTTGCAAGAGCAGGTTATAAAGTTTTTGCAACCATGCGTAACCCCGATAAGGCTACAGACTTTATGCAAAAAATAAAAGATGAATCTTTAAACATCAGCATTTCTGCAATGGATGTTGATGCTGATGAATCTGTTAAACGATGCATGGATACTATTCTCCGGGAGCATGGCGCTATAGATGTATTGGTAAACAATGCAGGTATTGAATGCCATGGCTCTATTGAAGAAACATCTTTGGCAGATTTTAAAGCAGTGATGGAAACAAACTATTTTGGTGTACTAAGGTGTACAAAAGCTTTATTGCCGTTGATGCGTATGAACAGGAATGGCTATATTATTAATGTAGCCAGCATTGCCGGTAAAATTGCCAACACACCTTTAGGTGCTTACGCTGCCAGTAAATTTGCACTGGAGGCTGTTACCGAATCTCTGGCACAGGAAGTAAAACCACACAATATCAGAGTAGCCATTGTAGAGCCCGGCATCATTAATACACAAATGGCCAATGATATCAGCATAGGCGAAAATTCTATTTACCCACAATCAAAGCGCTTTGCGGGCCTTTTTGCAGCTTCCCTCAAAACACCAACTCATCCTTCTATGGTAGCAGAAGCGATTGTAGCAATAGCAGAAAGCAACAGCTGGCAATTACGCTACCCCGTGGGCCCTGATGCATTACCCTTTTTGCAATGGCGGGCATCTATGACAGATGAAGCATACGTAGACTGGAATGCAGCAACTGATGAGGATTGGTACAACGCAGTTCAAAATACTTTCGGATTAAATGCAAGGCAGGATTAGAACTTTGTAGAAATTCATTAATACATGACCCTTGGCAAAGAACTAAAATCTAATAGCATGAACAATAAATGTAAATTGCTGCTAATAATATTATATCTGCACACTACTGTTACAGCACAGGTACAGGCTAGTAAAGAGCCACGTCACAAAAATGTTTTAGAAAATAAATACATTCGGCTCCTGGATGTATGGATTAAGCCAGGCGATACCAGTATGTTCCATATTCATGCTACACCATCGCTATTTTTGCATTTTACCAACACAGCTGTTTGTGTTCAAATAAAAGGTAAAGCATGGGAAAGAAATAAAAATACAGCAGGAAATGCTTCCTACAGATCCTTCCTTAACGATACCGTGGTACACCGGGTGAGTAATTGCGATACGGGGCCTTTTCATGTTACCGATATAGAAATACTTTCATCCTATAAACCAACAACAGCACTTAAGCCTTTACCATTTACAGTTTTGTTTGATAATGAAAAAGCAATGGCTTACCGTTTAAGCGGTACATCATTTAACAGTCAGCTTATTAATGGCCGTGGGCCGATAGTGGCAGAACTGGTTGAAGGAAATGAGGCGATCTGTTACGATACAAAGAAAAAAAGATCAACCAAAATAAGAAAGGGAAAATATTTGTACCTGGAACCCGGCAGCTCTTTTTATTTTTCTGCAAAAGGAACTGAAAAAATTAATTTGGTACTGTTTGAAATTAAATAGTATAGATTTTTTAGCCAGCTACCCGGTATTTAATTATCAAAATGCCTTTCCTTAAACCGGGAAGGCATTTTTGTTTTCAAATCCATCAGGGATAATCTGGTTTAATTTCTATTGATTCTTCCTAAAATCAGCTATTTTTAAGTTTGCGCTTTTCTCACAAACCATTCAATTTATTAATATGAAATATAGTCCTGTACAAAATTTTATTAACGGCCATTTTATTGCGCCCAAAACTGAGCGGAAGCTGGATGTTATTTCACCACTTAATGGCGAGCCTTTATCAACTGTACCCATGTCTGGGCCCGGCGACCTGGATGATGCCGTAAAAGCAGCCAAAGCAGCATTTACAGTATGGAGTAAAACTCCCATAAAAGAAAGAGTACAGGTTTTCTTTCGGTATAAAACTTTACTGGAAAAAAATTTAAAAGAACTGGCAGAATTGTGCAGTGAAGAAAATGGTAAAACCTATGGTGAATCAGTTGCCGAGATAGAAAAATGTATTGAGCTCACAGAGTTTGCAACATCACTGCCACAATTGGTTACCGGAGAGATCCTTGAAGTAAGCAGGGGCGTGGAATGCAGAACAGAGCATGTTCCATTGGGGGTAGTGGCATCTATCGTGCCTTTTAATTTTCCAAGCATGGTTCCAAACTGGACACTGCCCAATGCCATAGCCCTTGGAAATTGTATGATCATCAAGCCCTCGGAAAAAGTTCCGCTGAGTTGTGGAAGGCTGGCAGAACTATTACAAGAAGCTGGTTTACCCGATGGGGTATTCAATATTGTACATGGCGATGTAGAAATTGTAGAAGCCATTTGTGATCATCCCGGCATTGAAGCCGTTTCATTTGTAGGTTCAACAAAGGTTGCCAAAATTGTTTATCAACGTGCTACAGCTAATTATAAAAGATGCCTTGCATTAGGCGGTGCAAAAAATCACCTGATGGTATTACCCGATGCCATACCGGGTATGACCGCGCAGAACGTGGCAGCAAGCATGAGCGGCTGTGCAGGACAGCGTTGTATGGCTGCCAGCGCCATGATCGGCGTAGGCAATGTAGATGCGATCATTGATAAGATCTGCGAAGAAGCCCGGAAGATCATACCCGGAGAAAATTTAGGAGCGGTGAT
The DNA here is from genome assembly GCA_039919015.1 of Ferruginibacter sp. Lineage (GTDB taxonomy): Bacteria > Bacteroidota > Bacteroidia > Chitinophagales > Chitinophagaceae > Ferruginibacter. Next base: position 12,526 of record JBDSGK010000284.1, read on the forward strand.
CAATAAAGAAAGTAAAGATAGAATTGAAAGATATATCGGCGAAGCAGAAAGAGATGGAGCAAAGGTGTTGGTTGATGGTCGCAATACCCAAGTGAAAGGGAAAGAGAAAGGAACTTATGTTGGTCCCACAGTTATAGATTTTGTTACACCCCAAATGAGTGTTGCAACAGAAGAGATCTTTGGCCCGGTGATCTCTATCATGCGTACCAATACCGTTGATGAAGCGCTGGCTATCGAAAATGCAAACCCTTATGGTAATGCCGCATCGGTATTTACACAGAACGGTGCCATGGCCCGTTATATCATTGACCATGCCAGTGCAGGTATGATCGGTGTGAACGTGGGTGTGCCTGTACCACGAGAGCCTTTTAGTTTTGGCGGATGGAATGAAAGTAAATTTGGTGTGGGGGATATTACAGGAAAAAGCTCAATTGAATTTTGGACTAAATTGAAGAAGAGTACAACCAAATGGAATGCAGAGGCAGGGGTAAACTGGATGAGTTAAAGCCCCCTCAATCCCCCAAGGGGGAAGCTTTGTAGCATTATAAAGCCAGGGTTATTAAAAATAAAACCTGTAACAGAAAAATAAATTTATGAATACAGAAACAAAAAGAAGCAATGAATTAAAAGTCTCTTCAAATCCCACCTTGGGGGGTGGGGGGGCTGAGATCATCCAAAACAATCTCGACTATACTTTATTCTCCTGGAGCAAACAAAAAGGTATTGTACCCATTGCTGTTAAAAGTGCCGAAGGTGTTTACCTGTATGATTATGATGGTAAAAAGATCATTGATTTTTCATCAGGACTGATGAATGTGAATATTGGGCATGGGGATCAAAGAATTACCGAGGCCGTTGTTAAACAAATGCAGGAAGTGAGTTATGTTACGCCAAGCTGTGTTACTAAAGTGCGTGGCGAGTTGGGAAAAAAACTAGCAGAAATTTGCCCGGGGGATTTAAACAAAGCATTCTTTACTTTATGCGGTGCAACTTCTATTGAAAATGGTATTAAACTGGCAAGGCTTTATACAGGCCGCCATAAAATCCTAAGCCGCTACCAATCCTATCATGGTGCATCTATTGGTGCTATCAGTGCAAGTGGTGATCCACGGAGGATCGCTGTTGATGCACAACAGGCGCCCAACTTTATACATTTCGATCTTCCTTATCTCTACCGCTGGGAATATGGAGAAGAAAATCTATTGAAAGAATCGGTTGCACAATTGGAAAGAATGATCGCTTATGAAAGTCCGGGAAACATTGCAGCCATTTTACTGGAAGGAGAATCCGGTTCATCGGGATGTCTCCAATATCCAACAGGTTATTTAAAAGCGGTAAGAGAGCTATGTGATCAGCACGGCATCTTATTGATCATGGATGAAGTGATGAGTGGCTTTGGGCGTACCGGCAAATGGTTTGGATTTCAGAACCATGATATTATCCCGGATATGATCTGCATGGCCAAGGGATTAACCTGCGGTTATTTGCCTTTTGGTTGCTTGATGGTGAGTGATAAGATCGCATCAAAATATGATGACCAGGTAATGGCACTCGGCTTAACTTATTCAGCACACCCGGTTAGTTGTGCCGCTGCTTTGGCAACAATAAAGATCTATGAAGATGATGGCCTGATAGAAAATGCAAATGCGATGGGTAAGTATATGGAAGAAAAAGTAGAGCAGTTAAAACAAACGCACCCTTCCATCGGAGATTTTAGAAATACGGGACTCCTGGGTTGTATTGAACTGGTAAAAAACAGAACGACAAAAGAACCGATGGCTCCCTTTAATGCAAAGCCCGATGAAATGACTGTAATGAATAAAGTGGCTGCAAAATTGAAAGAACTCGGGCTATACACTTTCGTTAGGTGGAATTATATTTTTGTTGCGCCACCATTATGTGTTACCAAAGAACAGATCGATGAAGGGTTGGCAATAATCAGTGAAGCAATAAAGATAGCAGATGAGGCCTCCCCAAACCCCTCCGAAGGAGGGGCTTAAAAACCTTAAATCAAAAGGAGTATTAATGAGTAGCCCGAACGAGTTTTTATCAGAATCTAAGAACCCTCCTTTGGAGGGCAGGGAGGCCTCTCTTTACAACGAAGACCTTGCACCCATCCCAGAAGAAAAGCGTACCTGGGGTACCTGGAACTATGCAGCTTTATGGATAAGCATGAGCTTATGTATTCCTACATACATGCTCGCAAGTTCACTGATCGAAGGCGGTATGAACTGGTGGCAATCTATCCTTACTATTTTTATCGGCAATACGGTTGTTTTGATACCAATGATATTGAACGGGCATGCCGGCGCAAAATACGGAATACCATTTCCTGTTTTTGCAAGGGCAAGTTTTGGAACTAAGGGTGCAAATATTCCGGCCTTGTTAAGAGCCATTGTTGCCTGCGGCTGGTTTGGTATCCAAACCTGGATCGGTGGCTTCGCCATTTACCAGATGATGAAACTGTGGATACCTGCATTGGCAACACTGCCACAAATTTTTCCTGATTCATTTGGATTGCAAACCGGCCCGGCCATTTGTTTTTTTCTTTTCTGGTTATTGAATATGTGGGTAGTTTATCTGGGCGTTGAAAGCATCAAAAAATTATTGCTCTTCAAAGCATTTTTTTTACCATTGGCAGCATTGGCTTTATTGTTTTGGGCGATCAAGGCAGGCAATGGCCTGGGGCCTATATTGGCCCAACCAGCAAAACTATCCGGCCCTTCATTCTGGGCATATTTTTTTCCGGCACTTACAGGTATGGTTGGTTTTTGGGCAACACTCTCTTTAAATATTCCTGATTTTACCCGATATGCAAAAAGCCAGAAGGCACAGATCAACGGACAAATGATCGGCCTGCCGCCATCCATGACCTTGTTTTCATTTATTGGGGTAGTGGTAACATCAGCCACATTTATTATTTACGGCGAAACCATCTGGGACCCGGTTGTACTGGCCGGTAAATTTGAAAATAAATTACTGGTGAGTATTGCCATGATCGCTGTTGCCATTTCAACACTGGCAACAAATATTGCAGCAAATATTGTGAGCCCGGCAAATGATTTTTCAAACCTCTCACCTAAAAAAATAAATTTCAGAACCGGAGGTTATATAACGGGTGTTATTGGTATCCTGATCTTCCCGTGGAAATTGATTGCAGATCCCAATGGTTATATTTTTACCTGGCTCATTGCCTATTCAAGTTTGCTTGGCCCTGTAGGTGGGATCATGATCGCAGATTATTATTTTATACGGAAACAACAATTGAATGTAACAGCGCTATACCAGCACAAAGGGCAGTATGGATTCACTAACGGATTTAATGTTGCTGCCATCGTTGCATTGCTGGTTGGGATCGTTCCGAACATCCCCGGGTTTTTATTGCAGGTACAATTGGTTTCTTCAACTGCGTACCCGGTTTGGATATCAGACCTGTATCATTATGCCTGGTTTGTTGGCTTTTTTGTAAGCGGCATTGTATATTTTATAATGATGAAAAGAAAATGAGAAACCTGATTTTGATACTAATTGTTTTTATACCTTCTTGTTTGAAGAAACAATTGAAAATAAAAAATATATACAGTGATTGTTGTTATGCGCAAAGTGCCGCCTTTGCAGTATCATCTAAAGGCTTATCTGCTTTGGATACAAAAGATCTACTCACACCTGAAGAGGCAGGCAAGTATGGGTATCATCTTTATAGAGCAAAAATGGATATGGATACTTTATTAAAAGTTGATACAGTTATAAAGGGAGGTGATTATGAAAGAGTTAAAAAGGAGATGAATGCAGGTATCTTGTACATAGACTCATTAGGTAGTCATCAATTTCAATATGAAGAAACTCCTCAAGAACTGACTTTAAAGTTTAATAGAAACGAAAAGGTTGATCATGTTCTTTATTATAAAAACTATGTTCTTTATACTACTTACAATGGGAATATTGATACAAGAATTGAGGCAAGTAATAAATTGTATATATTATCCAGGCCAGATAATAAAACAGTTGTCGTAAATTTAATGTCACATTCACTTCCCACCCCGGATTTATTATTGGAAGATATTAATGGCGATGGAGAGAAGGAAATTATTGTTTTGGGATTCTATCATTTAATGAATCATGACTTAGCTGAAATAGCAGTTTATAAAATAAACTTTAACTAATGTCAATACTAATTAAGAATGCAAATATTATTGGTGCTGCCGAAAATTTTATCGGCGATATTTTTATCCAGGGCGAAAGCATTGCTGTCATTGGGAAAAATCTCGACATCAAAGCCGACAAAATAATTGATGCTACGGGATTGCTTGCATTCCCCGGCTGCATCGATCCACACGTGCATTTGGAAATGCCTTTCATGGGCACATTCAGCAGCGACAATTATGAAACAGGAACCCGTGCAGCCTTGCATGGCGGCACCACAACGGTGATAGATTTCATTTTACAAACACAAGGCAATTCCCTGTATGATGCATACAATGAATGGAGTGGCAGGGCAAACGGAAATGCCGTTGGCGACTACAGTTTTCACATGGCTGTTACAGATTTCAATGAAAGCACCTGTAAAGAAATTGTTGACCTGGTAGAAAAAGAAGGTATCACTTCTTTTAAAATATTTATGGCTTACAAAGGTGCGTTGATGATTGATGATAAACAGATGGTAGGTTTGATGAATGAAGTAAAAGAACGTGGCGGCATGGTAACCGTTCATGCAACCAATGGCGACATGATCGATTTTTTAATTGCAAAGAACAAAGCCGAAGGAAATCTTGCACCGATCTATCATTATTTATCACAACCGGAAATTACCGAAGCAGAAGCATCTGAGCGCTTTGCATCTATTGCAGGTTATACAGGTTGCCCTGGCTACATAGTACACATGACCTGCGAAGGTGCATTGAATGCGGTGCGTAGCAATAATAGTCATAACCAAAAAGTATTTGCCGAGACCTGCATTCAATATTTATTGTTGGATGCATCTTTATACGAACAGGATTTTGAAGGCGCCAAATGGGTGATGAGTCCGCCGCTTAGGGAGAAGAAAGACCAGGAAGCATTGTGGGCCGGCATCAACCAGGGATTGATTCAGGTGGTAGCAACAGACCATTGTCCATTTACTTGGGAGAAAAAATTATTGGGCAAAGATGATTTTTCTAAAATACCAAATGGTCATCCGGCAATAGAACACCGGGTAGAATTATTGTATAGTGAAGGTGTGCGGAAAGGAAAAATTACTTTGAATAAATTTGTAGAATTGTTAAGCACTAACCCTGCAAAAATATTTGGTATGTTTCCGCAAAAGGGTTGCATAGCACCGGGTTCAGATGCAGATATCGTGCTGTTCGATCCCAATGAAGAGCATACGATCAGGGCTTCAACGCATCATATGAACACCGATTATTCTGCCTATGAGGGTTGGAAACTTACGGGCAAATGCAAAACTGTTTTATTAAGAGGAGAAGTGGCCATTGAAAATAATGAGTGTAAAATTGAAAAAGGGTTTGGTAAATTTATCAAGAGAAAAAAAGTCTCTCAAAATATTTAGAATTTTATTTTGAAATACTCACAATTGCTGTTATGAAATTTTTTATTCTATTCCTCCTTCCACTACAATCATTATCTCAACAAGCTTCTATTCTTTTTAAGAATGTAAATGTTGTTGATGTACAAAAAGGAAAAGTGATACCCAATCAAAATGTTTTTGTTGAGGGTAACCGCATCAAAAAAATAAGTTCAAAGTCGATTGCCGTAAATGGGGCAATGGTGGTTAATGGTTCAGGTAAATATCTGATACCCGGCTTATGCGATTTCAATGCTTCTGTTTTGCATTGTGAAAATGAAGGTGTACCTGCTTTTAAATTGATGCTTGCTAATGGCGTTACTTCTGTAAGAGATTTACTACCACCCAACAGCCCCGAAGAAGCTTTTGAAATAAAAAAACAAATTGCGGCAGGCAAAATTCTTGCTCCCCGGCTTTTTTTATCCGGAAAAACATTGGTTGACAGAAAGCGAACGGGAGGCTTTGAAAAAGGTTATGCATTCGTTAAAACGGCTGATGAAGCCACTGCAATTGTTGATTCATTAATAAATGAGGGAGCAGATGTTATAGATGCCCGTAACATTAGATCAGATACAATCCTAAAAGCCATTACTAAAAGGGCACATCAGAAAGGACGAAAAGTAATGGAACGTATGGGTGGAAACTGGATGAAGGCATCGAATTCAGGACTAGATGCTTTTACCCATCTTTCTGATTTATGGCGCAACACAACAACAGGCCGGCAGAAAATATTTCAAAACTTTGAAGGTGACAGCATTGTTTCTACACAAGATTTTTATAACCGGGTTTTACCGTCTTTAGGCGGTGTTGATACCAATTATTTTCAAGCACTAATGCACACCCTTACCCTCAATAACACCTGGCTGTGTACCGGCACAACTTCTTATTTTCAATCTATCAGACGATTTGAGCATGGCGATACCCTGCGGAATGTGTATCGAAACAAATGGCAAAAAGATGTTCTGGCAGATGATTTAAAAACCCAGTCAACATTAACTTCTGAAATTGTAAATTCAGAAAAGCCAGATATGTCACAACTATATATGGCACATAAAGCCCACATACCCATTATAGCCGGTACGCAATTAAGTGGCCTTTTAACATCCGGCATGTCTCTGCATGATATGTTGTTTTGGCTGGTAGATGGTGGTTTAACACCTGCGGAAGCGCTACGTACTGCTACCATTAATCCTGCTCTATTTTTAAATAATCAAAAAAATATAGGAACTATCGAAGCAGGTAAACTGGCAGACCTTGTTTTACTTGATGCAAATCCCCTTACTGATATCAATAATTCAAGAAAAATAAATGCAGTGGTGGCAAATGGCAAGTTGCTAACAAGAAACGATTTGGATGAGTTGCTGAAACAGTCTAAGGAACAGGTATTGAATAAATAGGTAAACAAATTTTTATTTGTTGATGACCAGCAGGTAGCCGCAAGGAAAAAAAATGCAGTTGTGACAAATGGAAAGTTGTAGAAAAGGAAAGATATGGATAAGTTACTGGCAGATGCAAAGATTACTGCTAATAAAAAATAACTAATTAAGTTATAACTTCAATTAATAAAATATAAAAAATGCCACGCATTATCAAATCAGGCCTTATCCAAATGTCTCTTCCCAAAACCGAAGGCGAAGGAACCATACCGGAAATTGTACATGCTATGGTGCAAAAACATATTCCTTTGATCGAAGAAGCAGGTAAGCAGGGCGTACAGATCCTTTGTTTGCAGGAAATTTTTAACACCCCTTATTTCTGCCCGGGGCAGGATAAAGCCTGGTATGAAAGTGCAGAATCTGTACCAGGTCCTACAACCGACCTGATGGCAACCTATGCAAAGAAATATAACATGGTGATCATCGTTCCTATTTATGAAAAAGAGCAGGCCGGGGTTTTATACAATACCGCTGCAGTGATAGATGCTGATGGAACTTACCTGGGCAAGTACCGGAAAAATCATATTCCACATACCAGCGGCTTTTGGGAAAAGTTTTTCTTCACCGACACGATTTATACAACCCATAAAATATCCATTGGCTGCCGCATGTGCAGGTTGCTCCAGCTTCCATAAGTATTGTGATAATCCGGCAACAGTTGCTGAAGGATTGTAAACTATTTCGGCTCCATTCAACCCCAGGCATCTTGCACCATCGGGAAAATGGCGGTCGTAACAGATGTACACGCCAACCTTTGCATACTTTGTCTGGAAAACAGGATATCCCA
>JBDSGK010000285.1:0-4165 GCA_039919015.1 Ferruginibacter sp.
GAAAAAGATATGGATGCCATTTTGGGCAACCTTACAGATGCCGAAGCAAAAACATTAAATAAATTATTAGATAAGATCCGGCAGTCGGATTGATCAAAAGACCATGCAGAAAAAATTCCTTTTTTTAATTTTAGTACAGAGCCTTTTTAGTTTTTATACCATGGCCCAGGCCAAACCTGAATTCCGGGGCGTATGGGTTGCAACGGTTGATAATATTGACTGGCCGTCCAGGGGAAATTTTAATGCTGATTCTCAAAAAGCGGAGTTCATCAAACTGGCCGACATGCATCAGCGTAACGGGCTTAATGCCCTGGTTGTTCAGGTTCGCCCGGTTACAGATGCTTTTTATCCTTCTCAATACGAACCCTGGAGTGAGTTTTTGACCGGCACCCAGGGGCAGCCGCCCATACCTTATTACGATCCGCTGGAATTTATGATCGCCGAAACACACAAGCGTGGTATGGAGTTTCATGCCTGGATGAATCCTTACCGGGCCGTGTTCAACATTGGCAGGTCATCTATTGCCGCAAACCATATCACCAGAATTCATCCCGAATGGTTTTTAACCTACGGCGATAAAAAATATTTTGACCCTGGCAATAAACAAGTGCAGCAATACCTAACCCGGGTGGTGCAGGATGTGGTTAGCCGCTATGCTGTTGACGCCATTCATTTTGATGATTACTTTTATCCCTACCGCATTCCCGGCAAAGAGTTTCCGGATAATACCAAATACAAGGAGTATGGAAATGGTATGAGCAAAGATGATTGGAGAAGAAGTAATACCGATTCGATCATCAGTATGCTGAGTGCTGTCATTAAAAAAGAAAATCCCAAATGCCAGTTTGGTATCAGCCCCTTTGGCGTGTGGCGTAATATAGATAAGGACCCCGAAGGCAGCAGAACGAATGGCGCCCAAACAAATTATGATGACCTGTACGCTGATATTTTGTTATGGCTGAAAAAAGGCTGGATCGATTATGTGGCGCCACAACTCTATTGGGAATTTGGCCACAAAATAGCGCCTTATGAGATCTTACTTGACTGGTGGGGCAAGCATACCTATGGTAAAAACTGCTATATAGGCCTGGGCATTTACCGGGCCAACAGCAATGCTGCCTGGAAGGACCTGACACAAATACCCCGCATGATCGATGCACTGCGTAATACGCCGAATATACAGGGTATGATCTTTTTCAGCAGTAAAACCTTTGATAAAAACCCCAATGGATGGAGTGATACCCTGCGCCTGAACTATTTTAAGGAGCCGGCTAAAATGCCTGAAATGGGATGGTTGAAATAATCCTCGTCTTAATCTCTGACGAGGATGTAATGGCCATGGGTCTTTGACTCACCCAATCATTTTCTATACCTTTGTAACTCTTAATTTTTAATTCTTAATTATACTATATGCCCGGTTTTGAATTTTGGAGCGATGCTGAACGCAAAGAAGTAAATGATGTTTTGGAAACAGGTATTTTAATGCGATATGGCTTTGACGGCCCACGCAAAGGAATATGGAAAGCCAAAGAACTGGAAGAAGCTATTTGCCAAACCTTTGGGTGTAAACATGCACAATTGTTAAGCAGCGGCACTGCCGCATTAACAACAGCCATGAGTGCATTGGGTATTGGTTATGGCGATGAAGTGATCCTGCCTTCTTTTACTTTTGTTGCCAGTTTTGAAGCGGTAATAAGTGTTGGCGCCATACCCGTTTTTGTTGATGTGGATGATACCTTAACATTAGATCCTGAAGCCGTTCGAAATGCCATCACCCAAAAAACAAAATGTATCATGCCCGTACACATGTGCGGGAGTATGGCTGATATGGATGCATTGCAGGCAATTTGCGCAGCGCATAATTTAGTATTGCTGGAAGATGCCTGTCAAAGCATTGGCGGCACATACAAAGGAAAAAAATTGGGTACCATTGGCGATGCGGGAACTTTTAGTTTTGATTTCGTAAAAACCATTACCTGTGCCGAAGGCGGTGCAGTAATGACCAATCGGGAGGATGTTTATATTGCAAGCGATGGTTATACGGATCATGGGCATGATCATAAAGGCGTTGACCGTGGGGCTGACCTGCATCCCTTTATCGGTTACAATTTCCGCATCAGTGAATTGCACGCTGCTGTTGGCCTGGCTCAGATCAAAAGGTTGAATGAATTTTTAACCATTCAGAAAAAAAATCATACTGCATTGAAAAATGCACTCTCAACTATCCCCGAAATTTCTTTCAGAAGAATACCTGATGAAGCCGGTGACAGCTGCACTTTTGTAAGCTGGTTCTTACCAACTGAAGAAGTCACGAGAGCTGTAGTTGCTGAATTAAAAGCGCAGCATATTGTAGCCGGTAATTTTTACTGGTTCGATAACAACTGGCATTATGTACGCAAATGGGATCACCTGAAAAATGCGGTAACCTTAAATGGGCTGCATCCCGATCTGAAAGCTGCAGTTATGCATCACGCCACAAAAGACTTTGCAGCAAGTGATGCCATCATGGGCCGATGTATTTCAACAGCCATTAGCTTAACCTGGACTGATGAACAATTGAAAACAAAAGGAGAGCAAATGGTTGCCGTGATAAAGAAAGTGTTAAGTGAGCAGAAGGTTGCTGTGTAGGATTAGCCTTATAGAGCGGCATATTAGTTGCCTTAAAAATAATTTCTGTATCTGTAAGCTCCGTAGGAGCGTTATGTTCCTATTCCAAATCACCGAATTTATTTTTTAATAATTCTTCCAGCCTGTCTGCTAACGATTCCGGCGTTTCTCCGGGCAATGCTTTAAAATCTTTTAAAGCATTCCTCGTAGAATTCACAATAAAATCATACCTGGCAAACTGTGCCTTTAGTACTTCTATATCTTTTGTTTCCCAGTACATCCCTTCATCAGATAATTCAAAAAAAGAAAAATATTTATCCTTAAAATATTGCAACAGTTTTAAAACAGCCAGATGTGTATCTATGCCCGCATATTGTGTTTTAGTACTCACATACTCAACCATTAAATCATTGGTTGCCGCATCGTTAAACTGTAATTTTATTGGAGAACATAATTTGCCCGAAGGAAAAAAAACAAGCTCAACCGGTTCACATTCATCAGGCATTATACTGATTCCTTTTAAATTTTCATGAATGTAATTTATAAAATCCGGGTTGTTTACATGTGCATCATCATTACCACCACTTGTCTTCATCCAGGTATGGTATTTCCAATTCAGGCTTTTGCAAATATCTTCCGTTTCAAATATCAGTTCTTCTATCAAACTGTAGCTTCGTATTTGTCCCCGGTAATGAATAGATAATCCCATTGGCCAGATTTAAAATGGATTGATTGCATTCGGCTTCCCCTCCAGGTAATTATTGTATTGTAAAGAACCCAACCTGAACCTCAATGGAATTTTTGTAGCTTTCTCAAACTGTAATTCTTTTTTACAAAAGAATCCAAAATTCCGGGTATAAAAATCGGCATTAATAACAGAACAGGAAACCGGTGTTAATAAGAGGTCGGCTTTGTTATTGGTTTGTCGCTGTGCGGGCAAATTGTTATGAAAACTGGTGTAGATATTAAATTTATTGCCTTTTTGGATGACGGGTCTTATAATAAATGAGTCTTTATCAACAACTGTTTTATAAGCGATTTTTTGGCAAAAGGCGCCGCCTACCACAAAAATCATGCAAAAAATTAAAATTTTAGCTTTTTTATACATCATACTTAACCTTAACTCTGTAAATTTACGTTCTTATTCAGCGAACGGATTATTTTTTAACTAATAAATTATTTACCCTAATCGGATTGTGCTTATGGCTTTAAGTCAGGGATTATATCAAAAACAACTACAGAAATTATCGCCCCAGCAAATTCAGCTCATGAAATTGCTGCAGGTGCCAACGGCTATGTTGGAAGAAAGGATCAAGGAAGAAATAGAAGAAAACCCCGCTTTGGAAGAAGCAGAAGACGGGCATGAAACTGAATTCGATGAAGCTAAAGATGAGTTTTCAGATACAGATACTGCCGAAACTGAAATGGATGGTGGTGTTGATGAATATGACAATATTGACATCAGCGAATATGTAAAAGACGGGGATGATGAAGTGGGTGATTACAAACTGAAAGACAGCAATTATCCCGAGATCGATGAGAACAGGGTTATCCCTAT
>JBDSGK010000286.1:0-14600 GCA_039919015.1 Ferruginibacter sp.
GGCATGGCATCAATGCGGGTGCATTGTAAAAGCAGGTGGCAATCCTGCAGCATTTGTTTAATGTTTGATGTAAAGCCTTGTAAGAACACTTTATTTTCCAGCCCCGAGTCACGGATCAATTTTTCCAGCATCTCTTTGTCTTTTCCTTTACCATACAAATGTAACTGCCAGTTTCTTGCTACCCATTTTGCCGATGATAATACATTAATTAAAATATCCTGTGCTTTCCTGGCCGTATCCAGTTCGGCAAGCATAACCCAAATGCAAACATCATTGGTAAATGCAGGATAAGGGCATGGCTTCCCATTGGGCTCAAATGTTATTGGATTTATTAGCGTTTCTTTTTTATCAATGCGGATGTTGAATTTCTGTTCAAGGACCTCAAATATTTTTCGGGTTGCACCAAAATTCATTTGAGCACCGGAGATCCATTGTTGCAGTAATTTTTGTTTTGTGAAGGGAAGCACCGCATTTTCATTGTAGTTATGATTGGTAATAACATAATTCGGCAGTTGCTTATAAAGACCTTTAAAAGGGGCATGTAATATTTCTTCCCAGCCACCCTGGTTTATTACCGCCAGCTTATATTCATTAAAAGGAATGAGATCAAGGATTTTTTTTATTGCCCGTTTTTTGAACAGGTTTTTTTTGTTGGGCAACAAATATACTTTACAGCCGGCTTCTTTAAGTTTATTGATACGGCCCTGCTTTTCTTCCCAGTCATAACAACCAATACCAACCCGGTAATTGTTCTTACACATCCACAGCGCAGTGCGAAACCAGATCTCTTCGCTGCCGCCCCAGGCTGCCCCGTTCATTAGTGATAAAAAGAAAACTGATCTCATCAATTTTTTTCAAACACAATTAAAATATTCCTGCCTTCAATTTTATCCCGGTTATTTTTGATATACGGCTTGTATGCAAAACCCGGGATGAGTGAAAGAAAAAATGCTTTTAGTGGATTTGTTTTTTTTGTATGATTAATTTTTACAGAGAACCAATGCTTCATTTCACCAAGTGGTTCTGTAAATGAGCTGATGTTCTGTATGGAGAATATATTTTCAAGATTCTTAAACACTGCTTTATCCCAAAGGCCAGCGTGGTGCGGTGGTAAATTCAATGTATGGTAATCATCCCACTCAAATAAATAAGGATTGTTATTGGGAACCGCAATGATCATTTTGCCTCCCTTTTTTAAAACCTTTAAGGAAGCTTCAATAAAAGACTTGATATCTACAATATGTTCCAGCACCTGGAAATTGCAAACCACATCATACTCCCCAATATGCTTTTCACAATAATCCTGTATGGTCTCGTTATAGATCGTATTGCCTTCCTGTGTTGCTTTAGCAGCAGCAGCAGTGTTTAGCTCAAGCCCGGTGATATCGTTGATCTTGTTCTTTTTGCAAAGCTTAATAAAGAAACCATCGCCCGAACCTATTTCCAGTATCTTATCTGATGGGTTAAGAAAACTAAGCGCCAACGGGTGTTCCCAGCGATTGTCCTGGTAGTACCAGCTGTTTAATTCATTCAGGTCCTGGTAAAATTTATTATCGCCATAGATAGTAAAGGGATAATAGAATCGGTAGCCCGTATCATTACACTGGTATAACTCAATTGCTGCAACGCCTTCAAAAAAACGGGAAACATCAACCTTGGTCTCTTTAATATAAAGCGCTTTGACCTGTTCAATATCAAAACTTCTTAACAGGGTAATATTATTGCTGTATGTAACCGGACTTTTTAATTCCATGATTATTTTTTTCGGGCAACCACAAGGTAATTTAAGGTCCACCATTCATCAAAATATTTTTTGTCGATCTTCAGTGCAATATGGTTGAGTAACCAGGTTAATCTCAATTCCATAAAAAGGATCTTCAGGATCTTTGCCCTTGTAGTTTTGAATTTAAAAGTAGAGTAAACCGTATTGATGAACATTTGAAATGTTGCCGCCCATTTACCACCATTTGCTTTTATATACACGATCTCAAAACCGGATTCTTCAAAAAGTTCTTTTAATCCGTGTTTGGTCAGCCTGAAAAAATCATAAGGCTCTTCATGCAATTCCCAGGTGAATGGCACAGTTAAGATCATTTGTCCGCCTGGCCTTAATACCCGGTACGATTCTTTGATCATGGCATGATGATCATACACATGCTCCAAAACCTGTGTGGCCAATACGGTATCAAAACTATTGTCTTCAAATTTCAGGTCAGTTGCCAGGCAAATTACATCCACCCTGTTCTTGTCGCTTTGTATCACATCACAACCGGTTTGGGTTTTTGTTTTTGGATTATACCATTCTTCATAAGGCTTGTTGCCACAACCCAGGTCAAGCAAGTCACCACTTGCATGGTTCTTTATAGCTTCATCAATATCTTTTAATAATATAGATAAGTGAATATAGTCAGGCGCCTTTTTTTTGAGTTTAGTACTGCTGAGGCGTGGTATATTTTCCTGTCTTGACATGAAGTGTTTTAGTTACTGAGAATTGAGGGCAAAGTAAGGTAAAAAAATCTATTTAGTCAGGTGGTTGAAAACCTCACCCCAACCCCTTTCCAATTGGAGAGGGGCTTTAGAGTCTGCTGTCACAAAGATTATCTAATGTGTACATCCTGTTTAACCAATGATAAAATCATCACATCATTTATCTTATTTTTGTAAGGATAAAAAAGCCAACCTGAAGATCTCACCTGACATAAGTAATTACCTGCAACAATATTTCGACAAAATAGTAGTTGTTTCTGTTCCCCGTTTTACGGACAGGCATGAACGTGTACAACAAAGTTTAGCAGGTTTGCCATTTGAATTCTTTTGGGGTGCAGATAAACTGCAATTGAATTACGAGGATGCAAAAGCTGATGGAACCTATGACGAACAACAGGCTAAAAAACTTCAACGGCAGGGTAAGGTATTGAATTTGGGAGAAATTGCCTGTTCACTATCGCATAGCTATGTATATGCTGCGATGATTGAGCATGGCTGGAAAAAACTACTGATACTGGAAGATGATGTATTGCCGATCATTGAAAACTTAAACCAATTACCTGCAGCCATCAAAGAGTTGCCGGAAAATTGGGAATTGGTTTACCTGGGTTATTTAAAACATGAAAAAGTAACGGTAGCGTTAAAAGCAAAACAATTCTTTTATAAGATCATCAGTGCAATGGGGCTAATGGCCTGGACCTATGCCATGGTTTCTAATCTTTTACCAAAAAAGTATAGTATACATTTGAAGATAGCGGGCTTTCATGATTGTACACATGCCTATGCCATCACATTGAACGGGGCTAAAAAATTATTGGCTGCACAAACTCCGGTTGTGTACAGGGCGGACGACCTGTTAAGTGCAACGATCCTGAAAGGAGAGTTGAATGCTTTTGTGACCGACCCTAAATTCTTTGATCAGGAGATCTTCCACAACGCTGCTATATCATCTGAAATAAAAACCTGATCACATCTTATCAATTGATTGAACTGATATACCTGCCATTGGGTATTTTGCCGGGGAAATACGAGGCTAAAAATGTTATTGCATGCTGTCTATTTGCTTCTTTAGGGTAGCAGCCATTTTTTCATTTATCTTTTTCAGTTCCTCGTATTGCTGCAGGGCGGCATCCTTATTATTTAATTCTGTATAGGCGTATCCTGAATACAGGTAGGCAACATCAACCACAGAAACTGCCAGGTTCTTTTTCATCTGTTCAATACATTCAGCAAATTGTTTGCTTGCCCTGTAAGCGTGGCCCAGTTCACCGTAAGCAGGCTTGTATTTGTTATCGATCTCAAGGGATCTTACAGCATTTGATATGGCCTTATCGTATTCTTTCCTGGCATTATAGGTCCAGGCCAGGGCATAAAATACTTCTTTGTTGGTACTGTCAACTTTAGCTGCAGCATGAAAATAAATAAGAGCAGAATCCAAATTTGGCTTCACATCCCTGTAAATTTTTCCCATAGCAATTAAAGCCTGTGCGTAATTGGGATTAACCGCAAGGGCTTTTTTATAATTCACTATGCCGTTAACTTGATCACCTCCTTTGATGTAGATATTAGCCATTTCAACATAAGCCGAATCAAATTTTTTATTGAGTTCTGATGCTTTTGTAAATTCTGCCAGGGCCTCAGGGAATTGGTTATTGTTTCTTAACAGAATTCCCGAACGGAAGTGCAGTTTTGCCTTGCTTGCCTGTGCCTTGCTTGCCTGCGCCTTGTTTACCTTTGCCTTGTTTACCTGTGCATTTGCAGCAGAAAAGTAGAATAAAAAAAAGAAAAAGGGTAAAAATCGTTTCAACATATTCCGGTATTTGCTGCAAATTAAAACCATCTGATGTTTTTTAAGCAAATTAAATCGTTAATTTCTGTTAAACAGATGTTTCACTTAGGCCCTTCAGCCTTAACTTTGCATATTCAGATGAAATATTTCTTCAACATATTGCTTTTAATTGCTGTGGCTTTGTTGTTTTCATTAACTGCTCATGCCCAATGTTCAGTATGTACCAAAACCGCTTCCCAGCTAGGCGAAAAACCGGCACAGGGGATGAATTCTGCCATCCTGTATTTAATGCTGGCGCCATTTACCATTGTAGGTTTTATTGGATATCGCTGGTGGAAGGGGAATAAGAAGTTTGAGGAGGAGCAGTGAGCAGTCTTCAGTTTGCAATTGGCAACTGTGTACTCCAATTGCCAACTGCCCACAGCCAACTGCGGATTGCTGATCAGTAAAAGTTTTTTATAAAAGCATATAAATTAAAGTCCTTTCCCGATTCTTCAATTTTTAGTTTCAGCATGCTTTTATCGATCGCCTTCATTTTCTTTTGTTGTATAAGATGAAAAGCTTTTTCGGCTAAAAGCCAGGATCTTTTTTCATTATTTTTTACCTGGATAAAAGAATCAGTGATTGTTTTCAACAATTCAGTAATGCCTTCTTTTTGCGATGCAATGGTCTTGATTACCGGCACCGGCATGGTATGGTTGTGAAAGGCAGGTGCCAGCATTAACCGTAAGTTCTTTACAAACAGGTCAGCATCCGGTCTGTCGGCTTTATTTACAACGAACACATCAGCGATCTCCATCAGTCCCGCTTTCATGGTCTGCACTTCGTCACCGGCTTCGGGTACTACCACCACAATTGTTATATCTGCAAGACCTGCAATCTCGATCTCACTTTGGCCTACACCTACCGTTTCTACAATGATATAATCATAATTGGCAACCTTCATCAGGTCGCTGATCTCAATGATCTTTGGATGCAAGCCTCCCAGGGAACCACGTGTTGCCAGGGAACGGATAAAAACCTTCGGGTTATTGTACCATTCACTCATCCTGATACGGTCGCCAAGCAGGGCACCTAAATTAAAAGGCGAGGAAGGATCAACACAGATCACCGCTACAGAACTTCCTTCAGCAACCAGTAACCCGATCAGGGCATCAACCAATGTGCTTTTGCCGGCACCGGGAGGGCCGGTTATGCCGATAATGGGTGTGGGGGAAGGCGGCAGTTGCCGCAACAGGTCCTCATAACCGGCTACCTCATTCTCAATATAAGAAATGCAGCGGGCCAGCGTTTTGGTATTGCCCTGTTTTATTTCATTGATCTGTTGTTGCCACATGGAACAAATTTCAATTTTCTATTTTCAAATACCAAATTAATTAAGTGATAAACTTTGGCAAAGTTTCGCATTGAAGGCAGACCGCTGTGCCCCAATTGCTTCCTTCCAAAGGATTTTGTCATTTCGAACAACGTGAGAAATCTGCTTACATGAACAGATTTTTCCCTGTGGTTGAAATGACAGAGCGTATTGAAGCTGCAACAAAATCATCCTTGCTGATTTTATTGTTTCTTTGCAGGATGAATATCTCGGTGGTTATCATTACTAAAAATGAAGCACATATTATTGCCAATACATTGCAGAGTTTGCAGGCAGTTACTGATGATATTGTAATTGTTGACAGCGGCAGTACAGATGAAACGGTTGCGATCTGTAAGAAATACAATGCCACCGTTATTGAAACCAACTGGGGTGGTTATGGCATCAACAAGAATAAAGGCATTGCTGCTGCAAAACATGACTGGATACTGAGCCTTGATGCCGATGAAGCGATTGATGCAGCATTGCAGCAAAGCCTTTTGCAGCTTGCATTGACGAATGAAGCAGAAGTTTTTGATATCCGCTTTAAGAATTTCTTTTGTAATAAATGGATAAGGTTTGGCGAATGGGGTTTTGATCGGCATATAAGACTATTCAACCGTAAAAAAGTGCAGTGGAATAATGTTGCGGTGCATGAGAACCTGGTTTTTCCGGAAAACGTTACGGTAACAAAGCTTACAGGCAATATCCTGCATTATACCGTGCAGAACCGGCAGGAGTATGATGCCAAAACAGATCATTATGCCCGGATGAATGCAAAGAAATATGCAGAGGCCGGTAAAAAAAAGAATTTCTTTAAACAATACCTTTCCCCTGTATTTGCTTTTATACAGCATTACATTTTCCGGCTTGGCTTTTTGGATGGCAGGGAAGGATTCATCATTGCCAAAACAACGGCACGCTATACTTTTTTAAAATATCGTTACCTTAAAGAGATGAATAAAAACAATAACACTAAAATTTAAGATCAACCTGTGACAAACTTTATTCCCATATTTCCACTGGCCATTGTTGTTTACCCCGGTGAGCAACTTAACCTGCATATCTTTGAACCACGATACAAACAACTTATTACTGAAAGTTTTGAGAACAAAAAACCATTTGGTATTCCGGCAGTTATAAGTGATAAGATAAATGAAATGGGCACGCTGGTGCAGGTAAAGGAAATAAGCCAGGTTTATGAAGACGGTAAAATGGATATTAAAACGGAAGGCCTGGAGGTTTTCAGGATGCTGGAAATGATCAATGAATTACCGGGTAAATTGTACAGCGGCGCCATTGTGAATTACCCGGATAATGATCATAAGGGTAACAAGGTTTTAATGCAGGGAATAGTAAAGGGCATCAAAGAACTGCACAAGCTTCTTAAAATTGAAAAGAAATTTTCAAAACCTGATGATGAGCTGTGGAGTTATGATGTAGCTCATCACGCAGGCATGTCGTTGCCCGAAGAATATGAGCTGCTGGAACTGATGCAAGAATTGCAGCGGCAGGAATATTTAAAGCGCCATCTTATAAAAGTAATTCCGGTACTGGCCGAAATGGAAATGCTGAAAGAAAAAGTAAAGCTGAACGGACATTTTAAGAACCTGAAAGGGCTGGATTAGGTTTAGATAAGTTTAGGGAAGTTTAGAGGGTTTAGTTTAGCAAATTTTATCTAAACCTCCCTAAACTTATCTAAACCTCCCTAAACCTCCCTAAACTTTTAAACTTCCCTAAACTTTCTAAACTAACTTATATGCTAAAAACCATCTGCTTCGATTTTGGGAATACCCGTTTAAAAGCGGCGATCTTTGAAGATGAAAATTTTTCGGCAGAAATAGTTTTGCCAAATAGTGAAGCAACAACCATTGAAAAATTATTGGATGATCTCAAACCACAGAAAACGATCTTGTCATCGGTAATAGAGCACGATCCTGGAATTGAAAATTTATTGTCGGCAAGATCTGCATTTCACAGACTCTCACACCTTACCAAAGCAAATTTCACCACGCCGGTGGGTAAACCCGAAACGATAGGTTCCGACAGGCTGGCCCTTGCAGCAGCAGCTGTTCATTTTTTCCCCGGAAAAAATAACCTGGTGGTTGCTTTGGGCAGTTGCATCACTTATAATTTCATAAACCAGTACCACGAGTTTATCGGGGGCAGCATTTCCCCGGGGATGGAAATGCGTTTTAAAGCCATGCAGGTTTTTACGGCAAAGCTCCCATTAGTGCAAGCCCCGATAGCTATCGGGGGGAATTTTCCTTTAATTGGGTACGATACCAAAACAAATATGCAAAGCGGCGTAATTGCCGGAATTACCTATGAAATAGCCGGTTTCATTGATTCTTATAGCAATAAATATGGCAATTTTAACGTGGTTTTAACCGGGGGTGATACGACCTATTTTGCCGGACAACTTAAAAACAAGATATTTGCCGACCCTTATTTCTTATTTAAAGGATTATATGCACTCAGTGAAACTAACAATGGCTAAAATTTTAACGGTACTTATTGTGGCTTGTGGCTTGCAAATGAGTGCATTTGCACAGGAAAATTCCCCTTATTCAAGGTATGGTTTAGGAGACCTTACACCCAATCACAATGTTTTTAGCAGGGGTATGGGTGGCCTTTCTGCCGGTATTGCTGACAACAGGACAATAACTGATAACAGGGGTATCAACTTTACGAACCCTGCATCGCTTTCCATGTTATACACTACCATTTTTGATATTGGTACTGAAATAGATTACAGGATATTGAAAAGTACCAGTCCTGCAAAAAAATTCACTTCTGCCAATACGTATGTTTCTTACCTGCAATTGGGCTTCCCGTTAACTACACCCAAAATGGCAAAAAAGAAAATGTTTTGGGGAATGAGCATGGGGCTGAAACCAGTTTCCAAAATAAATTACAAGATCCAAAAAAATGAACGCCTTACCGGGATAGATAGTTTACAAACGCTGTACGAAGGATCGGGAGGTGTGAACCAGGCTTTTTTTGGTACCGGTTTAAAAATAAAGAATTTTAGTATCGGCATCAATGCCGGCTATATGTTTGGCAGCAAGAACAGCAGTACACAGCTTACCTTTATTAATGACAGTGTGTTTTATTACATGTCCAAATCTGCTACTAAAACCTCGTTTGGTGGGTTCTTTATTAATGGAGGTATGCAATATGATATCGCACTCAAAAAAGATAAAAATGGCAACACCATTCAAAATTTGAGATTGGGTGTATACGGGAATCTTCAACAAAATTTAAAAGCCAGTAGTGATATCACGAGGGAAACAATTTTTTTCGATGGTATTGGTGGTTTTGTACGCATCGATAGTGTGTATGAAGAAAACGTAAGCGGTAAAATAAAATACCCTGCTATGATGGGATTGGGTTTTGCCTACCAGGATGTAAACTGGTTGTTTGGGGCAGATTTTGAATATGGCAACTGGAATACGTATCGGTATCTTGGCCAGGCAGACCAGGTTCAAAATAACTGGACCATAAGAGCAGGAGGCCAATACTATCCTTATAAACTGGGAACTCCCGGAACAAGATATTTTAGGTTTGTTAAATACAGGGCAGGGATCTATTATGGGTCAGATTATATCAATGTAAATAAGAACAGGCCCGAGTATGGGTTTACTTTGGGCACCGGGATGCCTTTAACCTCTTTAAAACAAAGGAACCGTAATAATGAATACGTGGTTTTAAATACTGCACTGGAATTTGGCAGCCGCGGCAACAAACAGACAAACCTCAGGGAAAGTTTAGTGCGGTTCAGTATTGGCGTTTCTATGAATGGCCAGTGGTTTCAAAGACGAAAATTCTTTTAATTTATTTTTGATAATAGCTTCAATTATTTTTCATGGCCCGCCCGAGCGTACTGCATACCAGTTCATTTTTATTATGCAAACGCTGGTACGGTAAGGGCAGAAAAACTTCTCTTCTTTCAATAGGTTTATTTTTTTTTCTCTCTTTACTTTTATCTTCCTGCAACACCGATGAGGAAGTAAATCAATTTAACAGCAAAAGCCTGGGTATTGAAGAGATTAAAAATGCCGATATCAACTATACACTGGGCGGCAAGGCTAAAGCAAAACTTCGCTCCCCATTAATGTTAAGGGTACAGGAGTCAACCCCTTATGTTGAATTCCCGAAAGCACTGCATGTTGATTTTTTTAATGAGAACGGGGAAGTGGAGAGCAGGCTGGATGCCAGGTATGGAAAATATTTTGAGCTGGAAAGCAAAGTATTTTTAAAAGACAGTGTGAAAGTGATCAACATAAAAGGTGATACACTTTACTGCGATGAACTTTGGTGGGACCGTAACCGGAAGGACAGGGAATTTTATACCGAACTACCTGTGCGCATTCGCACCAAAACACAGATCATCGACGGTGTGGGTATGGAAGCCAGGCAGGATTTTAAAGGCTACCTTATCAAAAGAGTTACGGGTGTCCTCTACGTTACCAATACAGAGTTTCCCGGCAACTGATCTTTTGCATTAATCTTCCACAAATGCCAAACTAATTATTTCCCATTTACCTGATTTTTAATGAAGCAGGAAATGAGCGAATCAGTATCTTTATCCGGATAAAATTTATAACATCATTATGGAATATCGCCGCCTCGGAAGTTCGGGTTTACAAGTAAGTGTATTGTCTTTTGGCAGCTGGGTTAGCTTCAGCAAACAGATCAATGATAAGGTTGCCGATGAACTCATGGGCGTCGCTTATGATAAAGGCATCAATTTTTTTGATAATGCCGAAGTGTATGCATTGGGCGAAAGTGAAAAAATGATGGGCCGTGTATTGAAAAAGAAAAAATGGGACCGCAGCTCTTACACTGTTTCATCAAAAGCTTTTTGGGGCTGGAGAGGATCGGCCAATAAACCCAATCAAACAGGCTGCAGCCGCAAACATTTATTGGAAGCCTGTGACGAAGCTTTGCAAAGATTGCAGGTTGATTATCTTGACCTGTTTTTTTGTCACCGCCCGGATAAGAAGACCCCCATTGAAGAAACGGTTTGGGCCATGAACCACCTTATTCAACAGGGAAAGATCATGTACTGGGGTACCAGCGAATGGAGCGGTGTAGAAATTATGGAAGCTCATCGTGTTGCCGAAAAATTCAGGTTGATCGGCCCCACCATGGAGCAACCACAGTATAATTTATTTGAGCGTGAAAAAATAGAGAATGAGTTTTTAGAAATATATAAAAATGTGGGGTTGGGCACCACCATCTGGAGCCCGCTGGCATCAGGGCTTTTGACCGGCAAGTATAATAACGGTATTCCTAAAGGCAGCCGCTTTGCACTTGAGGGGTTTGACTGGTTAAAAGAGCGTTGGATCATGGACGAAAAGGTAAAAAAGGTAAAAAAATTAACAGAGCTGGCAACTAAATTAGGCGTTAGTACAGCATCTTTAAGTATTGCATGGTGTATAAAAAATCCAAACGTTAGTACAGCTATTTTGGGCGCTACAAAAAAAACACAGTTACTGGATAATCTAAAGGCTTTGAATACCCTTGCCCTGTTAACAACGGATGTAATGGAGAAGATCGAAAACATTATGAAAACAAAACCTAAATTACCCGAGCATTAGGCCCACCCTCCCGATAACTATCGGGACCCGGGGGGAGGGTTTAGAAAGAGAATAATAATTTGAACAAATTTTTTAAAAGGTATAGTGAAAACTGTAATTAAAAATAATACTGCTTTGGGGAGGCTTACTTTGTATGGGATCCCCAATTGCGATACCACTAAAAAAGCAATGGGCTGGTTGAAAAAGAACGATCTTGATTTTTCTTTTCATGATTATAAACAAGCAGGAATAAGTAAAGAAAAACTGTCTGCATGGTGCGATAAACTGGGTTGGGAAACTATCTTTAATAAAAGAAGTACTACCTGGAGGGAATTACCTTCAGCCGAACAAAAAAAAGTTGTAGATCAATCAACAGCAATAAAAATAATGCTGGAAAACAACAGTATAATTAAAAGGCCGGTGATAGAATATAAAACAAAACTTATTGCAGGGTTTAACGAAAAAGATATTAAGGGGCTAGTCACATAATTTAAAAGATCCTGAACCTTTGCTGTTCAAAGCCCCTTCAGGGGTTTGGGGTAAAAAATAAACATATGAAACGTCACGCAACAGCCGTTTGGAACGGTACAGGAAAAGAAGGCTCAGGCCATCTTACAACACAAAGCACTACATTGAACAACACGCAGTACTCTTATAACTCACGCTTTGCTGAGGGTGTTGGTACAAATCCCGAGGAATTAATAGCCGCTGCTCATGCGGGCTGTTTTACCATGAAAATATCTTTCTTATTAAATGCTGCAGGTTTTACGGCGGATGAAATTGAAACAAGATGTGATATCAGTTTGGTTGATGGTGCTATTACTGAATCTCACCTGAATGTAAAAGCAAAAGTGCCGGGTGTAACTAAAGAACAGTTTGATGCGGTAGTGGCTGATGCAAAATCAAACTGCATTATTTCAAAAGTGCTGAATGCAAATATTACACACGAAGCGGTGCTGGGATAATTGGATCAATCTTTAAGTATGTAATGATGCTTACAAAAGCTGTTCTAATACTATTTATTGTATTATCCTCCCCGGCAGTAAAGGCGGCATCGTCAGATACGCTGGTTGCTATATTTGACCGGCAAAATTTTGTACCCGGAGATAGTATTGAAATAGAGATCTATACAGAACCTTACAGCAATGGCCAGCCCGCCCAAACCCTTCATTTGTGGATCGATAATGTAAAGACAGGGCAGCGCTGGAAATACCGCTACCCTTTTTTTAAAGGGCGTTATAAAATTGCATTAAAAATAAACGATAGCATACCAAATGGAGTGTATGCATTTAATTTTTTATTGCAGAACCAGTTCCTTGCCATACATGGGAAACTTATAAATGGCACAGAACAGGATAGGGCAATTAACTATCTTGCCCAAACAAAAAATAAAGCACCAATTATTGATGGGGCTGATCTGCAGCCTGGCGGTTATTTTAAGATCGAAAATCTTTTTTATACCGATTCGGTTTTTTTTGGCTTTTCCCCGGTGCAGCAAACAAAACAAAATAAGTTGCACATTGCTATAGAAACATTAATTGATTCTGCTTTTATGCCCGAAGCAATGCTGACAGAATTGATAACAGTTGGCGTAAATGAAAAAAAAGAAGATACGATCGGGCAGGCCTATGTTTTTTCTGTTGCAGATAAAGGAGATAAGCAACTGCTTAAAGAAGTTTTACTGAAAACAAAAGCAATATCTAAAAGAAAAAAGTATGAAGAAGAGCATGTAAGCGGCCTGTTCGCTTCTGATAATTCAACAACATTTGATTTTTATGATAACGACGAATTGATGACCTACACGGATATTTATGCTTTTCTTATTGGTAAAATGCCGGGGCTCAGATCAGAATTAAACCCGGAAAATGCCCAGCCTGTTCTATATTGGCGTAACGAGAAAACAGCCATCTATGTAGATGAATTTATGAATACTGAATTTTCACCCTATTCAATAAGTGTACAGGACATTGAAATGATAAAAATATTCAGGCCGGGTGAAAGAATGGGAATTGATGGCCAGGGAGGAACAGTTGCTATTTATACCAAAAGATCCTCAAACCGGCGGGGTAATAAACTCAGTAATTACAGCTTTTATGTAAAAGGGTACACACAAAGAAGAGTTGAATGGAAATAAGACCGATCATTTTTTAAAATCTTTATCCCCGGCTGGTGGGGACACCAGCCAGGGCCAGCCACCGTGGTCGGTGTCTCACCGGCCACGGGTTAGAAGGTCTGAATGGAAATAAGGGTGATCATTTTTTAAAAAATCTAAATAAAAAGCAATGTCATTTCAAAACAAAACAGTCATCATTACCGGGGCATCACGTGGAATTGGAAAAGCTATTGGGTTACGCCTGGCAAAAGAAGGCGCCAATATTGTAATTGCATCAAAAAGTGTGGAAGAAAATCCTAAACTGGGGGGCACCATATTTTCTGCTGCTGCAGAAATGGAAGCAGCCGGTGGTAAAGCATTGGCGGTGCAATGTGATATCCGTTTTGAAGAACAGATACAGCACGTAGTTGATAAAACTGTTGAAAAGTTCGGTGGCATTGATATCCTCATCAATAATGCATCTGCCATCAACCTTACACCTACTGAACAAACCGAACCCAAGCGTTTTGACCTCATGTACGACATCAATGTACGCGGTACATTTATGATGTGCAAGGCCTGTATCCCTTATCTAAAAAAAGGAACCAATGCACATATCCTGAATTTATCTCCACCCATCAATATGGACCTGAAGTGGTTTGAGAATCACCTGGCCTATACCATTAGCAAATATGATATGAGTATGATCGCATTGGGACTATCGGCAGAATTAAAAAAATACAATATAGCAGCCAATACCATTTGGCCTCGCACAACCATTGCTACTGCAGCAGTAAATAATTTACTGGGTGGCGCCATGCTGATGAACATGAGCCGTACTGTTGATATTATTGCTGATGCCGCGTACTATATTTTATCAAAACCTTCAACCATATGTACCGGTAATACTTTTATTGATGAAGATGTACTTGCAGCAGAAGGTATAACCGACCTCGAAAAATATTCCGTTGTACCAGGCGCACAATTATATAATGATCTGTTTGTTTAAGAGCCCTTGTTAATAAATTCCTAAAACCTTTTTTCTTTGATGAATGGTAACTTATTTGGGTAGAAGTACGTTTAATTTCGTACAAACATCATTACGCCATGAATGATGTGTTCGCAAACCAATAAAGTATAGCCATGAAATGTTTTTCCATCAAAGCATTATGCTTTTGCATGCTGTTAACTGCGGCTGCATACAGTCAACCCGAAAAAAGAAAGTTAGAAGCTAAAAGAGCAACCACTGCCATTAAAATAGATGGGGTATTGGATGATGCTGCGTGGAAAGAT
>JBDSGK010000287.1:0-15077 GCA_039919015.1 Ferruginibacter sp.
TGTAGATGAGGACATGACGAATACCTATTAATTGTTAATCCTTTCGTAAAACAAACCCCTTTGTGTTTTTATAAACAATATAAAAAGCAGATTGCCGTAAAGTAAAAGAACAACCCGGCAAATGAAAACCTTCTTCACTGTATTTTTATTGATCTGTACTGCTCCCCTGTTTTCGCAAACGCGGTATATAAGTACTGCTGCCGTTTCACCACTGGCATCATATAGCCCGGTATGGAATGATATAAAATACAGTAACTGCAATACTGCAGTAAATACCTCGTGGTTAAACAGCGACGAAAAAGATATTATTTACATTTTGAACCTGGTTCGTGCCCATCCGACTTTTTTTGCAAGATCCGTCCTCAAAAATTATCCCTCCCTATCCGGCAAAGGTTACCTGGCAGAAGATTCATTCTACTTTATATCCCTTGTTAAAACATTGGAGAAAATGGAACCAATGAATATAGTTTACCCGGATAAGGATTGTTTTGAAAGTGCCAAATGCCATGCATACAACTCTGGAATTACCGGTTATGTAGGCCACGAACGCAAAACAACAGCGTGCAAAACACGCAAACATTATTATGGCGAATGTGCTGATTATGGCCATTCCGACCCCCTCGAAATTGTGCTGTCCCTGCTTATTGATGAAGGCATCCCCTCCCTGGGTCATCGGCTTGTTTGCCTCAGCAGTTACGCAAAAATTGGTGTATCCATACAGCCACACAGCAGGTATGGCAGCAATGCTGTACTTGACTTTTACTATTGATCATTTTTTAAGGTCATTTAGGGTAGGAAATCCTATCTTATACCGACTTTAAGTATAAATGGTCGCCGTTTTCTGTCAGCATAAAAAAATTTCCTTTCTTTAAAATATTATTAATGTCCATTCGTCTTTTATAATACAGAAAGACGAAGCCATGACCTTAGCCATAGAAATGACTGCCGAGCGTAATAAAAATATTACCAACACCATTAAAGCGATAAGTAGCCGTTTGTTTGGATTTATTAAGCAAAGGGTAGCCAGTCCTGAAGACGCAGAGGATATATTACAGGAAGTTTTTTACCAGTTTGCCGGTAATGCCGAGCCCATAGAACAGGCAACCGGGTGGCTGTACAAAGTAGCCCGTAATAAAATAACCGATAATTACCGCAAGCATAAACTGCCGCTTGCCGATGATATTTTCAGTAATGCTGAAGGCGATGAGGATAATTTTAACTGGAGAGAAATGCTCTTGCCTTCGGATTCAACACCCGAAACTGAATACCTCCGCAACATTTTTTGGGAAGAATTACAGGCAGCACTGGATGAATTGCCGGCTGCACAACGGGAAGTGTTCATTCAAAATGAGATAGAGGGGATACCTTTTAAAGATATTGCAGAACAAACAGGAGAAGCTGTTGCAACTTTGATCAGCCGGAAAAGATATGCTGTATTACATTTAAGAGAGCGGCTGGGCATTTTAAAAGATGAATTATTAAACTATTAAAATAAAAAAAATGAAAAAGCAAGGTATTAAAAGAGGCGTTATGTTCTTTTTACTCTTTATCGTTGCAGTACCCTTATTTGGACTGCTGGTGATGGGCCTATGGAACGCCATTTTACCTGAGGTGATCGGGGTAAGATCGATAACATTTTGGCAAGCCCTGGGTATTTTATTATTAAGCAAGATATTATTCGGCGGTTTTGGGGGTGGAAGGCATAGCAGGCAACATGGCAGGCAGAAATGGATAGAAATGAAACAGAAATTTGCAGGCATGAGTGCAGAAGAAAGAGAAAAATTTAAAGATGAATGGAAAAACAGGTGTGGGGGAAGATGGGGAAGATCAGAAACCCCCTCAGCCCCCTAAAGGGGGAACTTTACACCCGGCATTTTTAAAGTAACTTTTAATAACAAATCCTGTCACTGCTTAAAATGATGGACGAATACAAAGATTCAAAAGACTTCATAGTTCCCCCTTCAGGGGGCGGAGGGGGTATGCAAATACTTGTTTTTAAAACCAATCTTTCCAATACAAAACATATCAGTAAAGTGAAGCCATCTTTAAATCTTCATCCCTATATCAAAGAATGGAATGTGGACCTGCATGACCGTGATAATATTTTACGTGTAGTTTCTGAAAATATTGCGGCTACAGAAGTACGGCAGATCATTTTGAATGCAGGCTATGTTTGTGAAGAGTTGAATTAACGGCTAAACCTATATAAAAAAGACTCCCGGAAAAATCCCGGGAGTCTTTTTTTAAACTATAGTTATATTATTTCTTAGCAGGGAAATGTTGAATTTTTTCATCCAGTTCAACGATCTTGCCATTCACTATCTTGGCATCATCAATAACTGCCAGTGAATCTGTTTTACCTTTTAGATCAGTCCATATTTGTTTATACCATAAAGTAACATACTCCGATTTCTTATCTTTTGATATTACAGATTCCCAATCTCCCATTTTGATCGTCATACTGGAATACATACCTCTTTGCTCCGTAAAGAATTTTTTGAGGCTATCGTTACTTAGTTTTGCATGCCAATAATCAAACCGTAGGTTAACACTATCGCCAAATGCAGCAACAGCACCGTCAATATCCCCTGTTTCAAAAGCTTTTAAACTTTTCATAACAGTTACAGCGTGTTGCTTATCCCCTGGTTGCCACTCCCTGTATGGTTCATCCAGGGTGTAGGGGTAAACCAGGTCTTTTGAATCTGAAACAGTTGTTTTGGTGGAATCTGTTGTACTGGTCGTAGATTCGCCTTTATCATTACAACCGATCATAAAAATTGTAATAACTGCAAAAAAGAAAACTTTCTTCATTTTAAAAATTTTAAAGATTAAAAATAGTGCGGCCAGGTGTAAAGCAATTGAATTGGTAACGAGCGTGAAAAGTAATTCTTCTTTTTATCAAAAGCAACTTTTTATTGAAATTGGGTATCTATAATGCCTACCCTGTTTGAAATTATGTTTTATCTTTACAATTATTAATCAAAAACTAACATGAAAAAGATCTTTACACTTCTTACATTAGTATCATTGGGTTTTACCGGTTTTGCACAAAAAACAGATACTGGTGATTACGATGACCTGATGAGACGGTCCCGCAAGGCAAGAACAACAAGTATTATACTGGTTTCTACCGGCCCGGTTGTGGCAGTAGGCGGAATAGGTACATTAATTTATGGCCTCCTGCAAAATGAATTGGATTATGAAGAAGCTATGTATGACCAAAATGGCAATTTTATTGGGTACGGTTCAAAAAAACATACAACAGAGATCGTTGTAGGCGCTGTGGCAACAGCTGTAGGATTAGGTTTAGCATTGAGCAGTATTCATTTCAGCAATAAGGCAAGCGAGCTGAAACGTGAGGCCAGGAAGGCGAAATTAAAAACTTCCATTGACCGTATCAATATCCCGGGTTTTCAAAACAGCTTTGCAAATACGGGAAACAGGCAATATAAACTTTCGCTGGTGATACCTTTGGGCAGGTGATCAACCTTTTAAACAGAATAGCCAACTCAAGCTTTTGTAAAGAGCATGAGTTGGCTATTTATTTTAGCTCAGTTTATTTTTTACATATTCCTCCTGTATTGTCCGCCAACAGCATATAAAGCGTTGGTGATTTGTCCCAGTGAGCAATACTTTACTGTCTCCATCAATTCGGCAAAGAGGTTCTCATTATTAACCGCCGCCTGTTGCAGTTTTTTCAGCATGGCAGCACTGGTATCTGCATGGCGTTTATGAAATGCCTGCAGGGTACTGATCTGGAATTCTTTTTCTTCGGTTGTAGAACGGATCACTTCAGTTGGCAAAATGGTGGGGCTTCCTTTTTTATTTAAGAATGTATTTACACCAACGATCGGGTACTCACCGGTATGCTTTAAAGTTTCGTAGTATAAACTTTCTTCCTGTATTTTATTACGCTGGTACATGCGTTCCATGGCACCCAATACACCACCGCGTTCTGTCAGGCGATGAAACTCTGCCATTACTGCTTCTTCCACAATATCTGTTAGCTCTTCAATTAAAAATGCGCCCTGGTTGGGGTTCTCATTTTTTGCCGTGCCCAGTTCCCTGTTGATGATGAGTTGGATGGCCATGGCCCTGCGAACACTTTCTTCGGTGGGTGTTGTAATGGCCTCATCATAAGCGTTAGTGTGCAAAGAATTACAGTTATCATAAATGGCATACAGGGCCTGTAATGTTGTACGGATATCATTAAAATCAATTTCCTGGGCATGTAACGAACGGCCGGAAGTTTGAATATGGTATTTTAGTTTTTGAGAACGGCTGTTGGCTTTGTATTTATTCTTCATGGCCTTGGCCCATATTCGGCGGGCAACACGGCCGATCACACTGTACTCGGGGTCCATCCCATTGCTGAAAAAGAAAGACAGGTTTGGCGCAAAGTCATCAATATTCATTCCGCGGCTTAAATAATATTCTACATAAGTAAACCCGTTCGACAAAGTGAACGCCAGTTGTGTAATGGGATTAGCCCCCGCTTCGGCAATATGATAACCGCTGATACTTACACTGTAGAAATTCTGAACCTGGTTATCAATAAAATATTCCTGCACATCACCCATCAGCTTTAAGGCAAACTCTGTAGAAAAGATGCAGGTATTTTGCGCCTGGTCTTCTTTTAAAATATCAGCCTGTACAGTTCCCCTAACTGTTGCCAAAGCCTTTGCTTTTATTTGATCATAAATTTCTTTGGGTAAAACATCCTGCCCGCTTAAGCCCAGGAGGCGTAAGCCCAAACCATCATTACCTTGAGGAAGTAACCCTGCCCCCCTGCCCCCCAAGGGGGGTTCTACAGAGTCTGCTGTGTTAATCGTTGTGTTCATTTGTAATGTAGCATGATGAACTGGCTTTCCATCTACTCCAATATATTTAGGCAATTCATCAATATTATATTTTGCTTCAATAATTTTATTTACTTCATCCTTCAGGTTATTCTCTAAAATATATTTTTCACATTGCTGGTCAATAGCGGCATTCATAAAAAAAGCAAGCAGCATGGGTGCCGGCCCATTAATGGTCATGCTAACCGAAGTTTTCGGATCACAAAGGTCAAAGCCGCTGTATAATTTTTTGGCATCATCAACAGTTGCTATACTCACACCACTGTTACCAACTTTGCCGTAGATATCCGGGCGATGACCGGGGTCTTCGCCATACAGGGTAACACTATCAAATGCAGTGCTCAGGCGCTTTGCAGGCTGCCCAACACTTACATAATGAAAGCGCCGGTTTGTTCTTTCGGGGCCACCTTCACCGGCAAACATCCTGGTAGGATCTTCCCCTTCACGCTTTAAAGGGAAAACGCCTGCTGTAAATGGAAATTCACCCGGCACATTTTCCTGCAACTGCCATTTTAAAATATCGCCCCAGTCTTTATATTTTGGTAAGATAACTTTTGAGAGTACGGTGCCTGATAAACTTTTATAAGTAAGTGGCTGCCTGATCACTTTATCCCTTACTTTAAATTCATAGAATTCTTTTTTATACCGTTCAACAACTTCGGGCCAGGATTGGATGAGTTTTTTACAATCAGGATGCAAGGCCTGCTCTAAGGCCCCCTCCAAACCTCCCCCCAAAGGGGAGGCTTTAAGCACTTCATTACCTAAATGCTCTTTTATAATATCAGATGCTCCTTTTAATTGATATAGTTTTGTTGCAATGGTTGATTGCTCAATAACCCAGCTATCATAAGCTGAAATCGTTTCAGCGATCTCGGCCAGGTACCTTACTCTTTTGGGAGGTATGATGGTTGACTGGCTGAAAGTTTCTTTGGTATGAATATGGTGTTCTATTTCCCCATTGAATCTTACATCACATTTCTCCGACACTTTTTCCATTAACCTTTCAAATAATTCATTTACGCCTGCATCATTGAATTGTGCTGCTATGGTACCGATCACCGGTAATTCTTCGTCCTTTGCTGTCCATAACTGGTGATTACGTTTGTATTGCTTGCGCACATCATGCAGGGCATCCAGTGCACCTGCTTTATCAAATTTATTTACACAAACCACATCGGCATAATCCAGCATGTTGATTTTTTCCAGTTGCGATGCGGCACCGTATTCGGGTGTCATTACATACATGCTGATATCTACATAATCTAAAATGGAGGCATCACTTTGTCCCACACCTGCACTTTCCAAAATAATAAGATCATAAGCTGCTGCTTTGCAGATATCAATGGCTTCCTGAACGTATTCACTCAATGCCTTATCACTTTCACGGGTTGCAAGGCTACGCATATAAGCCCGTGGCGAAGAGATGGAGTTCATTCTTATCCTGTCGCCCAATAAAGCACCACCGGTTTTTTTCTTGGATGGATCAACTGAGATTACTGCAATGGTCTTATCCTCGTATGCATTTAAAAAACGGCGGACGATCTCATCAGTAACAGAAGATTTTCCTGCACCGCCGGTTCCGGTAATGCCCAAGACAGGTGCCCCCTCTAAATCTCCCCCCACAGGGGAGACTTTAGACCCCGCGATTTGTTGCCACTTCTCTTTTATAGTGGCAGTAACAGAATCTATATTTTGCAGTATTTCATTATTTGTGAATCTAATTACTGTATACCCAAGTTCATTTAATCTTTTAGTTCGTTGTTCATCACTTTCCTTATTTTCCGGCAACTGATGGATAGAACCATCTACCTCTACGATCAATCTATTTTCCAAAGAAATAAAATCAGCTATATACTTATCAATAATATGTTCTCTTCTGAATTTTATTCCATCAAGTTGTTTATCTCTTAAATATTTCCACAAAACATTTTCGGCTTCTGTAGGTTTACTTCTGTGATTTAATGCAAACTCTTTTAATGATTTGTAATAAGATGAATCGGCAGTTTCAAAATATTCATGAGCCACCTTTCCATTAAATAAAAGCCTGTAATTTTCGCCATTTTCAGCCATAGTGATAGCACGGGCAATTTTTTTTATATCCTTCCACTCCCCAAGAGCATAAAAATCATTGCCGTTAGCAGAGTGCGAAGTCTCCCCCGTGGGGGGAGATTTAGAGGGGGCCGCTGGAGTATCGCATTGTTTTACTACATCTTCGATCATACCTTCCAGTCCCATATGCCTTCCGTCATCGGGGCTATAGATCCTGGTTATTCCGTAGTTGTGCAATTCATCAATTTCTGATGGCAGTATCGTTCCTCCCCCTCCGCCGAATATTTTTATATGTCCGCAACCATTTTCATTAAGCAGGTCTTTCATGTATTTAAAGAATTCAACATGGCCGCCCTGGTAACTGGTAATAGCAATCCCCTGCACATCTTCCTCAATGGCACATTCCACAATTTCAGCAACACTGCGGTTATGACCCAGGTGAATAATTTCGGCCCCTTTGGCCTGCATGATGCGGCGCATGATATTAATAGCAGCATCGTGTCCATCAAACAAGGCAGCGGCTGTTACAATACGTACTTTATTTTGAAGTGTAAATGACATAAAAATTCAGCAATTACTTTTTTGCTTTGCACACGGGCATGAGCAATTCAATCGATTTGTAAAATTACTGATTAAAGACTGGAAAAAGAATAACTGAAATGGAGCTTATTACCTGTTTTTGCCAAACAAAGCCCCAACATCAACCCAGGTGCCTATGGAAAAATTAAATTTACGGTAGTCAATATAATTCCTGGCCATTAAAAAAGAGAGGCCGCCCTGCACTTCAAATCGCAGGCCCGGTAGATTTTTAAACCCAAAACTGCTTACAGTTGCCGGTTCAAAAAACCATTTTGCCCTTCCGGACAGGTCATCGAGGTGATAATCATTTAACTGACCCGGTGTGTAGTTGGTTTTTATTTTACTATAACTGATACCGCTGAATCTTACGGCAACGGCTGTAGTGAAACTTCCTTTACTTTTAAAAAGAACAGCTGGTTGCAGGTAGATCTTTGTAATGTTTGCCTGGTGATAATCATACCCAAACTTACTGGTATCAGTAAAGCTAAACCGGCCCAGGTCTGCCCCGGCAAATACCTGGAAAAAAGCATTTTTTTTTCATTGATGGGCATGTAATAACCAAATCCAACTTCGGTAAGATTTCTTTTATACCTTATGGTTATACTGTCGGGGCCGCCTTCGGTTTTTTCCCAGCGGTAAAAATGACTGGCCTGTATGGCAAAATTATTGGTAACAGCTACAGCACCCTGGAGGTCGAAACCACGGGTACGGTTATCTATTTCTACCCCATCCTTTGTTTCCTGTTCAACAGCATTGGTGGAGTAAACAGCACCAATCTTACTATCTCCTTTCTTTGTAAGTACAGGTACATTGTGTGCCGATGGGCTGTAAATATATCTTGGTGTGTTGCAGGATGCCATAAATATGATGGAGACAAAAACAAAAATAAACGTGGATGATAATTTCTTTTTCATTGTCATTTCATTTAAAACGTAAGCATTACAAAATTACAGATTGTATTTGTAGTAACATTGCTGCACATTCTTTATACAAAAAGTTCATTCACCTGCGGGTAAATGAACTTTTTGATTATAGCAATTAATTGCTATAAGGAGCCGTTGTATTTTTATTTAAGAGTTCTCATATAATTAACAACAGCCCAAATGTCATCGGCTTCGGGTATTTTCTTTTTGAATGTGGGCATATCCTTACGCCCTTCAGTTGTTTTGTAAAATAAAGCACCATCAGTTTGTGCTTTAAAAGTAGCTGATGTAAAATCACCCGATTCTGTATCTAACTGAGCAGCTTTTGGCCCATCTCCCTTTCCTTTGGTTCCATGGCAGGATTTACAGTGTGTACTGTATAAAGCTTTACCTGAAGCTATAGATGCAGCATCCGATTTAATAGGATTCACCCTGTTTTTAGCGGCATCGGGCACTGGCCATGGCTTTTGATCTGTAGTTTTATTTACAAAAGCAAATAAAGCAATCATAAAAAAACCTGTAATTAACATGATTAGATTCTTTTTCATTTTTATTGTTTTTATCTTTTAAGTGAATATAAACCTATGTATTGATTTGGTTAACCGGTTGTGAATGGGGCTCTTCTTTTCTTAGCCTGAACAATTCATAAACAATTACAATATAGTGCCCCCAAACAATGATCATCAGCACAGCAAAAGTTACCATCATCCAAACAGGCGGATGGGCACTCCACAAACTCCTTGGAGCTTCCTGTAATATATCAGAAACCGGAATGCCCCATTTTGCTGTTGTACTAGCCTCCAGGTTTCCATACAATTCACTTTCATCAAGTTTTGCCAAAAGGGTAATCATTCCTTTTGCATCACCTGGAAGGTTGTTGGAAATCTCAACTGAGGCTTCTCCATTTTCACCTGTTGTTCCTTCCCCAATTTTTAATGGAAAGAAACTCCGTTGTACAAATATGCCCAGTACAATATCCTTTACCGGTATCTCTTTCCCTGTTCCAACATCTACCAGTTTTACATTTGTGGTTAATAATGAATCTCCTTTCACAGGAGTTATTTCAAGCCGGGCCCTTTTTATAGTTAGCTCTGCATCGGCCGGGTCCATGGATTTATTGCCGGCAAATACAGCTTTAAAATGCAGTTTTCCTTCTTTATCTGTTGTTACCGAATTGGCCTTGCAATTAAAAACTGCTGAACCGATACGATCAGTTATTACAAAGCCAAGTTCCTTTTCAACAGTATCAGTTAGTTGCATAAATGTAATCTTGAGTAAAGGAAATTTGTAAAATGTTCCTTTTACTTTAGCCTTTAATGCTGCTTTCAGGTCAATACTGTTATCTCCTTTCTGAATACTGATAAAATCTATTGAAGGTGATATTAATGAAGTTTCTTCTGCAACAAGAGGTTCTGTTTTATTTGTGCTGTCGGTTTGGGCAAAAAGTTCAACTGGAATCATTAGTGATATTAATACAGCAATTGATACCAAAAAATGTTGAAGTATTTTTTTATGCTTTTTTATTATTAAATCTTTTTTCATAAACTCTTTTTTAAGCTGGTGCTATTTCAGATCCCGGTAATATTTCCTTCGCAGGCGCTGTACTTTTTTCCTTATTGGCAAATTCTGAAATGGGAATAACCGTTACAAATTTTGACAACAGGGTAAAGAATAAAAAGAAGGTGGCAATGCCTGCAAATGTAAGTGCCCATTCAACCCAGGTGGCTGAGTATTTTACATATTCCATTCTTGTATCCTGCATGGGTAATAAAGGAGACTCAAGAGTAGGAACAATGATGAGGTATCTTTTTACCCAAAGAGCAATTACCATAAAAAAAGAAGCAATGGCAATCAGGTTAGGTGTTCTTGTTTTTGGAATAGCCACAACAAGTATGGGAAGTAAAATACCTGCAACATTCGCAAACAAAAACCACCAGCCATATTTTGCCGGGTTAAATAATTTTTCAATTACCTCGCTAGTCCATTTCTCCGAAGCAAACCAATCGGTAAGATATTCTGAAAAGGTAAAGTACCCATATCCAGCACCAAGTATCATCATGATGTAACCCAGGTAAATAAAATGTTTGTCGGTGAGATAACTGTTTAGTTTATACATCCTCCGGTATACCCACATAGACATAATCAATACCCCTGTACCAGAATAAATTGCAGCCAGCACAAAGTAGGGGCCAAAGATGGTGCTATGCCAGCCCGGACGCAGTGTCATTCCAAAAATCCAGGAGAGCACGGAGTGGACAATAATGGCAAGTGGAACAATCATAATTGCCATCAGGTTCGTAGAAATTTTTATATGTCTATTCTGGCTGGGAGTACCCCGGTAACCAATGGCCATAATTCTATAAAATTTTTGTTTCCATTTAGGAATATTCAATTTAGCATCCCGATAAATAGCAAAATCTTTTATTAAAGCGAGATAAAGAAAGATTACACTGCCAGTAAAATAAGTACCGATGGCCAATACGTCCCAGGTAATGGGTGATTGCAGCCTTGGATAAAGGAAAAGATGATGCAGCCTGTCTAAACGGCCAATACATAATAAAATAAATATAGGGCCGATAACAGTTGAGATCACCGTGATCATTTCTGCAATACGAATGATAGGTTTGCGCCATTCAACCTGCAGTATATGAAGTATACCAGAAATAACAGCACCGGCATAACTTATACCAATGAAGAAAATAAAATTGGCAATATACAATCCCCAAACTACATTATCCCGCATACCTGTAACCTCATGACCCTTTGCAATTTGTAAATACAGTGCATAGCCACCAACCAAAATCCACAATAGAAAAAATATAGTCCATCCCCAGACTTTTTTACCAAAGGTTTCAATAACAGGTCGCTGCTTATCAAAAATTTCCTGTTGATATTTATTGAGTTCCATAATAATAAGTATTCATTGTTAATTCATAAAATACCTTTCTATCTTATATTTTTATTCTCCTTTAGGTTCCATAATATCTTTAAATCTGTCTTTCAATTTATCAGGAAGATTTTCATACCCTCTCTCAACCGGAAACTGCCTGTCTTTTGGCGGCAGGTAATATACCCTTGGTTTGGTACCCAGTTCTTCCTGATAACGATAAGCTGCACGGTCTTTTATCAACTGGCTGAAGCTTATTGTTTCATCACCATTGCTAACGGTATCTTCATTTTCATCACCAAAATAAAATACACCATTTGGGCAGGCTTCCACACATGGTGGGAGCAAACCTTCTCTTGCCCTGTCAGGACAGAAATCACATTTCTCCACCGTACCTATTTTTGCAGGTACGCCGGTTTCGGCATTGTATTGTAAGTTTCTTATATCAAATGGCATGTCAGGTTCATCCCAGTTAAATACACGGGTTGAATAAGGGCAGGCAGCCATACAGAATTTACAACCAATACACCTGTCATTATCTATTAAAACCAATCCATCTTCGCGTTTAAATGTGGCATCAACCGGGCAAACCTTTACACAGGGAGGGTTATCGCAATGGAAGCACTGTTTAGGAAACCAGTAAGGAGCAGCTTTATCACTATCCTTCATTAGTTTAACGGTAAGCCATTCTGTTTCTTCGGGCCTGTAATGGTGTTTCTGGCAGGCAGTTACACATTTGCGGGCGTTCTTACAACGGGAAAGATCAACCACCATCACAAATTTCTTTCCGGCCATTCCTACTCTTTGCTCATGCTGAGACAGCACAGCCATGTTTTCATGATGATTGAGATAAGCAGAATCAATTTCGACAATTTCTCCATCAGGTGATAGCAATTTTACCTTATTACCGTTAACAGCAACTTCTTTTTTTGAAGTGCAGGAGCAGGACAAACTGCCACAAGCGGCTGTTGCAACTGTTGCTATGGCAACATTTTTTATGAAGCCCCGCCGGCCATTGTCATTTATTACTTTTTGTTCTTTCATTGCTCTGTTATTTTGAAAGGATCAACTCTTATTTTCTTTAGAAGGATTTTCCATCCAGTCGTAAATTTCTTTGTTGGAAGATTTTTGTTTATTTGACGCAGCCTCCAACACAGTTCTATCAACTTCTACCAGTTTACCATCAGCGGTAAGCATTTTAACCATTTCTGGTTTGCCATTATTAGTTGATGATGAATCATTGTTTCCGTTAAGAAAAAGAGACAGGAACGACCTGCGTGTCCTGTCACTTTTATTATTATTTTCACCCATGGTAATACTTAATTTAAAAGTTCCACAATCTTGTCATATTAAAGCCAATTAAAAACTGGCCCTTTGTAAAATCATTCTGGTTAAACATATTGTTGCTCTGTGGTACAATACCATAATAGTTGCCGGCAAATACCTGGAAGGCATGTGAGCTGGTAGTGGTTTCAAGGCCGAAAGCAATATTCGGATGAGGGTTATTGGTAGTATGCTGGGTAAGTGGCTGATCGTAATTAACTATAATAGCAGATTTACCACTTATTTTATACCTGCCAAGAACAGAAATGGCAAGATGCCCGTTTTTCATTTTCTTCTGAATATTTCCCTTACTGTCTACATATGCTTCCACATTATTAAACCAGGAAAAGCTGGGAGCGACCTGAGCAGAAAACTTTTCAGTTATTTTTCGGGCAATCAGCAGTTGATGAAAATAAGAGAGCCGATGTACACCATATCTGAATTTATCCTTTTTCCTTGTATCAATTGATACGTTGGCATAATAAGACATACTGATTGGCATCATACCCTTGGTTTGTTCCAATATTGCGTATTTACCATTTAGGTCAACCTGCATCCTTTCCTTGGTTAAGCCAGCACCTACAAACAATTTCTTAATGGGTGAATAGTTAACCCCCATCCTGATATTGGATGGAGCAAAAACTCCGTAAAAGTCTTTGTACCCATTATTCACAATACCGAACCTGTGCTGTATATCAAACTCCAGTGTTCCTTTGACGGGTACCATCACGGTCTGGTTATCTATTAACCAAACACTTCCGAAAGTATTTTTAACAGGTTTTACTTTTTTTACAGCAGATGCTTCTGACGCAGTTGAGTCCTGCGCAAATAAATTGCCTGTGCAGATGCAGAGCAACAGCACAAGAGCAAAACAACTGCGTAATATAATATTTACATACTTTTTCATAACGTTTTTTTAATTGTTTTGGGCGCCTTGTTTTATCCAGGCAAGGATGAGTGCATTGTAATCTTTATTGATACCGCTTACCGGCATGGGAGTTCCTTTTTTTCCTGCCATCCATAAATACAATTCACTGCTCTGTGCATCGGCAGCATTAAAATATCCGCCGTTGGATAAAGATGTGAAAGCATTGGGAGCGCTTAAATCAGGGGCCTTTCCGCCAGCACTATGGCAACCGGCGGTGTTGCAACTGTTATTAAAAATGGGGATGATATCACTTGCAAAGCTTACCGGCCTGGTTATTTCCTCGCCTGTATCAAAAATTACAGTCTGATCTTTATAACATCCTGTCAAAAAGAATACTGCCGCACCAACCAGAATAGACCCCATTATTGTTTTATTGCGTAACATGATTTTATGTTTTAGTATTTAGCAATTATGGGTTTTCTATTTTTTAAATTTTAATACCAGGTTGGGTTTAATGGAGTGTGCTATTTGAGCATTTTCAAAAATGGCAAATCCAAAATACTGGTCTGCTAATGAGGCGAAATCCACATCATATACATTATCAGCAGTTGTTAAAGCTCTTTTGAATTCCAGGATCCAGCCTGTTCCTGTATAAACAGCTTTACAGGTAATATCACCGGCACTGCTTGTATAGCCTGCATCATTAAGTGTAACACCTGCAATAGCTTTTGCACCTAACCCCGCACCTACTCTTTGATAATCAGTTCCAACATTTGGA
This sequence comes from Ferruginibacter sp., assembly GCA_039919015.1. GTDB lineage: Bacteria > Bacteroidota > Bacteroidia > Chitinophagales > Chitinophagaceae > Ferruginibacter. The sequence goes on from JBDSGK010000287.1 coordinate 14,267, forward strand.
TCTATTGTAGAAGCATCACTTAAAGTAAGTACACCATTTACAGCAACCGCAGTTACCTGTTTTGCAGTACCCGCTGCAACTTCTGAGTTCATTATCCAGTTATTATCAGTTCTACCCGGAATAATAAATTTTGGCACAGAAACCATCACTACCGGAGATGAACCTGTTATGGCAATGCTTTGTGTATTATTTTGATAAACGTCAATACCCGGATCAGATTTTCTGCCATTAGGATAGGTATTATCCTGATATTGATCGTGTAACTGATTCCCTGCATTTACACCACCTCTAACGGATTTCCAATGCCACATATCAATTTTCTCAGATGGGAAATTGGTGTAGTGTCGGCTTGAACCATCAAGAGCAGGCAAACCTGTATGGCATGATTTATAACAGGTAGCACTATTCCATCCTGTAACTGAATTATTGATGTTCCAAAGGAATGCCACTTTATCTTCATAAAAGGGTTTTCTTAATACAGCCCCTGTAGCAGGATCAAAATCGAAACTGCCTTTTTCCTGGGCCCATCTTTGTGTAGTTGGGTACTTCGGCAACAACACCCTGACGGTCGCCGGGGCTGACAACACCTCGGAAAAAATTGCCATGACCGCGCCTGTCACGCTGGAGCCGGTGGCCCGCTCCGAAAAAATCGCCATGACAGCCCCGGTCACGGCAGAGCCGGTGGCCGCTGATGCCTCCATGGCGACGGCCACCCAATGGCGCATTCAGTTCGTGATGCCTGGCCAGTATTCGATGCAGACGCTGCCCAAACCGGTCAACCCGGCGGTCAGCCTGCGCGAACTGCCCGCGC
>JBDSGK010000288.1:0-13900 GCA_039919015.1 Ferruginibacter sp.
GGGGTAATATTCCTGCTGCAATAAAAATTGTATCGGGTAAAATAGATCATACCCTGAAGATGGGCAAGAACAGCAATCTGCAATCGGGTTGGAAGTCATCGCATATCAGCACCGACAATTCTGCATCATATCAAAAATTTGACGGAACAACCTGGAATGAGGATTATGGAAAGAGCAATCATTTTATTTACAAAGAAAATATTCATGCTTTGTACAGTAGCCTGGAAACAAAATACAAGCGGTTCAGCATGCAGGGCGGACTTCGGTATGAATACACAGCTTATGATGCCCACCAGTTGGGGAATGTGATACAAAAAGATTCTGCTTTCTCCCGAAATTACAGCGGCCTGTTTCCAAGCGCAGCCATCACATACCAGGCTGATTCTTCCAATGGCTTCACGTTTACCTCCGGCCGCAGAATTGACCGCCCCGCTTTTCAAAAATTAAATCCATTCTATACTATTATTAACAAATACACTTACCAAACCGGTAACCCTTTCTTTTTACCGCAATACAGCTGGAACCTGCAATTAAGCCACCAGTATAAGCATGTACTGACTACTTCGGTTTCCTACAGCATCATCAAAAATTATTTTTCGCAATTGTTTTTAACCGATACGGTAAAAAATATATTATTCTATTCTGAAGGCAATGTTGGCAAAGCACATAACCTGGGATTATCTGCCACGCTTGTCGTTTCTCCTTTCAAATGGTGGTCGCTGACAGCACAGGCCAATTATAATCACAAAAAATTAAAAGGGTATAATGGCAATGTGAATTTTACTTCCGAGATCAACCAGTTAAATATCAACATCAATAACCAGTTCACCATTTTTAAAAAATACAATGCCGAAGTATCGGGCTTTTATACCACCAGGGCAAGGAATGATCTGCAGGAAGTATTATATCCCACCGGGCAATTATCACTGGGTGTATCAAGGCAGGTGCTGAAAAAGAAAGGCACTTTAAAATTCAGTGCCCGTGATATTTTTTACACGAATGCCATGGAGGGCCTCACACAATTTGATAATGCTACCGAATATTTTATACTCCGTCGCGATAGCAGGGTATTTAACCTGTCCTTTACTTACCGTTTTGGGAAGGCCTACAAAACCGGTAAACGTACATCGGGCAGTGCTGCCGATGAAATAGAGAGAGCTGGTAATGGGTAATTTTTTCCATGAACTCCCCGTTTTATTGTAACACATCAAGCATTCACTTCCTTTCGTCAAACTGATTTCTCATCTGTATGCAGGTGTATTTTCTTTGTATTGATCAAACAGGTAAATATTTCTGTTTATTTCTTAACAAAAAAATTATAAGTCATGAAAACGATCATCCGTAAAGCATTTGCACTGCTTGCCGTTGCAGCAACCCTGCTTTCTTTTTCACCAAATGGCGGAGAAGGATTTGAAATTTTAGTGAACGGCAAAACCGTATTACAAAAATATGGTGGAGATATGGATAAGGTAAATGTGCTGCAACTCAGCAAAACATTACCCGCCGATAAAATAACTTTCCGGTATCATCATTGCGGACGGGTTGGTAAGAACAGGGTTATAACCATCAAAGATGGGAATGACGTTACTATAAAGACATTCAAATTTACAGATGTGCCAACCCCTGTTGGAGATATGAACTGTACCATGCAGGAGATTATGAGCCTGCAAAAGAATGGCAATACATCTTTTAAGGTTTATTATTCATCAAGCGAATTACCAAAAGGCAGGCAACTGGCCTCAGTAGTTTTTGCAAATACCAATAAAGCACAGCCATGAATTGAAGCGTGCAAAAGGCCTTGTATGTTTTTACATGCAGGGCTTTTTTTCTTGCTGTTAATATCACAATCCGGGATCATTGAAAGTATCTCCCTGTTTTAAATCCCCTGTTTCATAACCTTTTTTAAACCAGTACATCCTTTGTGCCGAAGTGCCATGTGTAAAAGCATCCGGCACTACTTCGCCTGTAGATTGTCTTTGCAACCGGTCATCACCAATTGCATTTGCTGCATTAAGGGCTTCATCAATATCTCCCACATCAAGTATATTTTTCATTTTTTGTGCATAATGTGCCCATATGCCTGCCAGGAAATCGGCCTGTAATTCCATCATCACGGAATAGCGGTTTGCTTCAGCCTCTCCTGCTTGACTGCGAAGCCGGCTTATTTTTTCCGCAGTTCCGTTTAGGTTCTGTATATGATGCCCCACTTCGTGCGCTACCACATATGCCATTGCAAAATCCCCCGGAGCATTAAAACGCGTTTGCAGATCCTGGTAAAATGAAAGATCTATATAAAGCTTACTATCTGGCGGACAATAGAATGGCCCTGAAGCGGAACTGGCATTACCACAGGCGGAAGAAACAGCATCCCGGAATAATACCAGGGTAGGTTCGGTATACCGCTTACCGGCATCTGCATAGAGCCTATTCCATACATCTTCTGTTTCGGCCAGTACTACTTTTACAAACGCGGCCCTTTCTTCATCAGCCTTTTGTTCTTCGGGTGTCAGCGCTCTTTGATTTACCTGCTCCGAAACTGTAGGTATACGGCTGGGATCAATATCTCCCCCGCTTAAAAGAGAATAAAGAAGGTAAATGATAACGCCTACAACACCTCCGCCGGTTGCCAAACCTCCACCGCTCATGCCCCTCCGGTCTTCTACATTTGAACTACCCCTGCTGCCAAGCCATTTCATAATATATCATTTTAAGATTAAGAAGTTGATTTCATATAGTATTTGATTAGCACAATGCGTACCAATTTTTAAAAAAACGATCGGGCTAAAATTTTTATATTACAGCATGAAACATTTTTATTACAGCATTATTTTGTTATGTTCAACTTTGGGTCAGTTGCAGGCACAAAATCAGCCTTCAACATCAGGCAACCCCATCATCAAAGGCTGGTATGCTGATCCAGAAGCCGCTATCTTCCAAAACCAATACTGGATCTATCCTACCTATTCTGATGTGTATGATAAACAGGTTTTCTTTGATGCCTTTTCATCACCCGACCTGGTGAGCTGGACTAAGCATGAACATATACTGGATACCACAGCGGTTACATGGGCAAGACGGGCCATGTGGGCACCGGCGATCGTTGAAAAAGATAAAAAATATTATTTCTTCTTTGCTGCCAACGATATTCAAAATAATAATGAGTATGGTGGAATTGGCGTAGCGGTTGCTGATCACCCACAAGGCCCTTTTAAAGATCATATTGGTAAACCGCTGATCGATAAATTTTACAACGGCGCACAACCCATCGACCAGTTTGTATTTAAAGATACTGACGGACAATATTATATTATTTATGGAGGCTGGCAGCATTGCAATATCGCAAGGTTGAAAAAAGATTTTACCGGCATATTACTTTTTAATGATGGCGCTATGTTTAAAGAAATAACACCGCATCATTATGTTGAAGGTCCCTTTATGTTTGTACGAAACGGTAAATATTATTTTATGTGGAGCGAAGGCGGCTGGACGGGGCCAGGTTATTCTGTTGCTTATGCAATAGGGGATTCTCCATTTGGGCCTTTTGAAAGAGTTGGAAAAATATTGCAGCAGGATTCAGCCGTTGCAACCGGGGCAGGCCACCATTCTATTATGCATGATGCCAGGCATGGCCTTTGGTATATTGTTTACCACCGCAGGCCGCTTGGTGAAACTGCCGCCAATAACCGGGCCACCTGTATCGAAGAATTATTTTTTGATAAGAAAGGTTTTATCCTGCCGGTTAAACTTAGTTTTAAAGGTGTGAAGAAACAAAAACTAAAATAAGATCAACCGGGCAAAACAATTTCATAGGTCTTACCGGGTTTTACGGTCAAAGACCTGCCTCTCAACCAGGGATTAAGCCATTTTAATATTTTATAATTGCTGCCGTTGCTATTGGCAAAAGTTGACAGGTTTGGAATAGTTTTAGTAACCACTACTATCCTTGTTTTAATAGGTTCATAAGCTGAGCCCGCCGGTAATTTAAATCCCAAAGAATCTGCATTACCTAACAGATGCTTAAAAGCAAGGATGCGAAAAATATAGCGTTGTGTTTCATCAGGCAATACCAGTTCGTAATAATTGGTTGTGCCCTGGAATGCGCTTCGTTCGTTATATCCCCCCATACCGCAATTATAAGAAGCCGCAGCTGCCGTCCAGTTACCAAATTTATGGTAAGCGTTTTTTAAATAAACACATGCGGCCTCTGTTGATTTGGCTACATGATAACGCTCATCAACCGTTGTACTCACTTCGAGTTTATAACCCGGGGCCGTGCTTTTCATAAATTGCCAGAAGCCGGTTGCGCCTACTTTTGAGACAAGGTTTTGAATATTGCTTTCAGCCACGCAGAGGTATTTGAAGTCATCGGGAATATTATTGGCTTTCAATTGCGCTTCTATTTGCGGAAAATGCCTGGCAGATAATTTAAGCATATAATAGATATTGCCCGGCTGGTAATAATTGTACAATAATTCCCGGTCCAGCTGTTCACGAATCTCCCATCGTTGCAGGGGAACGGCTTCACCGGCAAAACTCATTAGATCAGGTATTGAGGGAGGAGGAACTATTGCCGAAGGGCTTGCTGCGGTTTTGGTTTGGCCATCTTCGGTAAAACTAAATAAGGATAAACCAACAATGCAGGCGGCTACACCCGCTAAAAAAGTTCCGGCTAAAATGATTTTTTTCATGATGATCTTTTTAAGATGCTTACAATCAACAAGCACCATCAGATAATTTCTGCTACATGCCTGTGTATATTTTTTGCCAGCAAGGCTGTGGGTACATCATTTTCATCCCCACCAAAAGGGTCTTCAATTTCTTCAGCGATCAACTCAAGACTGGCAAGCACATAAAACACAAAAGCCACAACCGGTATTACATAAAAGCCAAGCTGGAAAACATAACCGAATGGTAATGTCATGATATAAAAGAAAATGAATTTTTTAATGAACACACTGTACGAAAAAGGGATGGGTGTGTTTTTGATGCGTTCGCATGCGCCGCATATGTCAGTAAAGGATTGCATCTCCGGGTTCAGGAACAACAACTGTTCACCAGTTATTTTTTGTTCTTTGTATAGCTGCTGCAGGTGGCGATACATCAGGAGCGCTACCTGGTTGGGAATATGTTTTGCGTGATCAATTCCATGAAAAAGGTGACGGTGTTCTTCTCCTTCAAACAACTCAACCCTGGTTTGTTCCTTGTGCAGGTGGTTGTGCAATGCGTAAGCAAAGGCCGGTATTATTTTCCGGAAGAAGGCCCGCTGTTCTGTATCCCCTGCAGGTAACATGGTTTCCAGTTTCATAGCAAGGTTGCGACTGTTGTTTACCAGGTTGCCCCAGAGTTTACGGCCTTCCCACCAGCGATCGTACGCAGTGTTGGTTCTGAATACAAGCAGCATGGAAATGGCAAAGCCAAGCAGTCCATGCATGATGGGAATATTTTTTACATGGCTTGATTCGGATAGATTCCAGTAATAAATTTCAACCCAGGCAACAATGCCCGCGTATAAACAAATACCAATGATCAGTGGCAGCAGTTTTCGGAAAGTATCTGCTTTATGGAATTTAAAGATGAAAGTGAACCAATCCTTGGTATTGTAAGAGATCATGCTGCGGTTGTTTTATCAAAAATAAGCAATAGGATGGTCATGAATGATCACCCTATTGCTTAATAAATATTTTTTACCGGAAGGAATGATGAAGATCTGTACTTTCTTATTTCTTCCCCGAAATTTTTTTAATTGCTTTTTTTGCAACCTTCTTTACTGCTTTTTTTGCAGGGGCAGCTTTTTTCACAACTTTCTTAATTGCCTTTTTTACCGGAGCAGCCTTCTTTGCCACTTTTTTCACTGTAGCTTTTACTGCCTTCTTTGCTGCTTTCTTTGCCGGGGCTGATTTTTTAACCACTTTTTTCACCGTAGCCTTTACTGCTTTCTTTACAGCTTTTTTGGCTGCAGGCTTTTTGTTGGTAATAGTTTGTATGGTTGATTTTACAGTGTCAATTGCCCCGCTGGCCATGTTCACCAAATTATTTTTAGCTACGATCACTTCGCCTGTCATTTGACCAAGCTTGCCGGCGATCTTTTCGATCAGGGGTTCATTTGCTACCGGGGTTGCTGTTGATTTTTTCTTTGCCATATTTAATGAGTTTAGTGTTTAGTAAATATAAGCAAAAAGATAGAAGAAGGATTTACGATACCAATTTATCAACCTTCAAATGTCGCAGGTCAAGCTTCGGGTCCCTTCCTTTTATCGTTGCATAAAAAGCAATGATCTTTTCCAGGTCAGCGGCTTCATCATTGCCCGGAAAAAATACATCACCGATAACCACTTCTTTTTTTTCATAATCAAAACCAATGGGTACAATGGGCACGCGGGCTTTTTTTGCAATATGATAAAAACCGGTGCGTAAACTATCTACCCGCTTGCGTGTTCCTTCGGGGGCCAGGCCCAACATAAAGTTTTCATTGGCTGCAAATAAAGCAGCAACCTGGTCTACCATACCCTGTTTGCTGAAACGGTCAACTGGTGTTCCGCCCATTTTGCGGAGTATCCAACCCAGCGGCCACACAAACAATTCTTTTTTACCTAAGAATTTTGCATGAGGAATATTCAACGCATTTCGTGTAGCAAAGCCAACCATCACATCTATCCAGCTGGTATGGGGTGCTACGGCCAAAACCATTTTTTTGTATTGGTAGGGAAAGCTGCCGGATAATTTCCAGCCAAAGAATTTCCAGTACCCGTTTAACAAAAAGCGAAGCATTAAAGTAAGTTAAAGGATTTATGGCTGAAAACAAGACAGCGGTCTTAGTCACAATGTTGACGGAACAAAAAATAATTGAGTTAACTTAACGGCATGAGGGAAACCAATGCATTGATCACCCAATTATTTACCATACGCAACCGCTATGGAAAACAAGCTGCATCAGAAAAATTACAACTGCTCAATAACATCAAAATAAAAACAGTAAAAAATAAAACTGCAGTAGCCTCATTATATACAGCACTCCTGTTTCTTATTGCATATCCCGATAATAAAATGATCTACGGATCAGCCAACAAATTACTGCAGGAACTGGAGGCGCATTTACACGCAAATGAAAAGTTAACCTACAGTTTATACAATAGCGGCATTACCCGTACAAAACTTTCCGCTGCTTTCAGTTTTGAAATGGTAAAGTGGCTGAGAGAAACCCGGCCAACAGAGATCAGTTTCAATTCTTTTGAAGCAACTGATGCACAAATACAATCTATTCTTTCGGTGGTCATGACAAAAACAGAATCGGAGATATTGCAGGATGCGAATGCAGCATGGAAGGGTTGGTTAAAACATATTAAAGAACCGGGCCAGGACCTGCTCGACCAGTTCATTGTCATTTTCGGCAGCAGTGATACCAGGCCCGAAGTGAAAGACGAACTCTGGAATGCGATCGGTATAAATGTAGAAATCAGTTTTACTTCGCATTGTTGCCTGCCTGCTTCGCTTGTGAAAGTTTATTATAACCGTTCATTGATCAGGAAGCAGATCAAACAACATGCAATACAAAAACTCACACCCGTCAAGCTTAGTCAACACGAGGCTGAGCAGATTATTGACTGCAGCAGGATGATATTGCTGCGTAAACTTCGGGAACTTGATCCCATCAGTTTTTCAGCTGCAAAAAATGTTAGCTACTACCATTTGGAAAGAGGCATTTCTATAGCCTTGATGGGTATGGTGCCCGGCCGTCGCCATCCCATTGACAGTTACATGGGGTACCTGGTTTTTAAGAACGGATTACCGGTTGCTTATGCCGGCTCCTGGATATTGTTTGACAGCGCACGCATTGGCCTGAATGTTTTTTCAGATTATCGTGGCGGCGAAGCAAAATATATTTTTGAACAGGTACTGCAACTGCATGCAAAAGTGTACCATTTAAAACGTTTTACTGTTGACCCTTACCAGCTGGGAAAAGAGAATAGTGATGGGATCAATAGTGGTGCATTCTGGATCTATTATCATGCAGGGTTCAGGCCTTTGGAAAAATTGCAACAGGAACTGGCTGAAGCAGAAGAAATAAAAATAAGATCCGGTAAAACTTACCGCAGTCCTGCACTGGTTTTGAAAACGCTTGCAAACAGCAGGCTGGAACTGGTCTTACAAAAAAATGCCGTGCGTTTTGATGCAACGGACCTGAGTCTGCTCTATGCTGCCATCCTTGCAAAAAAATACAAGGGTGACCGGCGACCAGAAAAAGATGCTGTAAAAAAACTGGCCGGCATACTCAAGATAAAAAACCCTCATGACGAGAACATAAAATTCGTTTTGAAGAACTGGAGTGTTTTATTATTAAGCAATGAAAAGGAACTGAAAAATAACAGCGGGTTAAAAAGATCATTAAAGGAACTGGTTATTTTAAAGGCAGCGGGAAGCGAGGAAGCATATATCACAGCACTACAAAAAACTGCTGACTTAAGAAAGTTTATAACATTGTTGCTGAAAGAGATGTTAATTAAGTTACCCTGATTTTTTTGCCAAGAAGATAAATAGAAAAGCAGGAAGAAAGAGAAGATCCAATTTGGTATAAAATTGCCTCAGCTCTTTTGCTTCTTTGTTGTCTTAGTTAATTATTCTTACATTTATTAACCAGTACAATTTTTCTCATCCAAATAACAGATCATGAAATCAGATTATGAAATAGCACAGGAAAATAATATGCAACCGATAGCTGCTATTGCGGCTGCTATGGGAATGCCATTGGAATTGCTTGTGCCTTTCGGCCACCACAAAGCCAAAGTAAATATCACCAGCTTTGATGAAGAAAAGATCGCTGCTTCAAAACTTATTTTAGTAACGGCTATTACACCTACTAAAGCGGGTATTGGTAAAACAACTACTTCGGTGGGACTGAGTGACGGGTTAAAAAAGCTGAATAAGAAAGTCGTATTGGCATTGCGGGAACCTTCACTGGGACCATGTTTTGGCATGAAGGGCGGTGCGGCTGGCGGAGGCTATAGCCAGGTGGTGCCCATGGAAGAGATCAACCTGCATTTTACCGGCGACTTTCATGCAATTACTGCGGCCAACAATACCATGGCTGCTTTACTGGATAATTTTCGTTTTTATAATCGTGGTAAACCCGAAGGCATAAAAACTGTTTTATGGAAAAGATGCCTTGATGTAAATGACAGGGTACTGCGTAAGATTGTAACTGCACTTGATACCCCTAATAATGGTATACCATCCGAAACCGGTTTTGTAATTACACCGGCCAGTGAGATCATGGCAGTGCTTTGCCTTTCCGAAGGACTGGATGAACTCCGTAAAAAAATAGATAACATCCTGCTTGGTTTTACTTTTGCCGGAGATCCCTTCACCTGTAAAGACCTTGGTGTGACCGGCGCTATTACCGCTTTATTAAAAGATGCGATATTGCCTAACCTGGTACAAACACTGGAAGGCACGCCGGCCATGATACACGGAGGGCCCTTTGCCAATATTGCACATGGTTGTAATTCCATCATGGCTACTAAAACGGCGATGCAGTTTGGCGACTATGTTGTAACGGAAGCAGGTTTTGCAACCGACCTCGGCGCCGAAAAATTCTTCAATATAAAATGTCGCAAAGCGGGTTTAAAACCGGCCATGAGTGTGTTGGTGGCAACATCGCAGGCATTAAAGCTAAGCGGTGGTGCCGATGCAAAAACAATGATGCTGCCTGATATGACGACACTCAGTAAAGGCGCACGCAATCTTGAAAAACATATTGCGATCTTGAAATCATTTAAACAAAAAGTATTGGTGGTACTTAACCGCTATCATTTTGATACAGCAGAAGAAATTGCCTGGCTGCGTAACTGGTGTGCCGAAAAAGAAGTTGCCTTTGCCGTGAATGATGGTTTTACACATGGTGGTGAAGGTGCAAGGGAAATGGCGCAGGCTGTTGTTGACATTTGTGAAAACCCGTCTCCACCCATACAACATACCTACGAACTCAGCGATGATATCGAGACCAAGATCAGGAAAATTGTAACTACCATTTATGGTGCTAAAGATGTGGTATTGTATAAAAAAGCACAGGACATGATCAAAAAAATAAAGCTGCTCGGGCTGGAACACCTGCCGGTTTGTATGGCCAAAACACAATACTCTTTTACTCATGATCCTTTGATCAGCGGACTGGATGGCGAATTTAAAATTGACGTTGATGACCTGGTGATCAACCAGGGCGCCGGTTTTATTGTAGCCGTTTGTGGCGAAATGGTACGCATGCCCGGACTTCCCAAACAACCACAGGCAAATAATATTGATGTGGTGGGCGGAAAAATTATTGGCGTGAGCTGACAATATTCCCCGGCAAAGGAACAAGGTCTTTAAAAACCTGTTAAAGCTGCTCCCGGCCTGTACAAAATCATCATACGGTCTCATTATTGTTTCATTATTTACCTATGAAAACAATAAGAATAACAACTATAGCTATGGTAGCCAGCATGCTGTTGGCAATATCCTGCAAAAAAGAAACAAACAAAACCAGCCTGGTCCCACCAATTGATCCTGATGAATGTGTTCAGGGCCAAAGTATAAATAATGGCGATATCATTCCGGGTCAATATATAGTTGCGTATAATAATAATATAGTAAACAGAATGATGGGGGAAGAAGGCCTTGTCAATAGAGGGGCTGACGTGCTGGAACGTAACAATATCGCCGAAACAAAGATGAAGAAAGTATTTGCCGGCGAACCGGGTGGCTTTGTGGCCATATTGAGTGATGCAGAAGCTTTGAAATTAAAAAAAGATCCTGATGTAAAAATAGTAGAGCCCGACCGGGTGATCGCATTGGCGGGTTGTTTTACCATTGCCCAGCCAAGGCTTATTACCTGGAATATAAATCGTGTTGGTTATGGCGATGGCAGGGGTAAAAGAGCCTGGATCCTGGATACCGGGATTGATATGGATCATCCCGATCTGTATGTTGATCCAACAAAAAGCAGGTCATTTGTTACGGGCATAACTTCGCCGGATGATGAGAATGGACACGGCACCCATGTAGCAGGTATAATTGGCGGCCTTAATAATACCATTGGTGTTTTGGGTGTAGCTTCGGGCGCAACACTTATTTCTCTAAAAGTGATGGGAGCCAATGGGCAAGGCACACTTTCTTCGATCATAGAGGCGTTGGCTTATATAAATGCCAATGCAACTGCAGGCGATGTTGTAAACATGAGCATTAGCCTTGAAGTAAATTCACCAACACTTAACGAACAGGTTCAGAATACCGCCAACCGGGGCATTTACTTTTCTATTGCTGCCGGTAACGACGCAAAGGCAGCCAATTTGTATTCGCCGGCCAATGCAAACGGTGCTAATATTGTTACGATATCGGCTATTGACAGCCTTAACCGCTTTGCTTCTTTTTCAAATTACGGTAACGATGTAGTTGATTATGCAGCTCCCGGTGTGTATATCCTTTCTACTTATTTAGGTGCACAATACGCTTACATGAGTGGCACGTCTATGGCGGCACCGCATGTTGCCGGATTGATGTTATTGAAAGGAAGAGCATTAAATGTATCGGGCAGTGCGGTCAATGATCCTGATGGAACTGCTGACCCTATTGCACATTATTAATGGCAGACTTATAGTCAGCGCTCATTCCTTTCTTCATCTATATCCTCCGTATCCGGCAGGTCATCTGTCCAGTTCTCATCGGGCAGGTTATCCGGATCGGCAGCCAGGTCAGTTTCCGTTGCATTAAGCGCTGCCGCTTCATTGTAGAGATCATCTTCCAGGGCATCAAGCTCTTCTGCATTAATGCCCTCTTCTTCGTAAGATGCGTCGTCGGTATCCAGTATATCATCACCATCGGTGGCAGCAGAAAATTCCATGGTATCGTGTTTGAGGTCTGGCTTGATATCCTCGCCGGTTGTTTTCTTTTTCATAATCGTGTTTATAAAATAGAAAGGAAAACTGTGCCAGATTTATTGGCATGGTGATTAAAACGGATATCCACTCTGCCATATTTTCCGAAAAAATTCACGGCATTGTTTTTAATGGTTAAACATGTATTTATTTTTTAACCAAAAACAAAAGAACATGCACTACAATCAGTCATGCGCCGCAAAAGGCAACCGTTACGGAAATCCCGCCAGGGCTGGATTCATCCGCTCCTCCATGCAGAGGGCAGCAGTAAACATTTACAAAACTGAGAACAGTTATGAAATGCTGGTATTTGCTCCCGGACGTATTAAAGAACATTTTCACCTGGATGTGAATGGTACTGAACTTACCGTTTCTTACAGTCCACCCGAAGGCTTTCCCCGTCCTGAATGGATATTGAGGGAGTACAGCCGTGGTGGTTTTACCAGGAGCTTTACACTGGATGAAAGCATCGACAGCACCAACATCTCGGCTACATATGCCGATGGTGTATTGCAGGTTAGTTTGCCCGTCATTGCCGGTAAAGAAAACCTGAAAAAGGAAATTGCGATCAATTAAGAACGCCTTTACAAGTGAACGGGCCCCGCCTTGGCGGGGCCCGTTTTTTATTATCCAATTTTTGGCCATGGCAGACTGTTTAAAAAAATAAATCCGGGCACCATGGCCCGGACTTAAAAGATAAATTTTCTTTTGCTTATTGTTGCGTGGCAGTACCATTCTGAATAAAACTGATCTGTTATTGAAAATTGCGGAGGCATAATGGCAGGATCATAGCCTTGCTGAAATATTCATAGCAGTGATCATGAATGAAATAAATTTGAGAAAATTAGTAATATATTTAATAACCAAAACTATTTTATGCCCGATACATTACAGCCGCAAAAAAGCTCATGGACATTGCTGCAGAAAATGCTGTTCCGTTTCTTTTTTATTTATTTCATTTTATACACCAGCCCCTGGGATACCTTGTATATCATACCGGGTATCGATTATCTATTAGACCTGTATAACCAGGCTTTGGAATGGGCAGTTATTAAAACCAACGAACATTTTTTCCGTGTCTTTAATGTCAGGCATGTAAAACAGGTCTTTAATGGAAGCGGCGATACCTCTTATGCATGGGCTGCTAATTATTTTATGCTGGTGGTTGCAGGTATTGGTGCGCTGATATGGTCGCTGTTGGATTGGAAAAGAAAAAGCTACAGGCAATTAAATTACCTATTGTGCCTTTTCATCAGGTATTCGCTGGCCATGATCGCTTTTGGTTATGGCATTCAAAAAATATTTGCATTGCAAATGCCTTTCCCCCTGATCAGCCAACTGGCAACCCCATTGGGGGATCTATTACCCATGCGTTTTTCCTGGCTCTTTATAGGTTATTCTGCTCCTTACCAGATTTTTTCGGGGGTTATGGAAGTGTTAGTGGCTGTTTTATTATTATACAGGCGAACAGCTACCATGGGGGCATTGATAGCCACCGCGGTTTTTATCAATGTAATGATGCTCAACCTCTGTTATGACATACCTGTTAAATTGTATTCCATCAACCTGGTTCTTTTGTGCTTATACCTGCTTGCAAATGAGTGGCGCAGGATCTCCTGCTTCTTTATTTTGAACAGGCCGGCTGCAACCTGTTCTGTTTACGATTACCCGCTTACTAAAAAGTGGATGCGAGTGACGCGGATAATTATTAAGATCGCCATTGTATTCCTATTGAGTAAATCATTTTATGAAAACCTGAAATATGCCCGGGAAAGTAAATTAACCAGGGTACATAAAGATTTTAAACCTGGCGTATATGATGTTACCCGTTATGTGATCAATAAGGATACCTTGCCCGCTTTAATAACCGATACCATGCGCTGGAAGGATCTGATCATTGAGAACAATGGCATGGGCAGCATCAATACAAGTGATACCATGTTCAGGAGAAGATATGGCCGGGGATATTTTGTTTTTGATGTGGATACATTGCA
>JBDSGK010000289.1:0-12519 GCA_039919015.1 Ferruginibacter sp.
TGCGTTCCATCATCTTTTTGATGTGTTGCAGGTCTTCCAAAGGTTGTTGCTGTGAGTCCATATAAAAAGCACTTTGAATTACAAAGTAAATCATTGGTTTTGAATAATGCAAATTATTTTTTATCCGGCGTGACCCTTTTTTTTAACTTCAGCTGCGTTGCCGGCTGCGGGACAACCTTTTACAGCTATCTTTACCTGCCGGCAGGCAGCTTGGGCAAACATTTTTTTTAAACAACTGTCAACTCAAATGAAACGAATTTCATTGCTTTCTTTTTATATACTTTTATTTAGTACCAGCTTTTCCCAAACAAAAATAAATCCTGCCAACATAGATATCGTCAGGGATTCCTTTGGTGTACCGCACATTTTTGCAAAAACAGATGCCGAAGTAGCTTATGGACTTGCCTGGGCAGAGGCTGAAGACGATTTTAAAAGTATGCAGGAAGTGATACTGCCGGCAAAGAACCTGATGGCCAGCGTACAGGGTAAAAAAGGAGCGGCAGGTGATTATGCCTTTGCGCTGTTTCGCTGCAGGGAAATAACTGAAGAAAAGTGGAATACCTTATCGCCTGCATTTTTAAAATTAATAGATGGCTATTTGCAGGGATTGAATAAATATGCCGACCAACATCCTGGAGAGATCCTGCACAAAAAAATATTCCCGGTCACCGCAAAAGAATATGTTTCTTCATCTGTTTTTGCATTGACCATTTTTAATGGTGCCGACCAGGCTTTGATCAGGATCTTTAACAATAAGCAATGGGAAGCACCTGAATTAAATAAAAAAGGCAGTAACGCTGCTGCCATTCATCCAACAAAAACAACAACAGGCGAAGCCTTTCTGCTGATCAATGCACACCAGCCCAACACCGGCCCACAATCTTTTTACGAAGCACATTTGTGCAGTGAAGAAGGCTTGAATATAACAGGTGGTTTACTTGCTGGTGGCCCTTGCATTTTACATGGCGTTAATGAATACCTGGGCTGGGCTCATACGGTGAATTATTGTGACAGGTTTGATGAATTTCAACTGGAGATGAATCCAGCTAATCAACTGCAATATAAATTTGATGGGCAATGGATAGACCTGGAAGTAAAAACGATCAAACTGAAGATAAAAGGCATTCCCATCAATGTAAAAAGAAAAGTTTACTGGAGTAAGTATGGGGCTACCATGAAAAATGAACAGGGCTTTTTTTCCATGCGCCTTGGTGCCAATATGAAGATCGGTGTATTGGATCAATGGTACCAGATGAATAAGGCAAAAAATTTTACCGAGTTTTATGCGGCCATCAGCAGGCAGGAACTGAGTATGTTCAATATTATGTATGCCGACAGGTACGATACCATTTTTTATATCAACAACGCATTAATGCCGGTAAGAAACACCTCAGAAAATTATGACTGGAAAAGAACACTGCCGGGCAATACTTCCAAAACCTTGTGGACCAGTTTCAGAACAGAAAAAGAGCTGCCGCAATACATTAATCCTAAAAGCGGATTTTTATTCAATACCAATCATTCCAGTTTTTTGGCTACCGACCCCGCAGATAACTTATTAGCATCAGCTTTTGCCAAAACAGATGGCTGGGAAATGTATAACCTGAACCGAAGCGAAAGGTTTATGGAACTTTTTCCAAAAAAGGAAAAATTAACTTACGAAAAATTCAAACAGATAAAATTTGATAAACAACTGCCTTCAACATTGCAGTATCCATTCCAGTTTGACTCCCTGTTCTCTTTAAGTGAAAAAGATCATCCCGAACTGGCAGCTTTAATTTCAACTTTCAGGAACTGGGATAAACACGGCGATGCCGGCAGTAAAGGTGCTGCCATTTTTGTACTGATGTACGAACACCTTAAAAGAACATTACCAGATCGCAGCCCCCGGCACCTGACCACGCAGGAAGCCATCAGTACCTTTACATATATCAAAGATTATATGCTAACCAATTTTGGAACAACTGATCTCACATTGGGCGACGTTCAGAAATTAGTTAGAGGTGGTAAAGACTGGCCGCTTGGCGGTTTTCCTGATCTGTTGTCACCGCAATGGACCGAGCCTTATTATAGCGGCAGGTTAAAATCAATTGGTGGCGATGGACTGATCATGTTTGTGCGTTTTCAAAAACAGGGCCTCCCCAAAATTGAAACCATCAACATGTATGGCGCCTGTGCAAAACCGGGCAATAAACATTATGACGACCAGGTTGACATGTACCTGCAACAAAAAACAAAAACAATGACGCTGGATAAAGCTACGGTGTATAGAAATGCGGAAAAGGTATATCATCCAAACTAAGGGCTCTGACGGATTGAAGCCTTCTTGACCCATTAATTTGCTGCAGCTTCTGCAATCTTTACCAACTGCCAGTAAGGTGGACGGTAGCCATACTGTTTCATAAAATCATCAGCCAATTGCATGGTCTTCTTTTTTAACTCAACATGCATCGCTACAAAGGCCTGGTTCTTTAAAGCCCGGGTGGCACTCATGCCTTCGGGTATCATGCCAGTTTTACCGAGCATGTTTTTTATCATGCAGTAACCTTTTATAACCCTTACAACAGGCAATTGCCAGGTGATATAGCCGATCCTTTTTCCTTTGTTTGCTTTTTCCAGCAAAGCATCCATCACTGCATTGTCAATATGATCTTTATATAATGTTTCGGGATCACGCCATTCAGCAATCACAGACAGTTGCGGATCATACTCCAGGTCAGAAGGCATTTGCGTGACAAAATTTTTTACTCCAAAATCCTGCAGCCAGTTTATCACCCCCAGCGATGAAATAGTAGATGGATATTCCCATACCATCAAACCATTTTTACGATATGCATACGATGCCACTTCGGAACAGAACATTTCAACAGTATCGCTAAAATTCATTTTAAAATCATACCGGATATGCCGCTTACCGGCCTCATCAAACATTAGCCTGGCAGCTTTTTGAGGTAACATCGGGTCAGCCATCAGCAGTGGCAGATCAGCTCTTGGCCGCATGACCATAAAGCGAAGTTTCTTGTCATTTTCATATTGGGCAACAGATGCAATGGCAACTCCTTTTTCAATATGGGCCTCAATCAAAAATGGTTCTTTTGTTTTTTCATCAACATAAATTAAAGCTATGTGCGAAAAGTTCCCCGGGTAATCATTGCCTCTTGATATCAATGCAGATACTTCGGCACCACCTCTTGAAACCAACAGGTCGCCGCTGTGTACTTCAATACCAAAAATAGAAGCAGCAGGCGTTGCTGATAGTTCATTGTTGACCAACATTGCTGCCGGGAATTTCAGATCGTGTGTCTGCAACAAAACCTCTTCAACTGCTGCACGTAAACCATATAATAAAGTATATACTGTATTTCTTGTTTCCGGGTCATTCATATCCCATTGCTGGGATTGCCTTTTTACGAGGTTACGGATCCCGTTATAATATTCGATCATCCACGGTATTTTATCCTGATGAACTGCAATGAGAGAAGCCAGTTCAAAAAAATTCTTCTCTATAAATTTCCATCCCGAATCCGGTGAAGCAATATTATTATCCCTCAGAAAAGCAAATACATTGTAAGCCATTATTTCATGAGACATTATAGCCGAATCCAGCTTTACACTATCCATTTGTTTGGCCTCTCTGAATAATTCTTCCATCTGCAACCATTGTTCATCACGGTTCCAGGCGAAGGGCTTTGTACCGGTTTCTATATTGATGCTTTTTTCAGGTGCATCCGGTATCAACAACAACAGGTAAATAATTCCCAGTGCCGCAATAAAATACAGTATCCTTTTACCCATTTTTTTCATGAGGAATTTTTACATACGTCATGAGGGTTTAAAACCGTCTAACGCATTGAACACTTCAATAATTTTTTTGCAGGCTATCTTAATTTCGCCTTCACTGATGGTTAATGGCGGTACAATACGTAAGCAATTGGCAGCAAATAAAAACCAGTCCGTGAATACGCAGGGGTCGGGGCGCCCTGATCCCTGTATCAATGCATCAATCACTTTTTTATTCAGTTCAAAACTTTCAAACTCCACAGCCATCATTAAACCGCGGCTGCGTATGGTCAGGGGTCTTGACGGTTTAATACCGTCTGACCCATTTGTCAATAAAGTAATAAACAAAGCCTCTTTTTCTTTTACACCATCAACGAGTTTCTCTTCCATCAAAACATTAAAAGCAGCCAACCCCGCAGCACAGCAAACCGGGTGCCCGCCAAATGTATTGATATGGCCCAACACCGGGTCGTGCGTAAAGGAATCCATTATTTTTTTATCAGCAACAAATGAACCCAACGGCATACCGCCACCCAATGCCTTACCCAATAATAAGATATCAGGCACTACATCAAACTGCTCAAAAGCCCAAAGCGTTCCGTTACGGCCAAAGCCACATTGAATTTCATCCAGTATTAAAAGTGTTCCGGTCTCATTACATTTTTTTCTCAGCGCTTTTAACCATCCGTTTTGCGGTACTAAAACACCGGCTTCGGCCTGGATGGTTTCGGCAATAACACAGGCTGTGCGTTCAGTGATATTTTCAAGTTCTTCAAACGAATTGTAATTGAGTTGCAACACATCGGGTAACAGTGGCCGAAAAGCCTGCTGCCAGTATTCACTACCCATTACACTCAATGCCCCCTGTGTGCTGCCGTGGTAGCTATTTTTAAAAGAAATGATCTGTGTGCGGTTCTGGTATCTTTTAGCCAGCTTCATAGCACCCTCCGTCGCTTCGGTTCCCGATGCAGTAAAAAAAACCGAATTAAGAGAAGCTGGTAAATGTGCCGTGAGCATTTTTGCGTACTGCACCTGCGGACTTTGAACCAATTCTCCATACACCATGATGTGCAGGTAATCATCCAGTTGTTTTTTTATGGCCTCAATAACTTTAGGATGCCGGTGCCCTACATTACAAACACTGATGCCGCCGATGAGGTCTATATATTCTTTTCCGTAAGCATCAAACAGCCTGCAACCTTCGGCCTTTACAATTTCAAGGCAAAGCGGTGCTTCTGATGTTTGTCCCAGGTGATTTAAAAAAAGCTGCCTGTTGGTCATACAGTTAATATTATTGCAAAACATACCTGCCTGCCGGCAGGTAAAGGTATCTCAAAAATAAAATCTTTAAATTGTAAACTGTCATTTCGATCCTGGCTACTGCTTTTCATCCATTAATATAAAGCGAATATTTAACTTTTATAAAAAAATTAAAAAAAGATAAATCGTAATTTGTACCCTGATTCCCTGGCAGCATATTTTTAATAAGTTATTTAATGAAGATTTTTCTTACGCTTTTTTGTTTTTTCTGTTTTGCAGCTTACACATTGGCCCAGGATACTAAACTGCGCCCTAAAGTAGGACTTACGCTGAGTGGTGGCGGTGCAAAAGGTTTAGCGCATATCGGTATCTTAAAAGCTATAGATAGTGCCGGCCTTAAAATAGATTACATAACAGGAACCAGCATGGGAGCCATAGTAGGTGCCTTATATGCTACCGGGTATAGTGGCAATGATATTGATAATTTAAAAAATGATATCGACTTTGATGTGCTGTTCTCAAACAATGTTTCGTTGAAAACACTTTCGATGGAAGAAAAGGACCAGTACAGCCGATTTGCCATTGAACTTCCTTTCATCAATAATAAGATCCGTTTGCAAACCGGTGTTATTACGGGGCAGGAACTTAATCTCAAATTCTCTGAACTGTTCTTTCATGTTTATAATATCCGCGACTTCAATCAATTAAAAATTCCTTTCAAATGCATGGCAACGGACCTGGAAACCGGCGACCTGGTTGTAATGGATACCGGCAATATCATAACAGCCCTGCAGGCCACCATGGCCATTCCTTCAGTTTTTTCAGCTGTTACCAGGGATAATAAAAAACTGGTTGATGGCGGACTGGTTAGAAATTTCCCGGTAAAAAATGTAAAGGAAATGGGTGCCGACATTGTTATCGGCAGTAATGTTACAAATGGCCTTTCTAAAATTGATAAAATAAAGAATCCGGTTGATGTTTTAATGCAGATGGCTTTTTTTAAAGAGGCTGCTGATTTTAAAGAAGAGTTGCCTTTAACCAATATCTACATTCATATGCCGATGGAAGATTTCAATACCGGCAGTTTTGGAAGCAACAAAGAGATCATGCAGATCGGTATAGAAACGGGGCTGCAATATTACCCGATTTTTAAAAGATTAGCCGACAGCATCAATGCTTTGGGAGCCGAACCCGTAAAAGTTACCAACACCATCAGCAGCAAAACAGTATTTATTACAGATTATGAAGTTCATGGCTTAAAAAAAACCACGGTGCCTTTTTTAATTCACCTGATGAATTTTGATGACCATAAGAACTATACGGCAGTGCAGATGAACAAAAGCATCCGCCGGGCCATTGGTTCCCGTTATTACGAAAGCATATCCTATACCCTGGAGCCCATTTCAAAAGATACGGCTCGTATTATTTTTATTGCTGTAGAAAATCCCAACACCTATCTAAAAGCCGGTTTGTATTATACCCGTTTCAGGGGCATTAATGTAAATGCAAATTTAACCAGCCGTGATTTTATCATTCCAAACTCACGCAGCATGGTTTCTGTTTCAATAGGCGAAAGCACACAAATTGAAGCAGAGCATTTTCAATACATGGGACGTATAAAAAATGTAGCCTTCATCGCCGGTTTCAGGTTAGATAACCAGACCATTAATACCTACCAGGACTTTAAATTAGATGGCGCTTACAAACAGAATTTTTCGCAGGTCTTTATAAATTTCCAGAACAGCGGGAACAATAAGATTGCAGCGGGTGTAGGAACAGCTTTTGAATATATACGGTTCAGGCCTTCTATCCGTTCGGTAACAGAGGCCAGGGGCAGCTTTACAGATCTCAAGAGCTATGTTTATTTTAAATACAATAATCTTAACCAGATCTTTTTTCCAACAAGGGGCTTAAAGATCAACATGGAGTTGGCCCATGTGTATAATCAAGATGCAGGACTTATACTTTATCAAAACGGCATGCCGGTCTTTCCATCCGGTTTAAATTTTGATAACTACACCCGGCTGCTGCTGGATGCTACTTTATTTGCACCGATGAAAAGATTTACTTTTTTATCTGAGTTCCAGGCCGGCATAAATTTTACCAATACGCCCAATTTGCTCAATAATTTTTTAATTGGTGGGTTAAGCGGCAGTTTCAGGAACCAGGTGCGGTTTGCAGGCTTGCAGGAAGCCACGGTTAATTCCTCGAGTGTTATGGCTTTGCAATTGGGCTTGCGGTATAACCCCGCAAACAATATTTATATCACCGGGCGTATCAATGGCCTGCTAAAAGATTTTGCGACCAAAAACAATGCTACATCGGGTAAAGATGCACTGACCGGTTATGCTTTAACCTTTGCCTATAAAACTCCCATAGGCCCCATAGAGTTGAGTGCTATGTATTGCGACCAGGCCAAAAGAATTCAATCATACGTTCTTTTTGGAATTCCATTTTGATGAAAATCTATTTAATTTGCAGCGGGAACAAAACAAGTTCACAACGATGTTTGATAGTAGTACAAGTTGAGTTCAAAATAATATTATGTAATCTTTAAAATAATCTTCTCAATTTCCCCCCTTTCCGCAGGAGGCTGCGCACGGGGGAGAAAAAGGGGGCCGAACGCTATGCCTGTTATCTTACCTGTTAAAGGAATACTTCCAACTTTTGGAAACGACTGTTATATTGCCCCAAATGCCACCATTGTTGGGGATGTAGTGATGGGCGATAACTGCAGCATCTGGTTCAATGCCGTTTTAAGGGGTGATGTGAACATCATCCGCATGGGCAACAAAGTAAATGTACAGGACGGGGCCATTATTCACTGTACTTACCTGAAAGCCGCGGCCATAATTGGAAATAATGTCAGCATCGGGCACAATGCAATCGTACATGGATGCGTTATAGATGATAATGTGCTGATAGGTATGGGTGCCATTGTAATGGATAATGTGCGGGTTGGTAGTAATAGCATCGTAGCCGCAGGAGCCGTGGTACTTGAAAATACCCAGATTGAACCGGGAAGTATCTACGCCGGCGTACCGGCAAAAAAGGTAAAAGATATAAGCGAGGAGATGATCAGCGGCGAAATAAACAGGATAGCAGATAATTACGTGATGTATAGCGGGTGGTTTAAAGCCCCCTCCAGCTCCCCCGAAGGTGGAGAGTTACCGTAGCGAAGATTATGGAGAAGATAGAAGCAGAGATAATGGCATAAGATTTGGGAAAGCAAAAGTCATTTTCAATTAAAAAACTGCCAAATCCGAGTTCCCTCTCCTTTGGAGAGGGGTTGGGGTGAGGCTTTGAATTAAAATTATTACCTTTAATACATGAAAAAAATACTACTTATCATTGTCATGGCTTCCTTCTTATTGAGCGGTTGTTTTATAAGCAGGATCTTTAGCAAAAAAGAAAAAGTTGGTTGTCCTACGGATGGCCGTAATGTAGGAGCGGAAAAAATATTAAGTGGGGATGAGAAATCCATGAAAGCAGCGAAGAAAGCAAAATGGAAAGGCGGCAGGTAAGCCGTTAGCCTAAACAGCATTTATTACCCAATACCCTAATTTAAAACCTATACCTATGTGCTACGAACTGAAAACAAATAACGGTTGTACTGAAGCAGTGATCGATGACAACTGTGGCATTTCAAAATTCTATGCCATTGCCAATACACTTTCAAAGGACCTGAAAGTTAAATTCCTTAACCAGATTGATGATGCAGAAACCCTGGACTGGGATTTTCAATACCGGGGACAGTTCCTGACGCTGCACTATAATATCTTTAATGGTGTAAGTATCTACCCGCAACAGAAAAAAAATGTTTCTAAGAACAGTAATGTGGTAATGGAAGTTGCGCATTTTTTAGAGCATCGGGTGTATTGAGCAGTGGGCAATGGCCAGTTGGCAGTTAGTAACTTTTCTCGTTAATTGTTTCCAGGATATTGCAATAGCTGATATACCTGTCCATATGTATTCCCCCATCTTCAACGGCTGATTTGACCGCACAACCCGGTTCATTTAAATGCATGCAATTATTAAACTGGCAATCATTTATCAAAGCCCTCATTTCCGGAAAATAATGTGACAGTTCCTGTTTTGAAATATCAACCAGACCCAATTCCCTGATACCGGGCGTATCAATTATTCTTCCCCCATCGGGCAGGTCATACATTTCGGCAAATGTGGTGGTATGCAAACCCTTGCCGCTCCATCCGCTCACATCCTGTGTTTTTAATTTCATGGCCGGAAAAACGGCATTGATAAAGGTTGATTTTCCTACACCCGAATGCCCGCTTAACAAGGTCATTTTATCTTTCAATAGAGATTTTACTTCGGCTACCCCATCTCCTTTTTCAATACTCATGGATAAAACTTTATAGCCAATGGTCTCATAAATGCTTTTTACTTCTGCAAATTTATCTTCCTCCTTTTTCCGGTACAGGTCGCTCTTATTAAAAACAATGATAGAAGGGATATGATATGCTTCTGAAGTAATCAAGAACCTGTCAATAAACCCTTGTGAAGTTTTGGGGTCTTTCAACGTTGCAAACAAAAGCGACTGATCTAAATTAGAAGCAATGATATGATGTTGGTGTTTATTGGCTGGCGAAGTACGGGTAATATAATTTTTACGGCTCTTTATTTCGGTGATGGTAACTGAGCCTTCCAGTTCATTTTCCATTTCAATATTCACCGTATCGCCAACAGCAATTGGGTTGGTACTGGTGAGACCGTCCATTTTAAATTTACCCAATAGCCGGGCATTGAACGGATTGCCTTCATCATCTTTTACCTGGTACCAGTTGCCGGTGCTTTTATATACAGTTGCATTCATTGGGGACAAATTTCACGAATTAAAATGAATTTCACGAATTACGCTGTTCCATAGAGGTGACAGCTTTAAAAAAATGGTGTTACCTCTATGGAACACAACTAAATCATCTTATTAAAATTAACGTTCCCTGCTTCTGTTGCACGGGCCTGCCTGCAAACTGGTATTTCCAACTCCAGGTATAAGTACCGGTTAATGGGAGCTTTGTTATGCATAAAAGGTGACACCTTTTACACGAATTAAGGGAATTTTTTAAACACAGTAAACTTCAAAAGCATTTCTAAGAAAAGAAGCCCCAAAGCAACAACAATAAAAGGAAAGAATTTTTCAGTATACCTTGTACGGCTCGTAATTTCTACTTTTGATTTTTCGAGATTATCTATTTCGGCATAAATACCGGTAAGGCCTTCGTTATCTTTTGCCCTGAAATAATTACCGCCTGTTTCTCTCGCAATTTCTTTCAACAGTTTTTCGTCAATAGAAACCCTTGCATTTGCCATCACCACGCCCATGGGTGTATTTTGCGGCTGGGGGGCATAGCCATCGGTACCTACGCCAATGGTATATACTTTTACCTGGAATGCTTTGGCAATTTCCTTGGCTGTTTGTGGATCGATCAACCCGCCATTATTTTCGCCATCGGTCAATAAGATAACTACTTTGCTTTTTGACTTGCTGCTACGCAGGCGTTCAACACTTGTACCTAGTCCCGATCCGATGGCTGTTCCATCTTCCAGCAAACCATTGCGGATATTTTCAATAGCAGACACCAAAACACGGCGGTCTGTGGTAAGCGGGCACTGCGTAAAACTCTCTCCCGAAAAAATAACAACGGCAATACGGTCAGTAAGCCTTTTATTCACAAAATCAATAGCCACGGTTTTTGCAGCTTCCAGCCGGTTTGGTTTGAGGTCCTGTGCCGTCATACTGCCACTGACGTCAATACACAAAACAATATCTATGCCTTCGCCTTCTGCATTCTGTTCTTCAAACATGGTTTGTGGCCTGGCCATAGCCGCAATAATAAATATAATGGCCAGCAACCTGAATACAAAGGGTAAATGCCTTAAGCCGGTCTTCCAGGAGGATAAACCCCGGGCCGAAGTATCTGAAATAATAATGGCCGATTGACGCCTGCTGTTTTTTGCTGCATACCACCAGATCATTACCGGTACTACAGCCAGTAGCAGGAAGAACCAGGGTTGGCCAAATGTTATATTTTTAAAATAGTCGAAGATCAAAATTAGTTTAGATGTTTAGGAGTTTAGATGTTTAGCGGATTCTGTTAAGATGATTGTCTCTTTTATTTTCTGCAGACTGTCTTCACTTTCATGTTGTGAAGGCAGGTACTTGGCGAATTTTACAGCATCGGTACAACGTAATGCTGTGGCCAGGTCTGAGATATTTTCAGCGGGCAAATTAATATCCCGCGTATTGATCAAAAAATCACCCGTTGTTTTATTTAAAAGATTTTTTCCTTGTTTTCTTCCCAGGTAATTTTTAAAAATTTCAGCAAGCCTGGCATGATAGCTTTTTATTGCTGCTGCATCATGCAAACTAAGTAGGCTAACTTTCTTCAGCTCTTCCATCGCTTCGTTAAAAGCTGAAAGTTTGGAGACAGGCGCTGCCGGTTTTAATGTTTTGTTCTTTTTAAAATACCTGTACAAGCCGTAAATGATCAGCAATAGCAATATAGCCCCCCCCATGATATAATACCAGAAATAATCGCTGATGGAAACCGAGATGATCGGCTTTATATCACGAAGTTCATTGGTGCTGTCGGGTGGCGAGTAAGCAACATTTACAAAAAAAGAATCGGTTTGTACTATTTGCGGAGCTTGCCCGGCGCCAGCTGAAAACTCAACAGGCAATGCCGGAAATACCCACCTGCCTGAATCAAAACTGGTGATGGTTATTGTTTGCTCAACAGATTTGGAATCATCTTTAAAATCGGCGGTATCGGCCTTACCCGTTTCTACAATATCAAAATGTGGTATGGAATCCGGGAGAACGAGCCATTTGCTTAAACCGTTTGTATTAAGCGGTAAGCGTGCCTTTATGGTAAGCCTGATCTGCTCGCCAATTAAAATGTCTTTTTTATCGGTGATGGTTTGCACCGATTGTGAGAAACCAAATTGCATACAAAAAGAAAAACAGACTGTTAATCCACCGGCAAATATTATCCTGCTTATTTTTCCTTTCGTCATTATATTTCCTGATCAGATTCTTTTAATAAAAAACTGCTGTAGTATTTTTACATAGTCGTCATCAGTACGCACATGTAACAGTTCGGCTCCTGCCTTCCTGAAATAATTTTTACCTGCTTCGCTTTGCTGCATAAAATGCTGCTGGTAGTTGTACCTCACCATTTCATCACTGCTGTCGATCCACCTGTTTTTATTGGTCTCTGCATCCTGCACCTGCAGTAGCCCGGCGTCCGGAAGCTGCATATCCATTTTATCATAAACCCTTATGCCGATCACATCGTGTTTATTGCCTATTACTTTAAGACCATCATCATAACCGGTTGCCAGGAAATCGCTTAAAATAAAAGCGATACTGCGTTGCTTAACAGCCCTGCTGAAGAATTTAATGGCATCATCCAGGTTGGTGCCCTGCTTTTTTGCTTCCACGGTCAGTAATTCACG
>JBDSGK010000290.1:0-6094 GCA_039919015.1 Ferruginibacter sp.
ATATTTCGCCTGTTTTTTATAGTGCTTTAGCCCGGAGTGGTTATTTCCCTATTGAAGAATTGAAAACTTTTAGAAAAATAGACAGCCGTTTACAGGGGCATCCAACAACGCATGAACATTTGCCGGGTGTGCGGATCGCCAGCGGTTCGTTAGGACAGGGGATGAGTGTGGCAGTTGGTGCGGCTTTGGCAAAAAAACTGAATAACGACAATAATATTGTTTATTCCCTGCATGGTGATGGAGAACTGGATGAGGGACAAAACTGGGAAGCGATCATGTTTGCTGCCCACAAAAAGGTTGACAATATCATTTCTACGATTGACTGGAACGGACAACAAATAGACGGTCCTACAAAATCAGTAATGGCGCTTGACAGTTTAAGAGCCAAATTTGAAGCCTTTAACTGGCTGGTGCTTGAAATGGAAGGCAATGATATGGACGCTGTAGTTGCAGGCCTTAATCATGCCAAAACTTTTATAGGAAAAGGTAAACCCATTGTTATACTGATGAAAACAGAAATGGGAAAAGGAATTGATTTTATGGAAGGAAGTCACGAATGGCACGGCATTGCCCCCAATGATGAACAACTGCAAAAG
The DNA here is from genome assembly GCA_039919015.1 of Ferruginibacter sp. Taxonomy (GTDB): domain Bacteria; phylum Bacteroidota; class Bacteroidia; order Chitinophagales; family Chitinophagaceae; genus Ferruginibacter. The sequence continues at coordinate 597 of JBDSGK010000290.1, forward strand.
GCATTGGATCAATTGCCGGAAACATTAGGGGATTATTAAGGGCCGGACCCACCTATCCTCCCCGGAAGGGAGGGAAATTGAGAAGATAGAAGCGAAGATTATGTTTTATGAAAAATAGAATAATGTTTGATTCATTGCTGAGTAAAGTAATGATGATGATGTGGTAGGATTGAATGTATGGATATGTTTAATGTACCGCCTCCTCTCTGTAGGAGAGGAGGAAGGGAGGTGAGGTTACCTTAACTCAAACTCCTGCCGGCTGGCTTTACGTGCCGGAAACCAGGCAGCAAAAAATGCAATGGCAGTTGCTGTTGCAGACACCAGTAAAAGATCAGTTGCGATCAGTTTCACCGGGAAATAATCTAACAGGAAAGAGCCACCAGCTAATTTTATTATTTCAAATTTGAGCTGGAGGAGGCAAAGAATGATAGCCATTAAAATACCGGCTGCGGTACCAATGCCTCCCAATAACAATCCTTCACTTAAAAATATTTTCAGGATACTTTTTTCCCCGGCGCCCATACTTTGCAAAACGCTGATGTCTTTTCTTTTTTCAAGGACCAGCATGGTTAACGCACTAACCATATTAAAAGCGGCAATGATGAGAATGAGTGTGAGCACACCGTAGATGGCCCATTTTTCCAGTTTCATGGTATTGTATAGACTGGTGTTTTGCTCATATTTGGTCTGCACTTTATAATTATTGCCAAGCAGCGTTGCAATTTTATTGCGCTCTTCCGCAGGATCTGTTTTTTCTTTGAGCTTTATTTCCACGGCACTGTATTCATCAGCAGCAAAGCCCATCTGTTGTTTTACAAAACCAATATTGGTGATGGCATATTTGTCATCAAACTCCTGCTGAATGGTAAATGAACCCGATGGTTTGATAAAACCCTCACTTAAAGATTGTAACGGATCATTGTTGAGGCTGTTTTTTTTGGGTAAGATAACCGTTAGCTCATCAGAAGGCAATGCCGGATCTAAATTTAAAGCAGCAGCATTTTGGATACCAGAGCCCATTACCAGGTAAGGCTCTTCGGTGGTTCCTGTAAAGTATTTGCCACGGTTTGTTTTGGCTTTAACGCCACTTACTTTTTCATAATTTTCATCAACACCTTTGAGGTAAATAACGGTTTGTGCATCGTAGTTCTTAAGCAGGGCCTTCTCCTCGGCGATCAGCGAAAAATTGGCAACTGCAGGTTGTTTTTTAAGCGATGCAATTTGTTCTGCAGTAAGTATAAAGGTTTTTCCTGTAGCAGGTACAACTTTTATATCAGCATAAAAAGACGAGTATAAAGATTTGACAAGGTCCTCAAACCCATTAAAAACACTTAAAACTAAAACCTGGCAGCAAGTAGCAAAAGCTATAACACCAACGGTAACCCATGCAATGATGTTGATGGCATTGGCGCTTTTTTTTGCTTTAAAATATCTCCAGGCAAAAGTTAGGTACATAGTTCGGAGTTCTTAGTTTTTAGTTCGGAGTATTTAGTTTTTAGTTCTTAGTTCGGAGTTCTTAATATTTAGTGAGAAGCAATAGAATCATGTAAACTAAAAACTAAGAACTAAAGACTAAAAACTAATAACCAGGAACTAAGTTTCACTATCATCTTTTTTGATTTCTTTAAATATCTGCTCCATCTTATCAACATAATCCAGCGTATCATCAATATAAAAGATCAGTTTAGGCATGCTGCGCAGTTGATGACGCACCCTTGATGTTAATTCTTTTTTTATCTCCCAGCTCCGCTCCTCAATTTTCTTAAGCGCATCAAAACTATCTTTTACTTTAAAAAAACTTAAATAGATCCTTGCTTCATACAGGTCGGGTGTGATCTTTACGGATGATATGGAGACCATGCCCCCATCCATCATGGATAAGCCCAGCCGTTGAAAAATATCACTCAGTTCTTTATTCAATAAACCCGCCACCATTTTCTGTCTTTTACCTTCTAACATATTCATTCAGTTTAAACGTCTGTTATTATGAACCAACGGCAGTATACAAACCACTGCTGGTGTTTGATGTAAAATTAGTTACTTTGCCGTTTCTATTCCGAATTATTACAAATGAAAAGATATTCAAGGGTTTTTGCTTACCTGAAGCACTATAAATCTTCTATAGCCTGGTATTTTATATCCATATTACTGTCCATTATCTTTTCTATTACTTCCATCGGCATGTTGGTTCCGTTCATGAACATCATTTTTGGGGTAAAGCAAAGCGTGATACCCGATGTTTCAAAAAAACAGGGTTTTGCATTGATCGACTGGTTGAAAGAACAGTTGGGCCAGCTCATTAATACAAATGATCCCCTGCATGCACTGGGTATTGTGTGCATACTTATTATTACATCCATTGCTTTAAAAAATATTTTTTTATACCTGTCTTACCGTGCCATGGGGCCCATAAAGAACGGTATCGTAAACCGGATAAGGGTAGACCTGTTCAATAAGATACTACAGTTGCCGATCGGCTTTTTTACAGAGCAACGTAAGGGCGACCTGGTTAGCCGTATGACCAACGACGTAAGTGAAGTGGAAGGCTCGGTAGTTGGTACCTTAGAAGGATGGGTAAGAGACCCGCTTACCATTATCATCAACCTTTTTGTATTGTTTGCCATCAGCCCCATGCTTACCGGTTTTATTCTTTTATGTATCCCGGTGATGGGCTTTGTTATCGGTCGACTAAGCCGCAGTTTAAAAAAGCAATCATCTGAAGTGGCTATAAGACAGGGTGAAGGCATTTCTATCATTGATGAAACACTTGGAGGACTAAGGGTTATTAAGGCATTTAATGTGGAAGGGTTGATACGGAATAAATTTTCTACAAACAGCAATAGTTTATTACACGCCAGGAACCGCATTGGGTTTCGCAGGGACCTGGCTTCACCCATGAGTGAAATGATGGGCGTGGCTATTTTTTCCGGCATTTTATGGTTTGGGGGCCGACTGGTCATAAATGGTGAGCTTGGCCTGGATGGCGCTTTGTTCCTTGCCTACATGGGTATGTTCTACAATATTATTGATCCTGCAAAATCAATCTCCACCGCGTTCAACAATATGCAGAAAGGCGCTGCTGCCATTGACAGGATAGAAGAAGTCTTGCAGGCACCGGTTACCGTTGATGATAATCCAAACGGAAAAAAAATAGAAACATTTACCGATGGCATCGAATTCAGAAATGTTGGCTTTATGTACGATGATGCAGCCATCTTAAAAAATATAAACTTAAAAATAGCCAAGGGTAAAACGGTGGCATTGGTAGGAAGCAGTGGTGCAGGAAAAAGTACACTGGCCGACCTGGTACCCCGTTTTCATGATGTTAGTTCGGGAGAGATATTGGTGGACGGTATTAATATAAAAGATTATTCCCTGCATTCGATACGCAGTTTAATAAGCATTGTCACGCAGGAGCCCATCCTGTTCAATGACAGCATTGCAAATAATATTGCCTTGGGGATGGATAATGCCAGCCAGGGCGCCATAGAACAGGCAGCTAAAGTTGCCAATGCGCATGATTTTATCATACAGAAAGACATGGGCTACCAAACCAATATCGGTGATCGTGGTGGTAAACTCAGCGGTGGTGAACGTCAGCGCATGACCATTGCCAGGGCTGTTTTAAAAAACCCACCCATTTTAATTTTAGATGAGGCCACCTCTTCTTTAGATACTGAAAGCGAAAGGTTGGTTCAGGATGCTATTAATAATTTAATGAACAACCGTACTTCTTTGGTTATTGCCCATCGTCTCAGTACCATTCGTCATGCCGATGAGATCATTGTTTTACAAAAAGGTGAGATCGTTGAAAGGGGTACGCATGATAGCCTGATCGGGCAGAATGGTTTTTATAAAAGATTGGTGGATATGCAGGAGGTGAGGTAGAATGCCGATACTGGATATTATTGTACGTTAACCCTATAAGGTCTGCCGGGCGGAAATGCAGCGCTGTAGACCTTATAGGGTTTTTACCAGTAACCATAATCTCGTTTTCCTATGCCCCTTCGATCAGCCCAACCGCATTTCCCCAGGGATCAATAATCGTAGCTACTTTTATTCCACCGCCAACATCTGATACAGCATATAAAACAGTTGCTCCGGCTTTAACTAATTTTTTTACACAGTTCTCAATTTCATCAACTGCCCAATGGCTTACTGTTTGATTGCCTTGGGTAATGGTTTCATCCTGTGGATGTAAACCCAATTCGCAACCATTGAAATCAAATCCTACATAGAAGGGCTCATCAAAATAAGGCTGAATCCCGGTTAGGTTGCTGTACCATTCTTTTGCTGCCTCCACATCGGGTACATAATAAATAACGGTTCTTAATTTTTTAAACATGGTCGCAACAAATTTTTTATAAATAAAAAAAGAGAATGAAATTAATCATTCTCTTTTTAGTATTTTGAATTTTTACTTTTGAATTTACTTGGCTGCTCCCATCTTCGCTTCCATGCTCAATGTAGCGTGAGGTACTGCACGTAAACGGGCTTTGTCAATTAACTGGCCTGTTACACGGCAAATGCCGTAGGTCTTATTTTCAATACGCATTACTGCTTTCTCGAGGTGATCAATAAAAGTGATCTGGCGGCTGGCCATCTGGCTCAATTGCTCTCTTTCCATACTCATACTTCCATCTTCCATGGTCATGTAACGGGCATCATCATTATCGCCACCCATCTCATCCTTACGGGTAATTAATCCCTGGAGGTAACTCAATTCTTTTTTAGCAGATTCCAGTTTGCGCTGGATGATCTCCCTGAATTCGGCCAGGTCAGAATCGCTGTAACGGACAATGGGTGCACCCAGGTCATGTACCGGTTGATCAAGTACAGATTTGGTGAACTCAGGTTGATATTTACGTGAGGTTTTAGTATTTATTTTTGGTAAAACAACAGGTTTTGCCGGAGCAATTTTAATGTCTTTTGCTTTTAGAGGCGCTTTTTCTTTTACCATAACTGCAACTTTTGCAAGTGCTTTTTTAACCACAACCGGTTTTGCCACTGGTTTTTTTACTTCGATCTTCTTTTTCATAGGTTTAATTACCGTTTTTTTAGCAGCAGGTTTTGCTGCTTTTTTTACCACAATTGCCTTTTTTGGGGCCTTTTTTATAATTTTTACAGGTTTTTTGGCTACAGCTTTTGGAGCCGGTTTTTTAGCAACCACTTTTTTAGGAGCAGACTTTTTCGCCGGAGCAGATTTTTTCGCCGGAGCTGATTTCTTTACAGGTTTAACTGTTTTCTTAGCAGCAGGTTTTGCCACTTTCTTTTTTGTAGCCATACTATTATCCTTTTTTAAGTACGTTCACTTGTAATATGACATCATTCACTTCAATTTCAGTTCCATCGTTTATAGAGGGTAAAAAAACAAGCGAATCAGCCAGAATTTCGGCGCAAATATAATCTTTATATTGAATTATTGACGGTTGCAGTTCAGCATTTTCACTTACTGTTACATCTATGCGGTCCGACAGGTTAAAACCACTGTCTTTCCG
>JBDSGK010000291.1:0-11047 GCA_039919015.1 Ferruginibacter sp.
GCCAAGTTCAACATTAAAGCCTGATATATCTTTTACAACCAGCGATACATAAGCTCCAAACTGGTTTACCTTAACACTGTCATCGCTTAGTGTTGGTGAAACATACGGGCCATAAGCACTTAGAGAAAAATATTCCTGGTCGGTGCGTTGGTTGCGGTAATCGGCCCCCACAAGCAATTCTATATTTTTATGGATGGATGTATTGCTGTATAATTCTGCAAAATGCGATTTGCCTGTATAATCTCCTTTGCTGTAATAAGAAAAACCACCGCGGCTTACTGAATCGTCTACATACAACCTGTTCGTTTTATTATAATTATAGTTGAAGTGCAGGTTGCTTTTGCCAATCCGGTAATCGGCGCCAAAACCTACCAGCGCATTTTTAGATTTGATAACATAATCAGCATCATCTTTAAACGGGCCGGCATCAGCATCAGTTTTATAATTACTCAATTGTGTGTTTGCCCGAACAGAGAATTGATCATTTATTTTCTGGTTGATACCCACACTGAAAACATTTTCATCCATGCCATCATTATCAAAATTACCTGCACCGGCCTGGTCTTGTGCGGTTGAAAAACCTTTGCTGTATAATTTACTATACTGAACCCGGTAACCCGTGTTTTTTATGTTGCCGTGCAAACCAACAGCACCTTTAAAAGTACCATAACTGCCTGCTGCAAGATTTGCAGTTACATTAATTTTTTTGGGGCCGCCTTTTTTGCTGATGATGTTTATAACACCGGCAATAGCATCGCTGCCATATAATGTAGACTGGCTGCCTTTTAATATCTCGATCCTTTCTACCTGGTCAACAGCAATAAAGTTCAGGTCAAATGCTCCGCTGATACCTGAAGCATCATAAACCGGAACGCCATCAAGCAGGATCAAAGTCTTGCCTGCAGCAGCACCACGTACATATACATCCTGGTTGGTACCTGCTGCATTAGCTGTACCGTTGATGATCACACCTGCCTGTACGTTCAGTAATTCGCTTAATGATTTACCGCTGTTGCGTTGCAACTGTTGCTGATCAATTACCGTGATCACTTTACCCGTCAACGATTGTTTGATGGGAAATTTTGTTGCAGTAATTACAACTTCATCTAAATTCTTTGTACTGTCGCCCGAAATTGTCGGGACAGGTTTTTGTGCGTACAACTGGCTACTGAATAAAACAGCAGCCGCAATAAAAATTTTCTTTTTCATTTTTGAAAAGATTTTTTTTGTGACTGCTTCCGAGAAATTAATAAAAGAAAGAAATATAAATGCTTTGCAGCTTTTACACTCCATGCCTTTCACCCGAAAGCTTTGAATGATTGTTAACAGATGTGGCAGGTCTTCTGGCTTAGGCTCTTTACCTTCCCATCCTGATATTCAGAACAGTGGTTTGTAGAATTTTTGCTCTTCAAAGCCCCTCCTTCGGAGGGGTTTGGGGAGGCCTTTACAGCTACGGGGATAGCTCCCGTTTTTCACGGGATTCCCTTTTAATCCCGGTTTGAAATCGGGAACCAAATCTGCTGCAAATGTAAGTGGAAGCTGCATAATCATCCAAACAAAATATCTCCACATCGTATTGTGTAAAAAATTATCTTTAAAGCATGCAAACCAAAACCAACACGCAGGGTTCTGCGAACAAACTCAACCTGTTCTCTCTTACCATGCTTGTGATCGGATTTGTGATCGGTATGGGAATTTTCAGAACCGCGGCCACCAGTGCCAAAGATGCCATTTCACCTGCCGTTTATTTTAGTGCCTGGGCCATTGGCGGCCTGGTGGCTTTGTGCGGGGCATTAACCTATGCCGAGATTGGCAGCCGCTATCCTGTTACCGGTGGCTATTACAAGGTTTTTGCAAAAGCTTATCATCCCAGCATTGCCTTTGCCATAAATTGTATCATACTCGTGAGTAATGCTGCCAGCGTCAGCGGCGTTGCATTAATAGGCAGTGGTTATTTACTAAAATTATTTCCGGGCAACTGGACCGATATTGATAAGGCGCTCGTAAGTTCTGCAGCCATAATTATTTTTTACCTGATCAATTTAAAAGGATTAAAAACCAGTTCCACCACCCAGAATATTTTAATGATGATCAAGATCACGATGGTGATCGTTTTAATATCGGCATTATTTTTCCCGGATAAATATGCAGTGAACGATGCTGCAAAAGCAGTAGCAGCGCCCGACCAGGCTTTTACCTGGATAGACTGGGCAAAGAGCCTGGGCATCAGCCTCATTGCGGTTTCCTTTACCTATGGCGGTTACCAGCAAACCATCAACCTGGGTAATGATGTACAAAATCCTTCAAAAAATATTCCCCGGGGTATTTTTATCGGTATACTGATCATTATTGGTTTATACATGCTTGTTAACCTCAGTTATTTTAATGTAGTTGGTTTTAACCAGATGAAAGGTGAAAGGGAGATTGCCTACGTGGTTATTGAAAGGATATTCGGAACCGGCGGTGCTTCGGCTTTTTCTGCCTGTTTGTTTTTAGGTGTGCTGGCTTATGTAAATGGTTCGCTGCTGAGTAATCCCAGGGTAATGTATGCTATGGGCGAAGATGGCAGTATGCCCAAAATATTTGCAAAGCATAACGAAAGAACCAATGTAACAACTTTTTCGCTCACTATATTTTCAGCCTTATGTATTGTTATATTATACTTTGCCCAGGAATTTGAAAAGATACTCACGTTTACCATTTTCCTGGATAGTTTTGGAATGATATTAAGCGCTGCCACCATTTTCTGGTTTCGCAATAAAACCAAACACCTGGATGGGACCGGTATTTATAAAATGAAATTTTTTCCCTTGCTTCCCGTGATCTTTATCCTGGCTTATCTTTTTGTAGCCATCAGTATAACCATGGCCGATCCCAATGCAGCATTAACAGGACTGGCAGTCCTGGCAGGTTTTGTGATTTTGTATCTTGTACTGCATGCCATGAAAAAGAAAAATGTTACACCAGAAAATTAATGAACATGGACCTCTCTTATATATTAAATGAGTTTGCTGAAGAACGGGAAAATTATTTCAATGCTGTTTCTCCGCCCATTATGCAAACCAGCAATTTTGTTTTTAATACGGTAGATGAAATGCGTAAGGCATTTGCAGATGAGTACTCCACGTTCTTATACAGCAGGGGCAAAAATCCCACGGTAGAAATTTTAAAGAAAAAATTAGCTGCACTGGATGGAGCCGAAGACTGCCTGGTATTTAACAGCGGGGCAGCAGCAATTTTTGTTGCGGTGCTGGCGAATGTTAAAGGAGGCGATCATATTGTATCGGTAAATAAACCTTATACCTGGGCACAAAAAATGTTCGACAATATTTTGCCCAGGTTTGGTGTAACAACAACTTATATTGATGGAAGGGATATTGAAAATTTTGAAAGGGCCATTTTACCCAACACAACGGTTATTTATTTAGAAAGTCCCAACAGCTGGGATTATGCTTTGCAGGACCTGAAAGCAGTAGCCGAACTGGCTAAAGCAGAGAACATCACCACCATCATTGATAATAGTTACTGCACACCGCTGTATCAAAAACCCATTGAAATGGGCATTGACCTTTCCTTACAAACCGCCACCAAATACATCAGCGGCCACAGTGATACGTTGGGTGGGGTTTTATCCGGAAGCGCTATCATGATGGAAAGAATTTTTAATAGTGAGTATATGACTGTGGGCAGTGGAATATCCCCGTTCAATGCGTGGTTATTGATAAGGGGTTTGAGAACCCTGCCGGCAAGATTGGACAGGATCACTGCTTCAACCACAAAGGTCATTAGTTTTTTAAAACAGCATCCTAAAGTAGAAAGTCTGCTTTTTCCGCTCGACGAAAGCTTTCCCCAATACGAACTGGCCAAAGCACAAATGAGCGGAGGCTGCGGCTTATTGACATTTATCATAAAAGCAGGCCATATTCAACAGATCGAGAAATTCTGCGAAGACCTTCAACATATTTTTATGGCTGTAAGCTGGGGCGGGCACGAGAGCCTGCTGATACCTAAATGCTCTTCCCTGCAACACTCCGAATTCAATGCCGAAAATCGGGAACACCGCATGATCAGGCTCTATGTTGGACTGGAAGAGCCTGAATATATCATTAAAGACCTGGGCCAGGCATTTGATAAGATGAGTTAATCCGTTTGCCGCCTATACAATTGTTTTATCACTATTAATTCCAGATGAATTATTTTTGTTGCATGCGTAATAAGTTTTTAACGGTAGCGATCTTATTGGTCATTTCAGGTTCTGCCCGGGCACAGGAAAAGTGGAGTTTATTGAAGTGTATTGAATATGCCATGGCCAATAATATTACCATAAAGCAAACTGACCTGCAAACTAAATTGGCTGAACTCACTCTAAAGCAAAGTAAATATGGCCAGTTACCCAATTTAAATCTCAACGCAGGACCAAGTTTTAATAACGGTCGTAACCAGGATCCTACTTCCTTCAGCTTAATAACCCAGAGTTATGTATCGGCCAATATGCAGTTGCAAAGCAGTGCAGACATCTTTAACTGGTTCAGCAAAAAAAATACCATTGCTGCAAACGAATGGGAATTCCAGGCAACCAAAGCCAGCACCGATAAATTAAAAAATGATATTGCCTTATCTGTAGCCAATTTATATTTACAAATATTGCTGGGTATGGAGCAGGAAAAGATCGCTGGTATTCAACTCCAGCAATCGCAGTCGCAGCTGAGTAATACCCGTAAACTGGTTGATGCAGGTTCATTACCTGAATTAAATGCAGCAGAGCTTGAGGCACAGGTAGCCAGGGACAACTCCACAGTAATTACAGCAAAAGGAGCTGTGATACAAAATACATTATCATTAAAAGCCTATATGGCTATTGATGCCGCAGCACCTTTTAATATTGATACCCCACCGGTTGATAAAATATTTGTCGAAAAAATGGCAGACCTGCAACCCGAATCAGTTTATACATTGGCTATGACTAACATGCCGCAACAACGCTATAATGATTTTAAAATAAAAGCCGCACAGAGATCATCAGCCGCTTCGAAAGGCGCAATGTATCCCACCATTTCTTTGTATGGAAACCTGGGCACAGGATATAACAGCAGGGCCTCAGAAATAACAGGTGTAAGCTATGCACTGGATACGATCGGGAAAGTGACTGTTAGTGGAACCCCTTACAATGTATTGGCTCCTTTCCCTAATTACAGTTCCCGCAAACAGCCTTTTTTCTCACAGTTCAATCAAAACTTCCGGCAATCGATCGGGCTAAATATAAGTATCCCCATTTTTAACGGATACAGCGCCCGTACCAATTATGAAAAAACTAAGATCAATATAAAAAACCAGGAACTGCAAAAACAATTGGACGATCAAACACTTAAACAGGATATATACCAGGCCTATAATGCAGCGATGATCGCTTTGGAAAAATACAATGCTGGTAAAAAAGCTGTGGAAACTGCTGAGCGTACTTTAAATTATGCAACAAAAAGATATGAAGTGGGCATGATGTCAACTTTTGAATTGATAACCAACCAGAATAATTTATTCAGGGTGAAGCTCGAGAATGCTTTAAACCAGTATGACTATGTTTTTAAAATGAAAGTGCTGGAATTTTATAAAGGACAGGGGTTGAAGTTTTGATAGCCCCCTCCGCCCCCGAAGGGGGACCTGGCGTAAAACTATTTGAAGTTATTTTATGAATTCTAAAAGTGACACTAAAAATATTTATATAATCATCTAAAACCAACTTCGCTGTTTCCTCCCCCTTCGGGGGAGATAGAGGGGGCTAATAAAATTATGAGTAAATCACTTAAATGGATCCTGATCAGTTTAGGAATTTTGATAGTGCTTTTATTGGTATTGACAAAGATGGGTGCATTTGGAAAAAATGAAGGTTTAAAAGTTACTGCTGAAAAAGTACAGAGGCGTACCATTACAGAAATTGTAAATGCAAGCGGGAAAATTTACCCGGAGATAGAAGTAAAAATAAGCCCGGATATCAGCGGTGAGATAACAGAGTTAACTGTGCAGGAAGGCGATACCGTAAAAAAGGGACAGATACTTGCCCGCATTTATGCCGACATATATAATATACAACGCAACCAGGCTGCCAGTGGAGTGGTGCAAAGCCAGGCCCAGGTTGCCAATTCGCAGGCTGCTATTGATGCACTGAAAGCACAGCAGGAACAGGCGCAACGTGTGTTTGACAGGCAAAAAAAATTATTTGATGATAAAGTGATCAGCCGTAATGAATTTGACGTGGCCGATGCAAATTTAAAAAGTGCTAAAGCAAATTACAATGCTGCTGTGCAGGGCATTCGTGGCGGGCAGGCCAGCGTACAAAGTGCAAGACAAAATCTTGCAAAAGCAAATACAGACCTTGGCCGTACAGCTATTGTTGCGCCCATGGACGGTGTAGTGAGTTTACTAAGTGTGAAGAAAGGTGAAAAAGTTGCCGGCAACAGTTTTAATGTAGGTACGGAAATGTTACGCATTGCAGATATGAATAAAATTGAGATAAGGGTTGATGTTGGTGAAAATGATATACCCAAAGTAAAACTTGGCGACAGTGCTTTGATAGAAGTAGATGCTTACAGCGACAGGAAATTTAAAGGTATTGTTACACAGATCGCCAGCAGTAATAATGGTGCTGCTTCCATAAATGCATTGGCCAATACCTCCAATGACGTTACACAATACAAAGTGTTTATCCGTTTATTGCCCGAAAGCTATATTGACCTGTTGGGAAAAGGTTCTTTTCCTTTTCGTCCGGGCATGAGTGCCAATGCTGATATACAAACCAAGACGCATACCAATGTATTGAGTGTACCGATCAATGCTGTTACCACCCGGGATAAAAATGACAGCACAAAAACTGATATGAAGAAAGCAGACGAATCGAATGCAAAGCCTGCTGCATCGTTGATTGATGACCTGGAAGTTGTTGTGTTTGTAATTGACGCAGCAGGAAAGGTAAGTAAGGTAAAAGTAAAAACAGATATCCAGGACATTAACAATATTGAGATCATCTCCGGGTTAAAAGAAGGCGACCAGGTAGTTACCGGGCCTTATGATGTAGTAAGCAAAACATTAAAGGTTGGTAAAAAAGTAAAAGTGGTGGATAAGAAGGACCTGTTTGATAAATAAGTTCATAACAAAACCAGTGTTCATTTTGTAACGGCCAGCGTGGCTGTACGTATATCATGTAATTGATCCGTATCATTAAGAACATTTCACAGCATACCATGACCAATAAATTTTTTCTGACCCTCATCATTATGTTGCTATTCGGGCATATTGTATTTGCCCAGAAAAATACCACGCTCACCGTATTTATAAAGTCTGCTAAAACCGATTCTGCGATCAATATTACCCTGCAGTTGTATCTTTTACCAGATACCATTTTAATAAATACCAGGATAGCTAAACCCGGGAAAAACGATCTCCAGGTTAATGCATTTTCAAAATACCTGGTCAGGACAAGCTCGGTTTCGTTTGAAAATACGGAGAATCTAATAAACGTAACCGACAAACCTGTAAATACAACCCTCGTTTTAAAAAGAAAAAATACAACCCTGCAGGATGTGGTTGTTGTATCAAAAAAGCCATTGATAAAACAGGAAGATGATAAAACCATTGTTGATGCTGAAGTATTGGCCAACAGCAGCACCAATGCTTATGAAATACTGGAGAAAACGCCCGGAATAATTGTTGACCAGGACGGCAATGTTTATCTAAGCAGTACAAACCCGGCAACTGTTTTAATTAACGGCAGGGAAATGAAATTAAGCAGTGCTGACCTCGCCTCACTGTTAAAAAGTCTGCCGTCGGGCAGTGTGAGTAAAATTGAGATACTGCGTACCCCTTCTGCAAAATACGATGCATCGAGCAGCGGCGGTATGATCAATATCGTTTTAAAAAAAGGGGTTAAACTGGGAACCAACGGAAGTATAAATCTTGCTTATTTCCAGGGCGTGTATGGTACAAAAACAGCCGGCTTCAATTTAAATAAAGGTTCGGGAAAAATAAACAGTTACCTGAGTTACCAGTTTACCGGCAGGAACAATTTTGAAGAACTCAATTCGGACAGGTTGATCCGGACTGATTCAACATTGCTTTCACAACGTTCTTACACTACCTACCCTACAGTTAACCATTATATGAGTGCTGGTGTTGATATTCAGTTTACACCAAAGTTCAATGCGGGTTACGATCTCCGTATAAGTAATTCAAATGGTAAAAGCTTTGCTACAAACGGAATTGATATCAGCAAAGATCAATCTCAATCTTTGATCGGTAAAAACCTTTCTGATATTAACAACAGGAACAAAACCACATACATTGGGAATAACCTTTCGGCTAAATATAAAATTGATACCAGTGGCAGTGAATGGACCGCACAAATCGATTATAATTATTACAGGAACAGGAGTAACCAACTTTATCAAAACTATAGTTACTTACCTGCAAAGCCAACTGTTTCGGGCGACGGGGCAGGCAATATTGATAAAAATATTTTTGTTTTGCAAACCGACCTGACGCTTAAACTTCCAGGATCATTAACCGGGGAAGCTGGTTTTAAAGCAGCCATCAGTAATAGCGAGAACAGCTCCAGCTATTTTAAGGATACCGGGAACCATGTAAAGTTTGTTGATGTTTTTCAAACCAATACGTTTAAGTACAATGAAAAAATAATTGCTGCTTACCTGCAGGTATCAAAAACATTTTTTGGCTTTACCATTAAACCCGGGCTCCGACTTGAAATAACAGATATAAGTGGTAAACAATCAATACCGAAAGACACTTCTTTATTGCTGAAACGTACAGACGTTTTCCCTTACCTGTTCATTAAACACAAACTTTTTAAACTGTTTGGATTTCCTTTGATTGGCAATGCTATTTACCGCAGAAGTATCAAACGCCCCTATTACGAGATCCTCAATCCTTATCCAAAATATATTGACCAGTATCTTTTTGATGTTGGCAACCCACGGTTAAAACCACAGTTCACCACCAACTACGAGATCAATGTAACTTATGATAATATCCCTGTGCTTGCGTTGGGCATTAATGATACCAAAGATATCTTCAGTAATGTAACTTACCAGGATACCAACAGGATCGCTTACCGCACTTATGATAACCTTGGGAAGAACAAAGAAGTGTATGCAAAAGTTATTGGCGGTATCCCCCCGGGTGGTAAATATTTTTTTTATGTGGGGGTACAGTATAATCATAATCGCTACAATGGTTTTTATGAAGGGGTTCCTTTAAACTACAACCGGGGAAGCTGGACGTTCTTTATGTTCCAGGAATTTAAAGCAACCAAAACACTTACATTTAATATGCAGGGTTTTATGCGGACAAAAGGTTTACAAAACCTGTATGAACTGAATACCTTCGGTGGAGTATATGTGTCGGTAAACAAAAGTATTTTAAAGAAGAAAGCAAATATCATTCTTTCGGTAAATGATCTTTTTAGAACCAACCAGGTATCATTCAGTTTACAACAGGGTACGGTAAGTGCGCAAGGCACCCGCGTTAATGATACCCGGAGACTGGGACTGACCTTCCGTTATAATTTTGGAATAAAACCCAAAGAAGAAAATAAAAAAGGATTTGATGCTCCTGCGGACGTTAACTAAAAAGTTTTTCAGCAACAGCCACACTTTCGGGCTTTCCCACATCAACCAGTTTATCGCCGCTGTGGTCGTATCCATAAATGGGATGATTGACCGACAGGCTGAGATAGGTTTCCACCAATGAGAATTTACCACGCTGCGGTATCAATTCAAAAATTTCGGGCTGAAAAATGACAACGCAACTATAAGCCATAGGATGCAGTTTCCCTCCCCCTTCGGGGGCAACCGAATTATATGAAGGTTGGGAACGTAGTTCGTGGTGAGGGCCTTTTTCTTCGCCCGTGGCTGTATTGCGCCAGCCACAAAGCCTGTTATCCTCATCAAATAAAAAATAGCGGGATGTTTTGCGGTTTGTAATGCCGAAAGAGATCAGTGCTTTTTTATTGTTGTGAAATGCAAGAAGGCTGTTGATATCCAGGTTGGTCAAAAAATCGGCATTGAGTGTGATAAAGGGTTCGCCATCCTGCAACAGCTCTTTTGCTTTTAATAACCCACCACCGGTTTCCAGCACTTCTTCCCTTTCATCACTGATCAATACATTACTTCCCCATCCTTTATTTTTTTTAACAGCTTCAATGATCTGATCCGGAAAGTGATGAACATTAACAACAACATCCCTGATTCCGTATTGCTGCAGGTATTCAATATTATGTTGTAATAATGGCTTTCCATTAACCAATGCCAATGCTTTTGGATGACTGTCTGTCCAGGGCTTAAATCTTGTGCCAAGGCCGGCAGAAAATATCATAGCTTTCATATCAACCTTTGGTTTCGTGAATGTTTTGTTCAATGTGGTGCAGTTCTGTCTTTACCCCAAACTTATTTCTTAAGTGCCTCACAATGGCATCAGCAGCATACACACTTCTATGCTGTCCGCCCGTACAACCAAAATTGATCATCAGGCTTTCAAAACCTCTTTTAATATAATCCTCAACTGCAATGTCGATGATATTATAAACATTATTCAAAAAATCAGGCATCCTGGTTTGCTGTTCCAGGTAATCCTTAACCCCTTTATCCCTGCCTGTTTGTTGTTTGAATTCTTCTATCCTGCCCGGGTTTAAAATACCGCGGCAATCAAAAACAAAACCGCCACCATTCTTTGTTTCATCTTTTGGATAGCCGGATTTCAGGTAAGAGAAACTGTTCACTTTCACGAGTAATGGAGTTTCTGCGGTTGCCTGAACGGGTGTGAACTCCTGTATCACTTCTTCGCTGGCACAGATCTCCAGCACCCTTTTAAATTCCGGCAGGGATATACCCATGCTCTGGTTATTGATGAACCATTGCAGATTTTGTAATGCCAGTGGTATGCTGGTTAAAAAATGAGCTTTGCG
This sequence comes from Ferruginibacter sp., assembly GCA_039919015.1. Taxonomy (GTDB): domain Bacteria; phylum Bacteroidota; class Bacteroidia; order Chitinophagales; family Chitinophagaceae; genus Ferruginibacter. Next base: position 10,970 of record JBDSGK010000291.1, read on the forward strand.
TTCAAACAATCCACGAAAACCATAGGCACCCAGTACCTGCAATAAACGTATCAACACATAACCATTGTACTGGCTGCG
>JBDSGK010000292.1:0-4744 GCA_039919015.1 Ferruginibacter sp.
CCGTTGCGCCGTAGCCCCAACTTGTACAAGGTGTGCCAAAGCCGCCACCGGGATTCTGCCAGGCATATTGGTTACCAATATTGGTAGTACCAAAATTGCCCCAGAACCATTGGCCGCCAGTTGCAAAGCTCATATTAACCTGGACAGATACCCAATAAGTACCACCGGTCAATGCAAGTGCCGAAGGCAGGGTAACTGTGTAGTTCCCACCAGCATTTACAAATGTTGCAACGTTGGGGTAAGAAGCTACTACCGTACCTGGCAGGTTAGAACCTGAATTATTATAGAAGAATACATTTACTGAAGTAGGCGCACCTGCTCCAATACCACCGGCAGTTACCTGTGTAACTGACCAGGTTGTTCCGGCAGGTACCGTAAAGTCATCTGCAGACTGTGAAGTAAATGCTGCGTTGGCAGGTTCAAAAACCTGTGATGGTGAACCATTAGCCGCAGGGTTAGTACCCTGTGTATATAAAGTTCCTACAGGTGTTGAAGTTCCTAAAACAACAGTTAATCTAGTTGGGTCTCCTTCACAAATAGTAGTGCCGGGATCGGCTATTATTACTACCTGTGGATTAGGATTAACTGTAATTGTAAATGTACTTGGAGGGCCGCTACAACCTCCTGCAGTGCCTGTTGTATAATCAAAGAATATCCTTGAGATTGATGCAGCTTCTGTCCAAAGTTGTTGTGGAGCAGTTGTTGCCAGCGGAAATTGCATACCCATCCTGGTCAATGTAACAGGGAATCCTGCAATAGTTGTTACGTTAGGCGGTAAAGAATAAGAATTTATATCTGCGCCACGTGTTCCTAAAATACCGATAACATCTCCTGCAGCTATTGGAATATTTACCGGGATATTACCTGCGGTAACGTTATTCTGTGTTAAGAATAAAGTAGTGAAGGCATTAGTGGTAGTTGGGAATGCCGGCGGAGGCGTAGCACCATTAAATCTTACTACGGCTATATGTTGGTTGCCTGCAGATGCGTCTGTTGGTACCCGAAGAGCAGTCATTGTAAATGCAGTAGGAGCCGTAAAGAAATAACCTCTAGCACTACCGCCAAACGTACCTGTCTGTGCGTTCAATGGTATGGTTACCGGACTACTTGCACCACCTATGGTTGGTGTTACCGTAATGGTTGCAACCACCGGTGCTGCCGTATTATTAACTGTAATAAATGATGCGATATTACCTGTACCACTTGCAGGAAGCCCAATTGAAGGAGCACTGTTGGTCCATGCAAAAGTAGCGCCCGCAGGTGTACTTGTAAAGTTTACCGGGTTTGTTGCTGCTCCCGCACAAAGCTGTTGATTAGGAACAGGATTTACAGTTGGAGGTATACAAACTGTACTCCAGGTAACTGTGTTATCTGTACTTGTAGAAGCATTATTTGGTTGTGAAGCAGCATTTATTGCTACCCCTGCCGGAACAGTTGCAATTACAGTTCCATTTGCTGACATACCAGTTACAGCTACATTATAGGTTGTACCGCTTCCGGTTACTGTACCCGTAGTTGCACCTGCAGTTCCCGATAAGGTAACATCACCTGTTGCAAAACCTGTAACCACCTGGTCAAATACCACTGTAAAATTAATTGGTGATGTTGAAGTGGGGTCAGGTTGCGCTGCTGCCTGGTTAATGGTGACATTAGGATTTGCAGTAATTACCCAGGTAACCGTATTATCTGTACTGGTAGAAGCATTGTTTGTTTGTGCTGAAGCATTTTGGCAAACACCTGCGGCAATGGTTGCAATTACAGTTCCATTTGCTGACATACCGGTTACAGCTACATTATAGGTAGCTCCGCTTCCGGTAACCGTTGCTGTTGTTGCACCGGCAGTTCCTGATAAGGTAACATCTCCTGTGGCAAAGCCGGTAACAGCCTGGTCAAATACCACTGTGAAATTGATCGGTGAAGTTGATGTAGGATCAGGTTGGGCTGCTGCCTGGTTGATCGTTACATTAGGGGCTGCGGTTGTACATGAAGGAGGCATATCAAAAGCAGGTGTTTGGTCACCATTGTTGTTTGAGCTTCCCTGTACTGCACTGAATCCCATTCCTCTTTTTGCAAAAGCTGTCCAGATGGCACAAGTATGTGCACCTCCGTAAAGGTTTACGTCAGCCTGTAAAATAGCATTCCTGGCATCCAGGAAACCTGGTGAGCAAGGTTGTAATTTTAATCCTTCCATTACCAGTTTAAATGCAATTACATTACCACCTGTTCCTGATGCATTAAATACGTTTGAACTGATACCTGCTGTTTGAATAAGTTGCCATGTCATTTCCCATATTGCAGTACAAAATACCGTTCCAACACCATGGGGAATTACCGCAGCCGGCAGATCATTATAAGTTAATGGGTTTATAGCTAAATTGGTACAATAAGGGTAAGCACGAATACCGGGTCCGGTTATTGGATATCCAAAAGCATAGTTGCCAATGGGCCTTTTTATGTTAAAACCGTCATTGATCGTTGCGGTTGCCCAGTTTGTAGTAATCATTAAGGCCATGTAATCGCTCCAGCCTTCACCTGCCTGTTCTGTGTTACCTAAACAACCAACGTTTGCAGGTCCTCCGGTTAAACGGTTACTTACACCATGGAAAAATTCATGTGCAATGATACCATTATCAATATCACCATCTAATTGTATTGTACCGGCAGCAGTACCTGATAAAGTGACGTTTACATTATTACCTAACTGGGCAGCTATAATTGCACCATCCACATCTGATATCATTACCGCTGGAATTATAATTGTAGGATCTGGTCCTCCACCCATAACGATAGGGGCACCGGGTACATTATTTACCATGATAACAGCAACTGCACCTGCATCCTGTGCATTTTTTACTTTTACTGTAAATGGTACCGTTGCGGTACATACAGCTCCGCCAAAACCTCTGCTTATAAGTGCAATTTTACCTGTAATTGAGTTAGCAGGTGCATTACATGCATAATGTGTATTTCCGGCAGCGTCATCATTATACCAAACCACCTGAGCAGTTACTGGCCCAACATTTGCCAACAGGTTAGCAGGACTGAAAGCACCTTCTATAGCATTATAAGGGCCGGAAATTGTAGCCGGAGTATTTACATTCATTGTTGTAACTGATCTAACCGGATCCCATAGGTACATCTGCATCCTGGGCCTGGCACCGTCAGCCGGAGTAGACATGTTTGCATTATTTGTACCACCTGCATCCTGGCCATCTGCAATTACATAATCAGCTTGTGCACCTCCGCGGCCCTGGTTGTTATTTTGAAAATTACCAGCAGGTTCAGTAAATCCATAATTATAGGTAAGATCATGAAGAAGGTTATTCCAGTAAAACAGGTTAGTAAGTGCAAACTGCTGGAAACCTGCTGTTATAGGGGCAACTGTATAATCCGGCTGACCGGCATACGTAAAATTTAACGGGTCGGGCGTAGTTGTGGAATTAGCAGTTATACCAAAAGTGGTATTATTATTATCCCTGTCTTCCTGTGCATATACGTTATTTCCACGGGAAGTGGTGTAGTCAGCTGTTCCATCATTATGCCATCCCAAAGTAACGGCATTACCGCCTGCCAATGTCCATGGGTTTGTGCGTACAGCCGCTGTGCCTCCTGCATGGATCGGGCTTTCGGCCGGGTAAGGAATTACAGTATAATTTGCAGTACCCACCAGGCTCGGGCTCAATGGAAGGAATTTATGTTGATCAGCAGAAGCCTGGTTTGCAGTAAATGTTTTTTGCTTTGCTGTATTTGCCTGCATCATAAAAGCAGGCAATTTGATGGTATTTATTTTTCGGGGATTAAACTGGTCAAAGTTCTCAAAAACAGTAAGGCTGTTTTTGTTAACTACAGCATTGGTATTTGCATCAACCCTGATGTGCAGGTAATCTACCTTTTTATCAAGATAAAGCTGAACCTGCCATGCTAGTTTAACAGCAGTAATATTTTTTCCATCATCTACCGGCACCCACATCAATTCAGCAGTTATATTTTCGGCAGCAATATTTAATTTGCCAAAATTGTATTTTTTCCCGTTTTCCAGTGTATTCAATGCAACCACCATAGTGGGTACATTTGCTTTTGCATCTGAAATAGAAGTCCGAACCGCATCCGCAGGTGAAACTATTGGTGTAGCCCCAGCGCCATTTGTAAGGTTTTCCATATTTGCAAGAAAACTTCCGGCTTTGGAAATTAATATACCATTTTTAAAAGCCAGCACCAGCATCTGGTTATACACCGGAAGCCCTTTATAGCTTTGGTTAAGGTAAACCATTTGCGTATTTCCTGGTTCATTAAAATATGAACTGCTGACAATATAATTCGTCAGGTCATTTTTTGATAAACCTATGGAATCTGCATTTTTAGTAACCAGTTGCTGCGCTAAAAGGTTATCATTAACCTGAGCATTGGCAGTGAAAAATAATAAAATAACTGTAATTGGCAGGAGTAGTAATTTTCTCATTGTAACCAGTTTTGAAGTGAGTAGATCTATAGAAATTATATAGCATCCCGAAATTAATTTTTTTTTTCCAAAATATCAAAAATTATAAAACCCCATGTATGATTACTTATACCTGAAAATCATGATATTTTGGGTTGCAAAAAAAAGTCCCCCCGAAATATCGGGGGGACTTGTATAACTGTAAAGTTATAGTTTATTGAATGACCACTCTGCACATGGTTAACCGGTTACCGTTAAGGTCTCCGATCTCAACCCAATACAAACCTTTTCCATAAGCTCTCATGT
>JBDSGK010000293.1:0-9334 GCA_039919015.1 Ferruginibacter sp.
TTTGTGGTGTGGGGCGGGATTGAACCGCCGACACAAGGATTTTCAGTCCTTTGCTCTACCAACTGAGCTACCGCACCATCCATAATCAGTTAATTGTGATTTGGGCAGCAAAAATAAGGGTATTCTGTCAAAATCTGCAAACTGCAATTAAAAAATAAAACAGCTATAAATTATAATTCTCTCTTAAGTCTTCCCTTTTGGGGTTCTTTGCAAAAGAACGAACGAAGTTCTTAGAGGCGGCTAATTACCGTACTCACACAGGAACTTAATGCGCATCAGTTTTAATTGTTCCCAGTTAAAATTACTGTCGGCAAGTTCTTCCTGTGCTACCTGTAATGAAGAGGTTTCGCAACTTTTAAAATAATCCATGATCTCATCCTGTTCATATTCATCCACCATTTCATTAATGGCATAATCAAGGTTTAGTTTGGTTCCGCTGGCTACAATGGTCTCCATTTCTTCCAGTAATTCATCAATACGCAGGTCACGGGTCTTTGCAACAGTTTCCAGCGGGATCTTCTTATCTACATTCTGAATAATGAAGATCTTATTGTTATTACGGTTCGCAACACTCTTCATAACAAAATCATCCGGCCTTACCAGGTCATTCTCTTCCACATATTTAGTAATAACATCCAAAAAAGGTTTGCCATACCGGATGGCTTTTCCTTTACTTACTCCACTTATTTTTTCCAGCTCGGCCATGGAAGTAGGAAACATGGTTGCCATATCTTCGAGGCTGTTCTCTAAAAATATAACAAAGGGTGGCAGGTTCTTTTCTTTGGCAACTTTTTTCCGCAGGTCTTTCAGCAGGGCCATCAGGTTTTCATCAACTGCTGCAGTATCTGTTGCAGACTGTTCACTTTCTTCATCATCGGCATTGGCTTCCTCAAATAAATTATTCAATACAATTTTAAATGATGTTGGCTTCTTTAAAAAAGCAGTACCGCTTTTTGTGATCTTTAACAGGCCATATTCTACAATATCTTTTTCGATTAATCCTGCTAATAACATCTGGCGTATGAGACTATTCCAGAAATGATTTTCTTTATCGTTGCCACTGGCAAAAACCGGCAGTTCTTCGTGGCGGTACATTTTTACCTGAGGCGTTGCCTTACCGGCAAGAATAAGCAATGTGTATTCAACAGGAAATTGTTCTCCCAATGCTTTAATGATCTTTAAAACAGTTACGGCATCATCTTTTGCTTCTACTTTTTCTTTTGGTTGCAGGCAGTTATCACAATGGCCGCAACTTTTTTTATCGTCATAATGTTCTCCAAAATAATGCAGCAGGATCTTACGCCGGCATACACTGCTTTCGGCATAAGCAACCGTTTCATTGATCAACTGTGCACCAACTTCTCTTTCACTAAGTGGTTTATCCCTCATCAGGTGCTCAAGCTTGGCCACGTCTTTATGCGAATAGTAAAGAATACATTTTCCTTCCATACCATCACGCCCGCCACGCCCGGTTTCCTGGTAATAATTTTCAATGGATTTTGGTATGTTGTAATGAATTACAAAACGAACATCGGGTTTGTCAATACCCATACCAAACGCAATGGTAGCCACTATTACATCCACATCTTCATTCAGGAACTGGTCCTGCCTTTCAGATCTCAGCTTGCTGTCTAAACCCGCATGATAAGCAACAGCCTTTATGCCATTTGCCATCAGCATTTTAGCTAACTCTTCAGTTGTTTTTCGGTTGAGCGTATAAATGATACCACTTTTATTTTTGTGCAACTGAATAAAACGGACAATACTCTTATTGGTTTGATCCAGGTTTATTTTTGGTTGTATCTCGTAATATAAATTGGGCCGGTTAAATGAAGAGATGAATATTTTTGGATTACGCAAGCCTAAATTCTTAACTATATCACTTTGCACTTTTGGTGTGGCCGTTGCTGTTAACGCGATCACCGGAATTTTTTCATCGATCAGGTCCATCATCTCCCGCAGTCTCCTGTACTCCGGTCTGAAATCATGTCCCCACTCCGATATACAATGCGCTTCATCAACTGCAAAAAAAGAGATCGTAAGGCTTTTGAAAAAAGTAATATTTTCTTCCTTGGTCATGGTTTCAGGCGCCACATACAACATTTTGGTTTTACCCGTGGTCAGGTCATCCTTTACAATTTTTTGCTGGCCCTTATTTAAAGTGCTGTTTAAAAAATGCGCCACATCATCTTTGCTGCTATAGCTACGTACCAGGTCAACCTGGTTTTTCATTAAGGCGATCAATGGCGATACAATGATAGCCACACCTTGGCTGATCATTGCCGGAAGCTGGTAACACAAACTCTTACCTCCGCCTGTAGGCATAATAACAAAAGTGTCATTGCCATTCAAAAGGCTTTCAATGATTTCTTCCTGCGGGCCCTTAAAGCCCTCAAAGCCGAATTGATCCTGGAGTTGTGTAGAGAGACCGGGTTGGTTTTGTAATGCTGCTTTTATTTTTACTTTAAGCGTTGGTTCTTTTATAGTGGATTTTGTCTTAGCCATAATTTTACCTTGCGGTAGATTTGTTCATTAGTCTGTTTAATATACTCATGCTTTTTTTAAGGGGAGCGAAGTTAATTCAAAACCATTGCAAAATCAAACCCAATCCGCTTCAACAGCTATAAGCCTGCATTTGATTCGATCACTTAAGTTAATCAAAATAAATCAGCCTGCAAAAAATCCAAAGGTTAAATGATCGCCATAAATCTGTAGTTATAGAACTACAACCCGGTTGTGGTACGGTTTGAAAAATGGATGGATACGAAGATTATCTCCCGCCGATGGGGGGATGTCGAAGGCGGGTTATAATAAAACATATCGGCTTCGACAATCCCGATAGCTATCGGGACTGACAGCTTTTCAAACAGTACCACTCCCTACAACTGCAGTTCTTTGCATTATGAATGATTTGAAGTAGGTTTGCGGGCATTAGTGATGAATAATGACAAGATCATATCGGTTGCTTTACGCACAATTGAGTTAGAGACCAATTCGGTAAGCGGGTTAAAAGCATTTATTAATGCTGACTTTGTAAAGGCAGTTGAGCAAATAGCTGTAAGTAAAGGAAGATTGGTCGTAAGCGGTATTGGAAAAAGTGCGATCATAGCCCAAAAGATCGTGGCCACTTTAAACAGCACCGGAACCCCTTCTATATTTATGCACGCAGCCGATGCCATTCATGGCGACCTGGGCATGATCCAAACCGATGATATTGTTTTGGTGATCAGTAAAAGTGGCAACAGTCCCGAAATAAAAGTATTGGCCCCACTGGTTAAGAACTTTGGAAATACACTGGTAGGCATGGTGGGTAATACCCAATCTTTCCTGGCGCAAAACAGCGATATTGTTTTAAATACAACTGTTGAGCAGGAAGCCTGTCCCATTAACCTTGCCCCCACCAGCAGTACAACAGCTCAAATGGTGATGGGCGATGCATTGGCCATATGTTTAATGGAACTAAAAGGGTTTGGCAGCAGCGATTTTGCAAAATATCATCCCGGGGGAGCACTCGGCAGAAAATTGTATTTGCGGGTAGGAGAACTGGCAGAACAGAATTCAAAACCAAAAGTATTGCCTGCTGCAACCATAAAACAAGTGATCATTGAAATGACACAAAAAAGACTTGGTGCTGCAGTTGTTGTTGATGATACAGAAAACATTTTAGGCATTATTACTGACGGCGACTTAAGGCGGATGCTCGAAAAAGCAGGCAGATTTGAAGACCTTAGCGCAAAAGATATTATGAGCAGCGATCCTAAAACCATTGCATCGGATATATTAGCAATACATGCACTTGATGAGATGCGTAAGCATAATATCAGCCAGCTGGTTGTTGAGGACAATAAAAAATATGCAGGCATTATTCATTTACACGACCTGGTAAAAGAAGGGATCATATAATTACAACATGAGTAAAAATAATTACGTTGCTATAATGGCCGGGGGTATCGGGAGCAGGTTTTGGCCAATAAGCCGTACAGATTACCCGAAACAGTTCCTGGATATTCTGAATACCGGCCGAACGCTGATACAGGCAACCTTTGACAGGTTTGCGAAATTTGTTCCTGCAGAAAATATTTTCATCATAACGTTTGAACAGTATAAGGATATTGTTGCCAAACAGATACCCGAACTGCCGGTTAAAAATATTTTGTGTGAGCCTTCGCGAAAGAACACGGCCCCCTGCGTTGCATATATCTCATACAAACTACACCAGCTGAATGCAAATGCCAATTTGATCTGCGCACCCGCTGATCATATCATTACAGATGAAGCAGCATTTGAAAAAGTATGTACGGCTGCTTTGCAGTTTACTGCCCATATAAAAGGATTGATAACCCTGGGCATAAAACCTACACATCCCAATACGGGCTATGGTTATATTCAATACGAGCAGCATGCAGTAAGTGATAATGTGTATAAAGTGAAAACCTTTACCGAAAAACCGGATAAACAACTGGCTAAAACATTTATGGCCAGCGGAGATTTTTTATGGAATGCCGGCATTTTTGTATGGCAGGTAAAAAATATAATCAAAGCCTTTGAAAAACATTTGCCCGAAATAGCCGAAGTGTTTGAAGCAGAAAAAACACACTTCAACACAAAAAAAGAAAAGGAAGCAACAGAAAGGATCTATCCCCAGTGCGTAAATATTTCCATTGATTACGGGGTGATGGAAAAAGCAGACAATGTATATATCATTCCCTCCTCATTTGGCTGGAGTGACCTGGGAACCTGGGCAAGTACTTATGATAACCTGGAAAAGGATTACCTGGGTAATGCCGTGGTGGGTAATCATGTAATGGTGATAGACGCCACCAATAATATCATACATGCAGACAATAAAAAACTGGTTATTTTACAGGGGCTCGATGATTTTGTAGTGGTTGATACCAAAGACGTTTTATTGATCTGTAAAAAAGAGAAAGAACAGGATATAAAAGAATATGTTGCAGAAATAAAAAGGAACAAGGGAGAAAAATACCTCTAAGTTTATGAATACAAATTAAAAGTTGTCTCCCGCCAATGGAGGGATGTCGAAGGCGGGTTACACATTTATACATATCGCCTTCGACAAGCTCAGGCTGACAGTATAATGATTTTGTTATAGGCAAGACTAATTATAATAAAACTGAAAAGCTAAATTTTTTTAAAAATACCTGCTGTTGATACCAAACATACAAAGCAAACTTCCTGATGTTGGCACTACCATTTTTACGGTAATGAGTGTATTGGCCAACGAGCACAAAGCCATCAATCTTGGGCAGGGTTTTCCTGATTATGAAATGAATGAAGCATTGATCGGCCTGGTGAGTAAGGCTATGCAGAACGGGCATAATCAATATGTACACATGAACGGCCTGCCGGCATTAAGAGAGCGGCTGGCTGAAAAGATCACTGAGCTTTATTCAACCCGGGTTAATGCCGATACAGAGATCACCATTACTCCCGGAGGCACTTATGCTATTTATACAGCGCTAACGACCATACTGCGGCCCGGTGATGAAGTGATCGTTTTTGAACCGGCTTACGACAGTTACATTCCCAACATTGAAATTAATGGGGCCATACCGGTTTTAATTCCGCTGGTATATCCCGATTATAAAATAGACTGGGAGCTGGTAAAACAAAAGATCAGTACCAAAACAAAACTCATCATGCTCAATACACCGCATAACCCAACGGGTGCAGTGTTAAGTGCAGACGACATAGTAGAATTACAAAGCATCGTAAAGGGCACGGGTATTTTTATTTTAAGCGATGAAGTATATGAGCATTTGATCTTTGATGGCAAAAAACATGAAAGCATGTTGCGCTATCCGGACCTGTATGAAAGAAGTTTTGTTTGTTTTTCTTTTGGGAAAGTTTATCACTGCACCGGCTGGAAACTGGGTTATTGTGTTGCTCCCGCCGCTTTAATGAAAGAGTTCAGGAGAGTACACCAGTTTAACTGCTTTACCTGCAACAGCCCGGTACAATTTGCCCTGGCAGAATTTTTAAAGCAAAAAGATAACTACTTACAACTCGGCTCATTCCTGCAACAAAAAAGAGATCATTTAAAGAACCTGATGCAGCAAACAAAATTCAAAGCGCTGCCTTCTTACGGCAGTTATTTTCAATTGTACAGCTACAGGGATATCACTGATGAAAATGAAAAAGATTTTGCTGTTCGTTTAACAAAAGAATATGGCGTAGCCACCATCCCTACTTCTGCTTTTTATAAAGATGGTCAGGACAATAAAGTCCTGCGTTTTTGTTTTTCTAAAAAAGAAGAAACATTGGAAGAAGCAGCGAACAGGCTGATGAAATTATAGGTGTATGGCCACTATGCCGGGATTTAGAAATCCAGAGAAATTGCAACTCAGTTATCTTTTTAATTATTTAGCGTGTTAGTAGTGGCGTGACACCTAACCAATGCTTTTAATTGAATTCTTTGTGTAAAAAATTCCCCTGCCGTATTATAGATCTTCTTTACAACAAGCATTTATATAATTATTTAAATACTGGAATGCTTTTTGTCTTTTTATAAGAAACCATTTTTATATTAAATAAAAGGAGGCTTTATTATGAAAACAATCAAATATATATATACTGTTTTAATAGCCATATGCTTCTTTGCAGCGTGTTCTACCCCTGTGCATGTAGAAAAAGACAACAGTGTTAACCTGAACAATTACAGAACCTATATGTGGGTAGATACAAGGTATAACCAGGATGATAATGTGCCACGTCCCGGCTCTTATGGCGACATTACTGTAAGAAATGCAGCCAATGCCGAGTTAAGAAGAATAGGCTGGAGAGAAGTATCCAGTAATCCCGATGTCCTAATCAGCTATGATGTGCTGGTAAAGAATACAACTACACGTAGGTCTGATCCAGTGTACACCCAATCTTATACCCGTACTTATTACAATCCCATGTTAAGAAGGTGGGGAACTATTTATTATCCTTCTGAATTTTTAGGATATAATAATTATTCAGTGCCGGTTAACGAGGGTACTATATCTATTACTTTAACCGATGCAAATACGGACCGGGTTGTATGGCAGGGCTGGACAATTGAAGAGATGAATTATACCCGCATCAGCCAGGAGGAAATAACTTCAAGCGTTAAAAATATTTTTAGCAAGCTTGATATAGCAGGAAGATAAGATCAAGATCTTAGTTGGTTCATCCAACCAAATGCCGTTAACTGAAAAACAAAGTTTTTTGGAGACGGCATTTTTTAATAGGTGTCTGGCCACTAAAACAAGCTCATGCGTAGAGAAGTAATTACTACTCAGTTAGCTTTTATTTTTTAGTAGCGTTAGTAGTGGCCTGACACCTAAGCACCAAACTGTACCAGGTGATGGTCTATATGTTTGTACATCGCTTTACCCCATTGATCCGATGTAAATGTACCAAACATGGGATGTGGAAACCTGCCAACTTTTCCTGGTCCACCGTTGTGAAACCGGTCGATCAAAACGGATAACTCCTGTTTTTCTTTTTCAAAATCACGCTCATCTTTAATGATAAAATTCGGTGCAGTGGGCAGGTTATGTTTCCAGGGAGATTCATTGTATAATTTTGATTTTATCATCCAGCCCAACAACAGGCCGATGAACATGCGGGGCATTTTCTTTTCGCTTAGTGGAACCTTAAAAGCCTCCTTGCAATGTGCCATCATTTGGGAGATATTCATTTTTCCCCATTGGCGCTGACTTTGGGGGGAAAGGCTGCCTATGCGTTGCATCACTTCGATGTAAGTATCCTTATCAAATAAATTTTTCATGCAGCAGTTATTTTTTTAAAGGAACAAAAAATTCCAATAACTGCAAAAATAAATAAATGGTTAACAGTATGCCGGTTTTTGTTGGGCACGTTTAAAAATGGAGGTTATTAATTCGAAGAAAAGATTTTCATCAGGCCAGTTGTTGACATTGAGGTCAATGGACCGCCGGAATATATATATCAATGGTTGAGCCTTTTTTTAATTGTCCTGTTGCAACAATTATACCGTCGTGATTTTCCACAATCTTTTTTACAATGGCAAGGCCGATACCCGTTCCTTGTATCTTGGCTTTGTCGTGCAGGCGCTTAAATAACTCAAAGATGTAATCTTTGTATTCGGGATCAAAGCCGATGCCATTATCAGCAATGCTAATATGGCAGTATTCATTTCCCGGTATAGATGGGAGATTTTTTACCTCAGTTCCTTTTATTTTCCTACTCTTAACGATGATGTGCGGAGGTATTCCTGGATTTGAAAATTTAAGTGAATTGCCAATGATATTGTGCATGAGCTGGTGAAACTGGAAGGGAATAACAGATGCATAGCACATTTCACCAGTTTCAATAACCGCATGTTTTTCTGTAATAATTTCTTCGAAATCTTTCTTCACTTCTTCCATTATTTTATTCAGGTCGGTGGATTCAAAATTGCGTTCAGAAGTAGACGTACGGGAATAGGAAAGCAGATCGGCAATTAGTGTTTGCATGCGGTTGGCCCCGTCCTCGATCCGGAGAAAATAACTTTTGCCTTTATCCGTTAAGTTTTGTGATTCGCTGGTCATAATACGGTTAGCAAAGGTTTGTATCTTCCGTAAAGGTTCCTGCAGGTCGTGGCTCGATATATAGGCAAATGATTCCAATTCTTTATTCATGGTTAAAAGCTCCTCGTTCTTTTGTTGTAGTGCCGCATAAGCCAGCTCCAGTTCGGCCGTTCTTTTTTCTACGTCGGCTCTAAGCCTGTCGGATGTTTTTAATTCCTGTGTTATTTTTATATAAGCCGCAACAAGAATAATAATTGCCCCTACAATTAAAAAAATGTTGAACAGGGGCGTAATAAAAGCTTCTTTGGTTAGTAGTGCCGAACGGTACTGGAGCAACCGTTGTTCTTCTTTTCCCATAGCAGGGGGTGGATAGTGTGCATCTACAAGATTACGTATTTATTTGCTTAAATGTATCTGTGCGGTTTAAAAACCAGGTTAATTAAAACTCCAGATCCTTAAAATATTCTTTCTTACCTGCCATCAACTGTTTCAATGATCAACTTGTCTTTCTGCTGCGTGAAACTAATGTTCAGGCTTCTTTTACCGTAACCTGTTTATTATTGAATCTTCCAGCGGGGTCTTTAGTTTAACTATACCATCACTCAGGTCGTTAGGAATGGTCATAGACAAAACATATTGCTGCACCTTCCATTCATTGTTTTGTTTTACTACTACACCCGAGCCCCGGCAGATCTTCATTTGGGTGCTCAATAATTCTTCAAACCAGGCAATGTCTGCATGTTTACCAAAATAAATATGCCGTTGAATTGAGCTGAAGTTCCAGGTTGTTTTTTTGT
>JBDSGK010000294.1:0-6463 GCA_039919015.1 Ferruginibacter sp.
GCACCGGATATCACCCAACTTGATACAACCGGGCATACATTAAGCCTTTCATCACTGCGGGGCAAATATGTATTGGTAGATTTCTGGGCCAGCTGGTGCGGGCCATGCCGCAAGGAAAATCCGAATATCGTAAAAGCATACAATACTTACCATGCAAAAGGGCTCGAGATCTTTGGTGTTTCGTATGACAATGAAAAAGGTACGGCCAAATGGAAAAAAGCAATTGTTGATGATGGTTTGATCTGGAAGCAGGTAAGTGACCTGCAGGGCTGGAAAAATTCTACTTCTGACCAATATTATATCAAAGCTATCCCATCCAACCTATTGTTGGATAAAGATGGCAGGATCATTGCGAAGAACCTGTTCGGAAAAAAATTAACAGATAAACTGTCGGAATTACTTAATTGATCTTTACTGAAATTCACTAAAAGGTCTCGCCCGGGCGGGACCTTTTTTTATACGACCGCCCGTAATATCTATTTGTTCATCTGCCCCTGATAAGATAAATTTGCAACTTCATAATAAATCATACAAATGCGACAAATTGCCTTTAGAGAAGCCCTTAGAGAAGCCATGCAGGAAGAAATGCGGAGAGATGAAACGGTTTTTTTAATGGGAGAGGAAGTGGCAGAATACAATGGCGCTTATAAAGTTAGCCAGGGTATGCTGGATGAATTTGGTGAAAAGAGAGTGATTGATACCCCAATTGCCGAGCTTGGATTTACTGCTATTGCAGTAGGGGCAGCTCAAAGCGGCCTTCGCCCCATCGTAGAATATATGACCTGGAACTTTGCAGTTCTTGCCTTAGATCAAATATTAAATACTGCTTCTAAAATGCTGGCAATGAGTGGTGGACAAGTTGGGTGCCCAATCGTTTTTCGTGGTGCCAATGGAAGTGCGGGACAGTTGGGGGCCCAGCATTCAACTGCTTTTGAAGCGCTGTATGCAAATATACCCGGCTTAAAAGTGATCTCTGTTTCTAACCCATATGATGCAAAGGGTTTACTTAAAAGCGCTATCCGCGATGATGACCCGGTTATTTTTATGGAGAGTGAAGTGATGTATGGCGAAAAGGGCGAAGTGCCGGAAGAAGAATATTTATTACCCATCGGTAAAGCATTTATAAAAAGGCCGGGTAAGGATGTAACTATTGTTTCCTTTAATAAAATGATGAAGATCGCTTTGGGTGCTGCTGAAGAACTGGCTAAAGAAGGTATTGAAGCAGAGGTCATCGACCTGGCAACCATCCGCCCGCTGGATTGGTTTACCATCCTGGAGAGTGTAAAAAAGACAAACAGGCTTGTAATTGTAGAAGAACAGTGGCCATTCGCTTCTGTATCATCCGAAATTACTTACCGCATACAAAAAGAAGGATTTGATTACCTGGATGCACCCATCCGCCGTATCACTTCTGCGGATGCACCCATGCATTATGCACCTAATCTTGTTGCTGCTTATTTACCTGATGTAGCAAGAACAGTTAAGCTTGTGAAAGAAGTAATGTATCTTAAAAAATAAGGTTAATAGTTCATTGTTAATAGTTAATAGTTGGTGGGTCTTCATTTGGGTTCAATTTTAATTATTAATTATTAAATTATTAATTCTCCTTCATGCCTTACAGATCCTTAGAAGAATGTTTACTTGACCTGGAAAAGAACGGGCACCTTGTTCGCATTAAAGAAGAGGTTGACCCTTATCTTGAAATGGCGGCCATTCATCTGCGTGTGTATGAAGCAGGAGGGCCTGCATTGTTATTTGAACATGTAAAGGGCAGTAAATTCAGGGCAGCATCGAATATTTTCGGAACACTGGAAAGGAGTGAGTTTATCTTCAGGGATACCTTGAAAACTGTCCAACAGCTAATTGATCTGAAAGAAGACCCCGTTAAAGCCATTAAAAGTCCCATTAAAAATTTCAGTGCCGCCCTGGCGGGGTTAAAAGCTTTTCCTAAAAAAGATCCATTACAAAAACCCGTTTTATTTGAAGAGATAAAAATTACTGACCTGCCGCAAATACAACATTGGCCGATGGATGGGGGAGCTTTTGTTACCATGCCCCAGGTGTATACTGAAGACATGGATAAGCCGGGTATCATGAATGCAAACCTCGGTATGTACCGTATCCAGTTATCAGGCAATGAGTATATATCTAATAAAGAAGTTGGATTGCATTATCAATTACATCGTGGTATTGGCGTTCATCAAAACAAAGCAACTAAAAAAGGGATACCACTTAAAGTGAGTGTGTTTGTTGGTGGCCCGCCATCACACAGTGTGGCAGCCGTTATGCCATTGCCTGAAGGCATCAGCGAAATGACCTTTGCAGGAGTTCTGGGCGGCAGGAGGTTTCGGTACATGTATAAAAATGACTTTTGTATCAGCACCGATGCAGATTTTGTGATCACAGGCGAAGTGTATCCAGATGAAAATAAACCCGAAGGACCTTTTGGCGATCACTTAGGATATTACAGCCTTACGCATGATTTCCCGGTTATGAAAGTGAATAAAGTGTATGCCAGGAAAAATGCCATCTGGTTGTTTACTGTTGTTGGACGCCCACCCCAGGAAGATACCAGTTTTGGCCAGCTGATTCATAAACTTACCGGCAGGGCTTTGCAACAGGAGATACCGGGACTTAAAGAAGTGCATGCAGTAGATGCAGCGGGGGTTCACCCCCTTTTGCTGGCAATAGGCAGCGAAAGATATACACCTTATACTCCGGCAAAACAACCGGCCGAAATACTTACCATTGCCAATCATATACTGGGAACAGGGCAATTAAGCCTGGCTAAATTCTTATTTATTACTGCTGATGAAACCAATTCAGTAAATACAACCGATATTAAAGCTTACTTCATTTATATACTGGAACGGATTAATCTTAAGCGGGATATTCATTTTTACACCAACACGACCATTGATACCCTCGACTATTCCGGTACTTCATTGAACAGCGGCAGTAAAGTTGTACTGGCTGCTTATGGAGAACCAATACGGGCGTTGAATACTGCAATACCCAATGCATTAAATAACCTGGAGCATTTTAAAAATCCGAAAATAATTATGCCGGGTGTAATTGCTTTGCAAACAAACACATTTACCAATTATGAAACTGCACGGCTGGAACTCCAAAACCTGGATGCTCAATTATCGGGATTAAAAACTCAATTACATAATTATCCCGTAATCATTATTTGTGATAACTCGGATTTTGTAAGTGATACACTAAACAATTTTTTATGGGTAACTTTTACCCGTTGTAACCCATCGCATGATATGTATGGGATAGACAGTTTTATTGAAAACAAGCACTGGGGCTGCCATGGCCCGTTGTTATTTGATGCCCGGGTAAAACCTCATCATGCTCCCCCTGTTGAAAAAGATATGACTATAGAAAATAAAATAGACCGGATTTTTGAAAAGGGCGGGAGCCTGTATAAGATCAATAAATAAGAACGGGGCTGGATACCCCGTTCTTATTTATGTGTATTTTTATTTGATCAGTATCATCTGGTTGGTTAGAATTTCACCTTCAAATACCAGTTTACAGATATAGGTTCCTTTACTCAGTTTCCCAGGTTTGAATTCAACAGTATAAAGACCGGCTTTATGATAGCCATCGGCAAGCATGGCTACTTCTTTACCCGAAACGTCAAATACTTTCAGATTTGCTACACCGGCTGTAGGTAGGTTATATTTTATTGTTACAATTGATTTAAATGGATTGGGATGATTGGTAAGGAGCAATCTATTCTTTTGGTCATTTACCCTGATCACTACTTCATTTGAATAACTGAAATTACCATCAAAGTCAACCTGCTTTAAACGATAACGGTAGATCTTGCTGAGCTGGATATCATTATCAACCAGTGAATAATTCTTTTCCGTTGCGCTGTTGTTCGCCCCATTTACAAAGCCAATACTTGTCCAGCCGTTTTGATCATTTGTTTCCGTACGCTCAACAAAAAATCCTTTGTTACCACTTTCTGTACTGGTGATCCAGTTGAGGGTAACCGTTAAATTACTATTTAATTTGCCTTTCAATTCTTTCCATGTTATTGGAACAACACCGAGTACCTGGAATATACTGTTTCCCGTGAGCTCCTGGCCATCGGGGTTAGTGATCGTGATATTTTTCATGCCCTGGGGTGAACCGGCTGTACTCAGGTTCAGGGTAACATGCGTTGGATCTGTATAAGTAATGCTGTTAACCGTAACACCACCTGATACTGTTGCCGAAATATGTGAATAGGCCAGGGCAGGCGCTGAGAGATTAGTACCCGGATCATAAAATCCGCTACCGGATACTGCTGTTCCTGTTACCACTACATTCACTGAAAGCTGCCCTGCAGGTGTTGATGCAGGGCTGGTACTTGCAGGAGTTGCTGGTGGGGGAGCGAGTAACTTAGTAACATTACAACCATACACATTGGTGTTTGAACAATATTGACCCACCATCCACATCGTCATATTATCAAGCGGATCAAGAGAAACATAAGAATAATCACCCCACCTTCTTCCACCGGTGCCGCCCGGGTCTCCCGCAGGATTATAGGCAGTGGTACTTGCCGTGGTCAATGAATTTGCCTGCGTTGTTCCTGCTGCATCACCTGTTAATCGCCCGGTGGTTGCAGCATTTGCCCGGTCATTAAGACCCCCGGTTGTCATACTAAATGCGACATGATTCTGACCCGATACCATAACTGATGGAACTCCGTACCATCGAGGATTACTGGCTGTAAGTGCCGGATCATAAATAGTACCTGACTGGCTTATGGAAGGGGTAGCTGTTATATTCTGTATATCATACCAGCGAACTCCATTGCGCCTCTCCGTACCAGTGGAAGCTGCAACACCGGTATTAAGAACGGAGATGTTATGGGATGTCCATATATGCCCATTCCTGGCAACTGCCGCAAATAGCCGGTCATCCAATGCATCCAGCTTGCCATTGTTTCCCCCGGTATTGCCAAGATGCGGAACGGTTTGGGGAAAAGTTGTTGTGGATACAATAATTGAAATATTTGCCGAAATGGTCGGAACTCCTGCAGGCGTGCTTACTCTTCGCATCATCAGGGTTCCAAAAGTTGCATTATCAACGCCTATGAAATATCCTTGTGTGGCCGAATAATCAAAATTATCAACTCCCTGTGGCGTAAATGGGCCGGCACCGGTAGGTGTAGCCACCAACCCGGTAAATGTATACACAGTATAAGCTGCGCCTGATAGAACTGTATTACGGTTGATCACATAACCATTGGTAGCAGAGAAAACTCCTGCAAGTGTAAACATATTGGTACCAATATAAAGGGCGTTGGCATCAATGCCCAATGTTTCATAGTCAGTAAACTTGCTGGCTTCCCCTGTAAATTGAGAAAATGTCCAGGTAGTAGCCGCCGTAATTGTTGATGTATTACTGTAAGCTATCAATACCCGGTTTGCCACCGGTGTATTACCTGAAGCACCCAAAGGAACATCAATAATAACCAATATCCATTTTGCAGAAAGCCTGTCATATTTGATCCTCGGGTCAGATGTAAAGACCTGTGTAACTAATCCGCCTATAGGTGTCATCACTGAAACAAAGAAAACATCAGGGTCAACGTTCAATATTCCATCAGCGACCCCGGTTGTTTTATTGAATGATCGCAATCTCCCGTTCACGAATAAAATATATTGTGTGGGACCAACAGCACCCATGTCATCTGGAGGAAACGCACCTGTTTCAGTAGGGCCGGTAACTCCATTAAAACTGGTACTCGGTGTTTGAGCCAATTCGTTGATTGCAGGGGGATTGAAATTATCCGAAGAAAACGGGTAAGCGGGAATAGCGGGAGATAAAGGGTTTTGTGGAAGATTCCGCCTGTTGGGATATTCTTTTTCCTCCCTCTCTATCATTTTAACTGGATAATTCTTTGCCTTTTCCATTATATAAGCAGTAGTTTCTGTTTTTGTGGGATTAACAACAATGGGTATTCCTTTGATATCCCCGTTTTGCTGTGCAAATAAAGGAGTGCCCATACCTACATTGATGATCGCCATAAGTATTATTAGCTTATATACCATTTGATTAATTTTTAAGTTACTGAAATGATCAATTAGAATATTGGCAGAGGATCCAGTTATTCAAGGGGGGGGGTGAATAACAATATACATCATACTTTATTATGGATAACACATTAACAAAGTAATTATTAACATTGCGGCTAATTTCTAATGGTTAAGTCAACGCAAATACCGCGGTAAGCAACTGTAAAAAAATAAAAAATCTTTTTGAAAAGGGTGGGAGCCTGCGCTTCTATTCAAAATTAAAATACAGATCCTCCAGCCGGAGGCTGAAGGATCTGTATTACTGATTATTTTTTGCGCTGTTATCGTAGTATCACCACTCTTCCTGTTGCCAGTATCTCTTTCTTAAAGGCATCAGTTACCTGAACCATGTAGACACCTGCTGCCAGGTGTTT